>JAFAAX010000018.1 GCA_023426345.1 Actinomycetes bacterium
CCCTCGCAGATCGGCCACCGTCGTCGTGATGTGCGTGCGCCCGGCGTCGAGGCCGATGACGACGGCCGCGTCGTCCGCCAGCTCGAAGCGGCGGGCGGGCCGGCCCCGGGAGTAGGCGGCGTCCCCGCGGGCATTGGGCAGCTCGCGCAGCAGGCCGAGGCGCACGAGGTCGTCGATCGCCTCGATCGTCGTCGAGCGGGTGAGCCCCGCCGCCGCCAGCGCGTCCGCCGCGGTGAACGGCCCGGGCGCGTCCCACGCGACCCCCAGCACGGCGTCCATGCTGGCCCGCGCCGGGTGGGGCATCGCGCGCAGGGCGGCGACCGTGGACGAGGGCGCCCCCGCATCCGCCGACATCGCCGTCGAGGAGGCCGGGGATGCCGCCTCCGCCGTGGACGCGCCGGACGTTCCCGAGGGGTCGACTGCCATAGACTTGCCTCCTTGCCGCGGGCGGTGTTTCATTGATCCCAGCGAGTTGATTCGCTATCCGAATCTAGTTGATCCGGGCGTGGTCGGCGAGTGGATCCGCCCTCGACCCCATCCTTCCAGGAGCACTCCATGACTGCATCCCTCGACGTGACGTCCGGCGACGCCCAATTCGTCCCCGTCACCGGCGCGGCGGCGCCCGCCGCCGATTGGTGGCGCCAAGCCGTCGTCTACCAGGTCTACCCGCGCAGCTTCGCCGACTCCGACGGCGACGGACTGGGCGACATCCCCGGCATCACCTCGCGCGCCGACTACCTCCGGGACCTCGGGGTCGACGCCGTGTGGCTGTCGCCCTTCTACCCCTCGGCCTTGGCCGACGGCGGCTACGACGTCGCCGACTACCGCGACGTCGACCCCCGCCTGGGGACCCTGGAGGACTTCGACGCCCTGGTCGCCGCCCTGCACGCCCGCGGGATCAAGGTGGTCGTCGACATCGTCCCGAACCACACCTCGAACCTGCACCCGTGGTTCCAGGAGGCCCTGGCCGCGCCCCGCGGCTCCGCCGCGCGCGCCCGCTACATCTTCCGTGACGGCCTGGGGCCGGACGGGGACACCGCTCCCGCCGACTGGATCGCCTCCTTCGGCGGCCCCGCGTGGACGCGGGTCACCGAGCCCGACGGGACGCCCGGCCAGTGGTACCTCCACACCTTCGCCATCGAGCAGCCGGACCTCAACTGGGCGAACCCCGAGGTCCGCGAGGACTTCCTCACGACGCTGCGCTTCTGGGCGGACCGCGGGGTCGACGGCTTCCGCGTCGACGTCGCCCACTCGCTCACCAAGGATCTCTCCGCCGACCCGCTGCCCACCTGGGCGGAGCTCCAGGCCATGCCGCGCGACGGGTTCCACCCCACCGAGGACCGCGACGACGTCCAGGAGGTCTACGCCGAGTGGCGCAAGGTCTTCAACTCCTACGACCCGCCGCGCACGGCCGTCGCCGAGGCCTGGGTGGCCCCCGACCGGGTCCCGCGCTACGCGAACCCGAACAGCCTGGGGCAGTCCTTCAACTTCGACCTGCTCGAGGCCGACTTCGACGCCGGCCAGTTCCGCACGATCGTCGCCGAGAACCTGGCGCTGGTCGCCGCCTCCGGGTCGTCCTCGACGTGGGTGCTGTCCAACCACGACGTCGTCCGCCATCCGACCCGCTACGGCCTGCCGGCCCCGGCGAAGCTGCCGAACGGGCGGCCCTGCGAGCGCCAGGGCGGGCGGTGGCTGCTCAGCGGCGGAGTCTCCCCCGAACTCGACCGTGAGCGCGGCTCCCGCCGCGCGCGCGCCGCCACCCTGTTCATCCTGGGCCTGCCCGGCTCGACCTACCTCTACCAGGGCGAGGAGCTGGGCCTCCACGAGGTCGCTGAGATCCCCGACGACGCCCGCGAGGACCCGACCTTCTTCCACTCCCCGGGTCAGGACGTCGGCCGCGACGGCGCCCGCGTGCCGATCCCCTGGACGACCTCCGGCCCCTCGCTGGGCTTCGGGGACGGCGCGCCGCACCTGCCCCAGCCGGCGTGGATGGCGCGGTTCTCCGTCGAGGCCGAGCAGGGGGACCCCTCGTCGTCGCTCGCCCTCTACCGCGCGGCCCTGCACCTGCGCCGCGAACTGGAGGGGCCCGAGCAGCTCGCCTGGGTCGACACCGGCCGCGACGACGTCCTGCGTTTCGCCCGCCCCGGCGGCTGGGAGGTCGTGACGAACTTCGGCGCTGAGCCCGTCGACCTGGGCGCGGCCGATGCCGCGGCCGTCGTCCTGTCGAGCGTGCCCGTGGAGGGCTCCGTCCTGCCCGCGGAGGCCACCGCCTGGATCCGCCGCGCCTGAGCCTGCGCCGACGAGGGCGACCCCCCTTCCGGAACTCCCGGTCCCGCGAGGGGGGTCGCCCTCGTCGATCATTCCTGGCCTGGCCGGGCCGCGCTCAGGCGGTGTAGCGCGCCGGATCCTTGTCGAAGCTCGTCGCGCAGCCGTTGGAGCAGAAGAAGTACGTCTGCCCCTGGTACTGGCGGGTCGCGGCGGCCGTATCCGGGTCGATCGACATCCCGCAGACGGGATCGGTGACGGCGGTGGTGGGCATGTCCATGGTGGGCTCCTCTGAATCGTGGGAATGCGCGCGGGGCGCGGGGTGGGTGCCGGAGGTCGGTCCTCCGACCTCGCGTGCCGGCCTCGGGCGGGCCGCGCCGACAGGGGAGTTCATTGACGAGGGCGACGCCCCGGCCGGGCGGAACGTCCGCAGCCGCGTCGCGTTGGTGACGACGGACAGGGACGACAGGGCCATCGCCAGGCCCGCCAGCATCGGGCTGAGGGTGATCCCCAGGGCCGGGTACAGCACGCCCGCGGCGATGGGCAGGCCGATGCCGTTGTAGCCCAGGGCGAAGCCCAGATTCTGGTGGATGTTGCGCATCGTGGCGCGCGACAGGTCCAGCAGGGTGGCCACGCCCTGCAGCTCGCCGGAGATGATCGTGGCATCCGCCGACTCGATGGCGACGTCCGTGCCGGTGCCCATCGCCAGGCCCAGATCGGCCCGGGCCAGGGCCGGGGCGTCGTTGATGCCGTCGCCGACCATCGCGACGCGGTGGCCGGCGCGCTGGAGAGCCTCGATCAGCGCGGCCTTGTCGGCCGGCCGGACCTCCGCGACCACGTGGTCGATGCCGGCCTGGCGGGCGATGGCGGCCGCCGTCGCCCGGTTGTCGCCCGTCACCATCCGGACGTCGAGGCCGCGGTCGCGCAGCTGGGCGACCGCGGCGACGGACCCCGGCTTCAGGGTGTCGGCCACCGCCACCACGCCCGCGACGCGGCCGTCGACGGCGACGAGCATCGGTGTCTTGCCCTGGCCGGCCAGCTCATCGGCCGTGCGCGAGGCGTCGGCGAGCCCACCGGGGCCGTCGGCGGGCAGCCCCTGATCCTCCAGCAGCCGCGCCGTCCCCACCACGACGTCGCGCCCGTCGACGGTGGCGCGGACACCGCCGCCGGTGATGGACCGGAAGTCCCGGGCGGCGGGCACCGTCAGCCCGCGCTCCTGCGCGCCCGCCACGATCGCTCCTCCGAGCGGATGCTCGGAGTCCCGCTCAGCCGCGGCCGCCAGGACCAGGAGCTCGTCCGGTGCGAAGGCGCCGTCGGCGGACGGTCCGACCGCCCGCGAGGACGGACCCGGCCTGGCCGCGCCGGAACCGCGGGAAGGAGCGTCGCTCGGGCGGGCGGGGTCGCCCTCGTCGAGGGGGACGCCGGTGAGGCCGGAGGGAGAGACGACCACGTCGGTGAGCGCCGGCTTGCCCCGCGTGACCGTGCCCGTCTTGTCGAGGATGACCGTGTCGACGGCGCGGGCGACCTCCAGGGCGTCGGCGCCGCGGATGAGGAGGCCGGCGCGGGCGCCCTTGCCCATCGCGATCGTGATCGACAGGGGAGTGGCCAGTCCCAGCGCGCACGGGCACGCGATGACCAGCACGGACACGGCGGCGACCAGCGCATGGAGGCCCCGTGGGTCCGGACCCGCGAGGAACCAGGCGACGAACGCCCAGATCGCGATCGCGATGACAGCCGGCACGAAGTATCCGGAGATGCGGTCCGCCACCTTCTGGATGGGGGCGCGCGACGTCTGGGCGCGGCGCACCTGCGCGATGATCTGGGAGAGGACCGTGTCGGCGCCGACCTTCGTCGCCTCGTAGCGCAGGGACCCGGTGCCGTTGACGGTCGCGCCGATGACGGAGTCGCCGGGGCTCTTGGCGACAGGGAGGGACTCGCCGGTGACCATCGACTCGTCGACCGAGGAGTCGCCGGAGACGACGATGCCGTCCACGGGCAGCTTCTCGCCGGGGCGGACGACCACCTGATCGCCCACGGCGACGTCCTCGACGGGGATCTCCTGCTCCCGGGCCTCCGCGCGGGCGGGGTGGGCGGGGTTGTTGGGATGGGCGGGGTCGGGGCGGGGGCGGGCGGCCCTGCGGATGACGTGCGCCGTCGAGGGGCGCAGCTCGATGAGCGCGCGGATCGCCTCGCCGGTGCCGGCGCGCGCCCGGGCCTCCAGCATCTGCCCGAGCAGCATGAGCGTGAGGATCGTGCCGACCGTCTCGAAGTACGGTTCGCGAGCGCCCTCGGGCAGCGTCTGCGGAGCCACCGTCGCCCACAGGCTGAAGGCGTAGGCGACACTGGTCCCCAACGTGACCAGCGCGTTCATCTCGGGTGCGCGGTGGATCAACGCCGCCCAACCGCTCGTGTGGACGGGCCAGCCCGTGTACACCATGACGGGCGTGATGAGGATCAGCTGCACCCATGGGGCGAGCAACGCCTCCGGCACCCAGGTGGCGCCCGCCATGTGCGCCATCGTCGCCACCAGCACCGGCAGGGTGAGGACGGCGCCGAGGATCACCCGTCCGCGCAGGTCGCGGATCTGCGCGGCGCGCTCGCGGTCGGTCGCCTCCTGCTCGCCGGCCACGTCATCGCGGGAGGTCGGGGACGAGGGGTTCCCGGTCGGACGAGCGGGATGGGCGGGCTGGGCGGGGTGAGCCGAAGCGGCCGCGGGCATCGCGGACGTCGCGGCGGCGGCCCGGTCTGGTGCGGGAGCCCCGGCGGCGGCTGTCGCATCGGCCGGCTCGCGCACCCGGAGCACGCCGTGGACCATGTTCATCCCGCAGTGGAAGGGCAGATCGCCGGCGTGGTCGGGAGTGAACTCGACGGTCGTCGTCTGGAAGGCGGGCAGCGCCCGGTCGAGTCCCAGGTCCGGGAAGACGACGTGCGACGTGCACTCGCCGGACTCCTGGCGATCGAACTCCAGACGCACGGGCGCGCCGGGCCTCACCTGGATGTCGCTGGGGGAGTAGGCCCCCTTGACGGTGATGTGCACGACCTGCGTCCCGTCGTGCTCCTCGGCTCGCTGCGCGCGGCGCGGCGCTAGGAAGAACCAGGCCAGAAAGGCCGTCAGGGCCACTCCGGCGATGACGACCACGGCGTTCAACGGATCCATCGGTTCGGGTCACTCCTTCGGTGCGGCAGCATGAGGCAGTCTAGCGCAATACCCCCCGGGGGTATACCCCTGGACCCTGCGAACCGACCCGTTCCCTCACCCCGCCCGCCCGACCGCGCGGTTCGCCCAAGGGGGGTCGCGCGGTTCACCCAAGTGGGCCGCTTGCAGCATCTGGGGCGTCATGGGCTCAAGCGCGTCTTGACGCCTCTGATTTCTGCGCAGGTCGCGCAGTATCTGGGGCGTCGTGAACCCTGCCGCACCGTGACGCCTCCAACTTCCCGCGCCTCGCCGCCTCGCCGCCCCACCCGCGCATGGTTCACGGGCCGGGCCCAGGCCCAGGCCCGGGCCCAGCGCCAGAGTCAGGGCGCGAGCGGCGTGTCCTCGGGAATGCGGATGAAGCGGGAGATCACGGTGGCGATCGCCATCAGCGCGGCGGGGTAAAGCGTGAGGTAGACGCGCCACGCGAGCGCCGGGTCGGGACCGGGATGCGCCCCCGACTGATAGCCGAAGAACCAGTTGAGGCTCACCAATGCCAGTGACGCCGGAATCGCGGCCAGCCGCCCGAGCACGCCGAAGGCGGAGAGGAAGACGCCTTCGCGGTGCAGGCCGGTGCGGCGGACGTCCTCGTCGAGGACGCGGGCCAGCATGAGGTCGTTGGAGGCGAGCAGCCCCGAGGCTCCCGCGGCCAGGAACACGCCGACCCCGATCGCCTCGGGCAGCGAGTCCGCCAGGAACAGCAGGCAGGCGGCGATCGACGTCAGGGGCAGGGCGGCGCGCCATACCCACGCGGCCCCTCGCCGTCGGACGACCGCGGTCCAGCCGGCCAGGAACGCGCCGGCGGACGCGACGACGGCGATCTCCAGCAGAGTCGTCTCCCGCGCCCCTCCGCCCAGCGTGTGGGTGACGTAGAACTGCAGGCCGCCCACGATCATCGCCGCCGAGGCGCCGATGCAGAAGTAGACGGCGCCGATCCCCCAGAAATAGCGATTGGTGAGGATCTGAACGAAGGTGCCCAGCAGCCCGGGCGGATGCTCGTCGGTGCGGCCGGGGACCTCGTGGATGCCGGCGACCATGAACAGGATGACGGCGGTGGCGACGATCCCGTAGACGACGGCCAGGATCCGGTAGCCCCCGGTGGGGTCCGTGCACCCGGCGTCGGCGGCCTCGCATCCCAGGACGTCGCGCGCGAGCAGCGGGGTGAGACCCGTCGCCACGATGACGGCCACCAGCTGGAACCCCTGGCGCAGCGTGTTCGCCAGCGCGCGCTGCTTCTCAGCGGGGAACAGCTCGGGCAGCAACGCCCCGTAGTTGGCGTTGATCAGTGAGTCCGCCATCTCCGAGAGGATCGCGAACACCGCGAACCAGGCGACCAGCGCCGTCGTGCGCCGCGCGGTGATGACGTCGGGCACCCAGAACAACGCGACCATGGCGACCAGCAGCACCAGCGCCCCTCCGACCAGGTACGGGCGCCGACGCCCCCACCGGGTGCGCGTGCGGTCCGAGATGTATCCGAACACCGGGTTGTCGATCGCGTCGATGATCCCGTAGACGCTGTACACCGCGGCATACGCCGCCCCGTCCATCCCGAGGATCTCGACGTAGAAGTAGAGCATCGACGACTTGATGGCGTTGATCGGGATCGAGGTGCCGAGCATGCCGATCGCGTAGCGCCACGGGGGAGTGGGCCGCGCGCCCCCGCTGCCGGGTCGGGGGTCGGGGGCGTCGGTGGGCACGCTCCCATGGTCCCACGTCATCGACGAGGGCGTCCCCGTCGGTTTCGTCAGTCGGGCCGCAGTTCGCGGCGGGAATGGCCGGCGGGCGGGGTGGTCGTCGCTCATTGACGAGGACGGCGCCGCTCTCGCGGCGCGCGCAGTCCGCCGTCGGAGCCGGAGGCGGGCGACCTGCCCGCTGAACGGACGTGGAGGCGGGCGGGAAGAGATCGGTCGCTCACAAATGATTGAACAGTCAACTAAATGGCGATAGCCTCGAGGCCGCACGTGGACGAGGGTCGAGCCGCGACGCCCGTCTGATCGAGCAAGGGGGAAGACGATGACGACGATCACAGCCGCCGACGCGATGATGAAGGTCCTGGAGAGCTGGGGGGTCCGCACGATCTACGGCCTGCCGGGAGGGTCGCTGGACTCGACGATGAACGCCGTCCACGACTTCCGCGACCGCATCCACTACGTCGGGGTGCGCCATGAGGAGGTCGGCGCCCTGGCCGCGGAGGCGCAGGCCAAGCTCACCGGACGGATCGGCGTGGTCCTCGGTTCGGCCGGACCGGGCGCGGTCCACCTGCTCAACGGCCTCTACGACGCCCGCGCCGATCACGCGCCGGTGCTCGCACTGGTCGGGCAGGTCGCGACCTCGTTGATGAACACCGACTACTTCCAGGAGATGCCGGAGAACCCGGTCTTCGACGACGTCGCCGTCTACAACCGGACGGTGACCGCCGCGGAGCTGCTGCCCCAGGTCGTGGACACGGCGATCCGCCAGGCCTACGCCCAGCGCGGTGTGGCCGTCGTGGTCATCCCGAAGGATCTGGGATGGGCGCAGATCGAGGACGGCTACGTGTCCTCCGCGAACACGTGGACCCAGCCCGAGTGGCAGCGGCCCGCCCGCCCGGAGGACGTGGCCGCCGCGCTGGAACTGCTGACCTCGGCCGACCGTCCGATCATCTACTTCGGGCAGGGGGCGCGCGGAGCGACCCGGCAGCTCACGGAGCTGTCGGGGCTCCTGGATCTCCCCCTGCTGTCCACCTATCTGGGCGAGACGATCCTGGACGACGCCCATCCCTCCTACATGATCAGCACCGGCCGCGTCTCCACCAAGCCGTCCGTCGATGTCGCACGGGCCGCGGACCTGGT
Source organism: Actinomycetes bacterium (assembly GCA_023426345.1). Lineage (GTDB taxonomy): Bacteria > Actinomycetota > Actinomycetes > Actinomycetales > Actinomycetaceae > Pauljensenia. Next base: position 8,290 of record JAFAAX010000018.1, read on the forward strand.
CCTCTTCGTCGGCTCGAACTACGAGTTCGGGGCGCACATGTTCAACCCGACGGCCCGCTTCATCGACGTCAACATCGATCCCTCCGCGATCGGGGCCCGCCACGCGGTCGAGCTGGGCGTCCGAGCCGACGCTCCGACGTTCCTCCAGCAGCTGCTGGACGCCGCCCGGGCGCGGATCGCAACGGCGGCTCCCGCCTCGACCTCCGCAGACTCGACAGCACGTGCCCAGGCGGCGGCCGTCGATCCCGTCTCCGCGTCCCGCGCCGATGACGAGCCCAGCCGGCGCTCCCGTTGGCTGGCCGCGGCCCAGGAGGACAAGCGGCAGTGGGACGCCTGGATCGCCCGGCGCGCCGATGACCAGGACCTGCCCGTCCGCCTGGAGGCCGTCTATGCGGAGATCAACCGGGTCGCGGCCCGCGACGCGGTCTTCGGCGTCGACGTGGGCAACGTCAACATCCAGTCCGCCCGCTTCCTGCACCTGGACCCCGACAAGCTGATGACGACGTCGCCCCTGTACGCGACGATGGGCTACGGCCTGCCGGCGGGGATCGCGGCGGCCGTCGAGTTCCCCGGCCGGCAGGTGTGGACGCTGTCCGGCGACGGCGGCTTCGCGATGGTGGCGCAGGATCTGGTCACCCAGGCCGAGCAGCATCTCCCCATCATCAACGTCGTCTTCACCAACAAGTCGCTGGGCTTCATCGAGGCCGAGCAGGACGACACCCACCAGCCCCACTCCGGCGTCGACCTGTCGGACGTCGACTTCGCGAAGGTGGCCGAGGGCTACGGCGTGCGCGGCTACACGGTCCGAACCCGCCAGGAGATGCGCGATGTCCTGGACCAGGTCGCGGACACGACGGAGCCCGTCGTCATCGACGTCAAGGTGACCGACGACCGCCAGCTGCCCGTCGAGGCCTTCCCTCTGCGCGCTGCCGGCCGCCCCGACTTCGAGGACTTCCGCCGCCAGTACCGCGCGGAGTCCCTGGAGCCCTTCGCCGATATCCTCGCCCGCCAGGGCGTCGCGCTCGACTGAGGCCCTCCCCGCGGGCGTCTCCTCCTCCGGGCTGGGCTGGCCCGGGGTGAGCCGGGCCGGGGTGAGGTGGAGCAGGGCGAGGCAAGGCGGGGCGAGGCAAGGCGGAGCGAGGCAAGGCGGGCCGGGCCGAGGTGGAGCGGGGCGAGGCAAGGCGGGGCGAGGTGAGACCGGGCGCGCTCGTCCAGTGCGCGCCGACAGCCCCGCGACTTCGGTCCTCTTTCCCCGCGACTTCGGTCCTCTTCCGCCGCGAGTTCGGTTCCCTCCTGCGTGTGCGTTCAGCCTGGGTGGCGTCATCGTTGCTCCGGGGCAATCTGGGGTCTGAAGGTTCGCGCGGCGCGTTGACACGTCACGTTCCCCCACGGGCCCACCGGAGTCCGAGATGGTCTCACGGCCTCCGGCATCTCTCCCCGACCCGGGCGGGACCTCCCTGACAGCGCTCGACGGGGGCGCCGCGACAGAAGACAGAATTGAGGAGGAGACCGCATCTGCCCGAGCGGGCCGGCCGAGGACGGCGCGGCCACCACCTCGCCAGTCCGAGGGACCGCGTCTCCCCGAGCGGGAGGCCCGTGGACCTGCTTGAATTCCCCCATGGACGACCCTGCGCCAGCGCGCGTTCCCGACTCCCCGCGGCCCACGGGCCCTGCAACGCCCACGGGCCCCACGACCCCGGCCGCCCTCTCAGCGTCCGCCGCCTCTCCGGCCCTCCCAGCCCCCGCCGAAGCCGCGGCCGCCTCCGAGGAGGGAGCGCCCGCGCAGGCGGCGTCGCCCTCGTCGATGCCCTTCGCGCATCCGGCGGACCAGGTCGTCGCCGACCTCCTCACCGACGCGGACAGCGGACTCACCTCCGACGAGGCCGCCCGCCGTCTGGCCGCCCACGGCCCCAACGAACTGCGCGCCACTCGGCGCACGCCCTTGTGGCGCAGGATCCTCGATCAGTTCCGGGATCCGCTGGTGGTGCTCCTGCTGGTCGCGATCGTCATCTCGACGGTCGCGTGGGTGCTGGAGGGGGCGGCGGGCGTCCCGATCGACTCGGCCGTCATCCTGGCCGTCCTGGTGCTCAACGCCGTCATCGGGCTGGTGCAGGAGGGCAAGGCGAACGACGCGGTGGCCGCCCTGCAGCAGATGACCACCGCGACCGCCCAGGTGATCCGGGAGGGCGCGCGCCTGGAGATGCCCGCCGAGGAGCTGGTCCCCGGCGACATCATCCTGCTCGGCGAGGGCGACCAGGTCCCCGCCGATGCGCGTCTGCTGCGCGCCGACTCTCTGAGGGTGATTGAGTCCTCCCTGACAGGAGAGTCCGAGCCCGCGTCGAAGTCGACGGCGCCGGTCTCCACCGACGCGCAGATCGGCGACCGCGCGAGCATGGTCTTCAAGGGGACGGCGGTCGCCCAGGGCAGCGCGCGCGCCGTCATCACCGCGACGGGCGCGCACACGGAGATGGGGGCCATCGCGGACCTGCTCGACGCCGTGGAGGACGCGCCGACGCCGCTGGAGAGGGAGATCTCCGGCGTCTCCAAGACGCTCGGCGTCGTCGTCATGGTGATCGCCGTCGTCGTGATCGTCCTGCTGGTCGCGCTGGGCAACGTGCAGTCCTTCCAGGGGTTCATCGAGGCGCTGCTGCTGGCCGTCTCGCTGGCGGTCGCGGCGGTCCCGGAGGGCCTGCCCGCGATCCTGTCCGTCGTCCTGGCGCTCGGCGTCCAACGGATGGCGAAGCGCAACGCGGTGGTCAAAAAGCTGTCCAGCGTGGAGACCCTGGGCTCCGCGACGGTGATCTGCTCGGACAAGACGGGCACGCTCACGCGCTCCGAGATGACGATCCAGGAGGTCGTCACCGCGTCGGGCATCACGATGGTGTCGGGCGTCGGCTACGAGCCTGTGGGCCAGGTGGCCCCCGACCAGGACCGCGATCGCGTGCCCGACGCGGAGCGCCTGGAGGGGCCCGCGGCCGAGGAGGTGACGGTCGTCCTGTCCGGCGGCGTGCTCGCCTCCGACGCGGAGCTGGCCCAGGACGCCCAGGGCGCCTGGCGCGTGCTGGGCGACCCGACCGAGGGGTCCTTCCTGGTGGCCGAGCGCAAACTCGGCACCCAGGGCGCCCGCGAGGGCCGCTTCCAGCGGGTCGGCGTCATCCCCTTCACCTCCGAGCGCAAGCTCATGAGCGTTGTTCACGCCGACGCCGCGCATGCCGGGTACACGATGACGACGAAGGGCGCCCCGGACGTCCTCCTCGACCTGTGCACGCACATCCGGGTCGGCCACGAGGCCGTCCCCCTGGACGACGAGCGCCGTCGCCGGGTCCTGGCCGAGGTCGAGGGCATGAGCGGGCGCGCCCTGCGCACGCTGGCCGTCGGGTACCGGCTCATCGACGAGGGCGACGCCGCCCGGGTGCGCGGCGAGGTCTCCGGAGCGGGCGACGAGGTCGGGCACGGGGATGGTGGTTCCCGGGTCGCCACGCCCCCCACGGGACCCGGCGCCGAGGTGGAGGGGGCGGCCTCGTCGATGGGGACGGGCGTCCTGGACGGCCTTGAGCGCGACCTGGTCCTGGCCGGCATCGTCGGCATCATCGACCCGGCCCGCCCCGAGGCGGGCGCGGCGGTCGCGGAGGCCCATCGCGCCGGTGTGCGCGTCCTCATGATCACCGGCGATCACCCCGCCACGGCGGGCCGGATCGCCGCGGACCTGGGCATCGCCGACGAGGGCGCCCGCGTGCTCACCGGCCAGGAGCTCTCGGCGATGTCCGATGAGGAGCTCACCGACGCGGTGCGCGAGGTCTCCGTCTACGCCCGCGTCGCCCCGTCCCACAAGATGCGCATCGTCAACGCGCTCCAGGCCCAGGGTGAGACGGTCGCCATGACCGGGGACGGCGTCAACGACGCCCCGGCCCTGCGCGCCGCCGACATCGGCGTCGCCATGGGCGTCACCGGCACCCAGGTGACCCGCGAGGCGGGCACGATGGTGCTGGCCGACGACAACTTCGCCACGATCGTCGACGCCGTGGCGGAGGGCCGCCGCATCTTCGACAACATCAAGAAGTTCCTCCGGTACCTGCTCACCTCCAATATGGGCGAGGTCACCGCGGTCCTTCTGGGCACGGTTCTGGCGGGCGTCATCGGGTTGCAGGCCGAGGGCGGCACCGGCGTGGTGCTGCCCCTGCTGGCCACCCAGATCCTCTGGATCAACCTGGTCACGGACTCCGCGCCGGCGCTCGCCATGGGCGTGGACCCCTCGGTCGAGGACGTCATGGCCCGGCGGCCCCGCACGTCGTCGGAGAAGGTCATCGACCGCGCGATGTGGACCGATGTGCTGACCACGGGCGTCCTGATGGGCGTGCTCATGCTGGTCACCCTGGACATCTTCCTGCCGGGCGGGCTCATCGAGGGCCACGACTCCCTGGACGTCGCGCGCACCGCGGCCTTCACCACCCTGGTCTTCTGCCAGTTGTTCTTCACGGTGTGCGCCCGCTCGGAGACGGTCAGCGCCTTCCACCACCTGTTCGTCAACAAGTGGCTGTGGGGCGCGCTGGCGCTGGGCGTCGGCCTGCAGGTCCTGGTCGTGGAGGTCCCCTTCCTCCAGACCGCCTTCGGGACGGCGTCGCTGGACCTTGCCCACTGGGGCGTGGCGATCGGGATGGCCTCGATCGTCCTGTGGGTGGATGAGCTCATCAAGTGGGCGCGGCGCCGCTTCCTGCCGAGGTTCGCCCACGTGTGACCGTGAGGTTCGCCCATCCGGGGCTGCGAGGTTCGCCCAAGTGGGGTTGTGGGGGATGTCTGTCGGCGTTGGGGTTTCTGCCAGTGACGGGATTCGGTGATGTCGTCGGCGCACTCGGACGTTCTCCCACGGTCGAGGGACGCGGGCGTGGCGGGGTCTGGGTGGGCAACCGGCACTCGAGTTCGGTACGTGTGGCGGGTGTGTGCTCGAGTTCGGTACGTGTGGCAGTGTGGTCTGCCACAGGTACCGAACTCGATGCGTGGTCAGGCTCTGCGATGCCGTGAGTGCCGACGTTTGTGCTGGTGGGAGGCCCGGTTACCGGGGTTGGGGTGGAGGAGGCGCTGCCGAGTTCGGTATCTGTGGCGGGGAGGTCTGCCACGAGTACCGATCTCGAGGGTTCCGAGCTCCGTGGGTGCCAGAGGTGTCGGTCTCGAGAGCCTGTGGTGCCGCGCGTACCGGTTTCGGTGGTGAGACGGGCGAAGTCGTCGAGCCGGCGCATCGACCTCGGCGAACCTTGCGGCCACACTTGGGGGGAACCTCACCGTCCCCGATGGGCGAACCTCGCGGGAGAGGCGGGAGGGACTACCAGGTGGCGACGAGCTCGATGCCCTCCGCCGCCAGGGCCTCCAGCCAGACGGGATCCTCGACCAGCCGGGCCTCCCACACCCGCTTGTCCCAGTCGCGTCCGAAGCGCTCGCGGGCCCAGGGGGTGTCGGCGCCGGGATGGAGGAAGATCTCCGACGTCCCCTCGGGGAGGCGGGGGAGCAGATCGAGGTAGCTGGCGCGCAGAGCGTCGTACCCGTCGATCTGGGAGGTCGGCTGCTGGTTCGTGGCCATCGTGGCGGGAAGCGGCACCTCCAGCGCGTCGGCTCCCGCGACGGCACGGGCATGGAGCTCTCGGAAGGCGACCGGCGCATCGGGTCCGAGGAACAGATCGAGCGAGCGCGGCAGTCGGCAGCCCAGCCCCCACTGCGCGCACAGCCGCAGGGCCGCCCCCAGCGTCGAGTGGCCGTGCAGCCCGTAGACGCAGCCGGAGTGGAAGTCCATCCGGACCGGGGTGAGCCCGAGCGAGAGCAGGCGCTGGTGCTGGGCGGTGATCTCCTCGGCGACCAGGGCGTCCGTGGCGCGGGCCTCGGAGTCGGCCGGGTCGACGGGCAGCAGGCCGTCCGGGTCGGCCAGATTCTGCGCGGCCGTGGACGCTTCAACAACCGGCCCCGCTGCGGCGGGGCGAGCCGTCCGACCCGCGCCCGCCAGGGGCGCCCAGCGTTCGCGGCCCCGCTCGGAGGAGAGAGCGACATGGAGTCCGCACGCCCCTCCGGTGGCCTCGCGCAACGAGGGCGCGGCCCCGGCGAGGTCCGGCGCCACGGCCAGCGCCGTCGTCGCGCTCACGCGTCCGCGCCGCAGCAGACCGGCCACGAGCGCCGCCGAGTCCGGGTCGTATCCGAAGTCGTCGGCCGTCAGGACCAACCGCCGTCCGGTTCCCATCAGTCATCGCCTCCGAAGGGGAGGGGGACGCCCTCGTCGATGCCCTTCCGGCCATCCGGGCCTTCCGGATCCCCGGGGATCTCGATGAAGCGGGAGATCACCGCGCCGATGGTGAGAAGCGCGAAGGGGTAGATCGCCATGTAGACGCGCCACGCGGTGCCTGGGTCGGCGCCCGGCTCGGCGCCCGACCGGTACCCGAAGAACACCTGGAGGCTCACCAGGGCGAGCGACACGATGAGCCCGCTGAGACGTCCGAGCACCCCGAACGCGGAGAAGAAGATGCCCTCGCGGTGGACGCCGGAATCGCGGGCGTCCTGGTCGAGGACACGGGAGAAGATGAGGTCGTTCGTGGCCAGCATGCCCGAGTAGCCCAGCCCCACGAACAGGCCCGCCACGACGGCGGTCGCCAGGCTGTTCGCGAAGAACAGCGGAAGGAAGGACACGGCGCACACCGGGAGGGCGAGCCGCCACGTCCAGGCGGCGCCGCGCCGGGCGACGACCCGGGTCCACATCGCGAGGAACCCGATGGAGGCGGCGATGACGACGACCTGCAGGATCGTCGCGTCCATGCCGTCGCCGCCCAGGGAGTAGTCGACGTAGAACTGCAGGCCGCCCAGGATCAGCGACATCGCCGCCAGGTAGCAGGCGGAGACGACGCCGATCGTCCAGAAGTACCGATTGGTGAGGATCTGACCGATCGAACGGAAGAACGCGGGGCGCTCCTCGGCCTCGCGGGCCGGGTTCTCATGGACGCCCAGCGCCATGTACACGATGATGACCGTGGCCAGGACGCCGTAGATGACGGCGAGCAGCTCGTAGCCGCGCGTCGGGTCGGCGCAGGCGGCGTCCTTGACGTCGCAGCCCAGCACGTTGCGGGCGAGCAGCGGGGTGAGGCCCAGCGACAGGATCATGGCCACCAGCTGGAAGCCCTGCCGCAGCGAGTTGGCGAGAGAGCGGCGCTTCTCCTCGGGGAACAGCTCGGGAAGCAGCGCCCCGTAATTCGCGTTGATCAGGGAGTCCGACATCTCGGACAGGATGGCGAAGACCGCGAACCACGCGACCAGCGCGCCGGTCTTCTGGGCGACGACCCCGTCGGGCACCCAGAACAGCGCGATCATGGCGACCAGCAGCAGGATCGCCCCGGTGATGAGGTACGGCTTGCGGCGGCCCCACCGGGAACGCGTGCGGTCGGAGAGGTAGCCGAACACCGGGTTGTCGATCGCGTCGATGATCCCGTAGACCGTGTAGACCGCCGCATAGGCGGCCGCGTCCATGCCCAGGACCGACACGTAGAAGTAGAGCATCGAGCCCTTGATGACGTTGATCGGGATGGACGTCCCGAACATCCCGATCGCGTAGCGCCACGGAGGGGTGGCGGGCCGCGGAAGAGCGCCCGCGGTTGAGGGTGAGGCCGGGGCCGGGGAGTCTGTGTCGCCGAATGCCGTGTGTGCTGCTGGGGGCTCGTTCGCCATGTGCCACTCCACTGTCCGAGATCGGTCTCGCGCCGCACTTGGAAGCGCGTCACACCTGACGCTAGCGCGGCGCCCCTGCCGCCGTCTGCCTTTCGGCGCCCCGTCGAGGCCGGCCCGACCACGCTCGATCGTGGAAGATTAGTCCGCTTCCTGCGCGTCCGGCCCGAGCCGGTCGTCCCGCCCATCGAGCACCAGCGCGGCGCCCTCCAGGGCCGCTGACCGGGCGTCGCCGGCGGCGTTGACCAGGGGGATCACGCCGAGCTTCTGCAGCGTGTTGGCCATCGGCGGCCCCATATGGCCCGTGACGACCACCTGGACGCCGTGGTCTCGGAGGAACGTCACGATGTCCGCGTGGTGGCGCCCCTCCTGCTGGGAGTCATGGGAGAGGTCCCACCGCACGTCGTGCTCCTCCCAGGACACGATGCGCGCGTTGGCGATGACGGCCACGGCGACGGTGCGGGCCTTGCCCCACCCGGCGCCCACCTGATCGCCGTCCAGATTGACGGCCAGGGTGAGAGCCCCATCCGTCTCGTTGAGAGCGCCCTCGGGCGCCGCCGCCCCGTCGTCCGGGCTGCTGATCTTCTCGTCCCCGTTCATGCTCCTATTGTGACCGAATCGTGATCTCCGCGCGAGTGTGAACGGGAGGCGTCCTCGTCGCGCCCGGGATCAGGGGACTCCCTGAATGTGCCCTGAACGAGGGCGGCGCGGCCCCTCCCGACGCCCTCGATGCCCCATGATGAGCGGGTGCAGGAGGAATCGGAGGCCGTGGCGACGAGCGCGGCGGAGATCGCGGCGCCCGCGGACGACCGGGCCGTCGCGGCGGTGCGTCGGCGCCTGCGGCTCCTCCAATGGGCCTCGGTGAGCGGCGTGGCGGTCACGCTGGCGCTCCTCGGCGTGGGGATCGCGACGGGCGCGTTCACCTCGGTCACTGAGCTGCGCGCGCTGATGGCGCGCGTCGGCCCCGTCGCGCCGGCGCTCTACATCCTCCTGCAGGCCGTCCAGGTCGTCATCCCCGTTCTTCCCGGCGGCATCGGGATCGTGGCGGGCCCGGTGCTCTTCGGCGCCGTGTGGGGCACGGTCGACAACTACATCGGGATCTGCCTGGGGTCCCTGTTCGCCTTCCACCTGGCGCGCCGCTACGCCACGCCGCTGGTCGACTCCCTGTTCCCGGCCAGGTTCCGGGACCGCTACCGGCGCTGGACCGGGCACAAGAACTTCACCCGCATGTTCGCGATCGCCATCGTGGCGCCCGTGGCCCCCGACGACTTCCTCTGCTACATGGCGGGCACGACGACGATGAGCTGGCGGACGTACACGCTGATCATCCTGCTGGGCAAGCCGTGGGCGATCACGGCCTACACGTTCGGCCTGGTGTGGATCGCGTCGTGGATCCCCGGGATCGGGAGGCTGATGTGAGCGACGCCGTCACGGCCGGCCGGGGCGCCCTCGTCGATCCGCCGCCGACAGCGCATCCGCGTGGCGACCTCGAGGACCTCCGAAGCCGGCGCGCGGCGTCGGGAGCCGGCGGCGCCCGGCCCACCGTGTGCCAGTACCGCGGTCTGGCCCGGTTGGTGGAGAAGTCGGGCCTGGGCGTGGCCGCCGCCCACCAGGAGCAGATGTACGCCCGGCTGGGCGTCCGGGTGGCGACGGGCATCGGGTCCATCCTGGCGCCCCGCCGTCGCGACGGCCGGGCGGACTTCGTCCATCTCAACTCCGTGTTCCCCGATGCGGTGCTGGTCGCCCTGCTGGCGCGCGCCCGCGGCATCCCCGTGGTCATGCACGCCCACTCGACCGAACAGGACTTCCGCGACTCCTTCCGCGGGGCGAACCGGCTGTCCCCGCTGGTCGGAGCCTGGCTGCGTCGCTCTTACGCCTGTGGGGACCTGGTGCTCACGCCGACCGACTACTCGCGGGGCCTGGTCGAGGAGCTGCTGGCCGCGGGGGGCCGCCC
>JAFAAX010000079.1 GCA_023426345.1 Actinomycetes bacterium
CGAACGCGGCGAACGCAACCTCACCCTCCAAACCGTCGAACACCTCGCCCACGGCATCGGCGTCCCCACCCGCGAACTCCTCCACTTCCCCGACTGAACCACCCCCGCCGCCCGCTGACGTCGCGCGATACACACAGACACCGCCAGCCGCCCGGACACCACGCACGCGGCCGCCCTCGTCCCCGGCTCGGCCGACAACGCCGGGCAGGCACTGGAACCGCCGCCCTCCACGACGAGGGCGGCGCGCACGGTTGAGTTCAAGGGGAGACGCGCGGTCCGGAGACGACTGCTCTCAGCGCGACCGCACGTCTCCCGTGCGCCGCGTCAGAGCTGGACGCCCAGCTCCTCCTTGAGGAACGTCCGCGGCCCCTGGAACTGGAGGGCGATGAACCCGCCCAGAACGACCAGCACGATCACGCCGACTGCCTTGAAGAACCCCTTCATGATGCGTCCCCTCCTCGTCGATGAGTGTCGTCCCGATCACTCAGCCTCCAGCCTACGGGCCGGCCCGGCGCCGTGCCACCGACATGCGGACAGGAACGTCCGGATCGGCGCTTCCAGCGGGGACGAGGGCGGGCCGGACGCCTGAGCGCTCCCCCGAGTGACGGGCGACCAGCTGCGCGGGTAGGCACGGCGCGCGCAGACCCGCCACGTTCAGCACCGCCATCAGACCACACCGAAGTCGCGGGAGAAGAGCACCGAACTGGTGGGAGAACAGGACCGAACTCGACAGACCGAAGTCGCGGCGAAACAACACCGAAGTCGGCGAAGAAGAGCACCGAAGTCGCGGGTGGGGTCGGTGTCACGGAGGGGCCGACCTCGGCGGGAGGGTACGCTGGCTGACGGTGTGCCGGGAAGTCTGGTCGGCGTTCGCGCCGCCACACCCCCGGAAAGGACGCCGATGACCCCCACCTCGACCAGCCGCCTGCGCTCCCTCATCGGACGGGAGACGACCGCCGGGATCCTCATCCTGTTGGCCGCCGTCCTGGGTCTGGCGTTGGCGAACTCCCCCGCGTCCGGCGGGTTCCTCGCGGCCACCGACCTCCGCATCGGCCCCTCCGCCCTCCACCTGGATCTCACGCTCGGCGAGTGGGTCCAGGACGGCCTGCTCGCCGTCTTCTTCCTGGTCGTCGGGATCGAGCTCGCCCAGGAGCTCACGGTGGGGAGCCTGAGCCGCCCTCGTCAGGCCGCCGTGCCGATGATCGCCGCGGTGGGCGGCATGGCGATGCCGGCCGCGATCTTCGTCGGCGTCGTCCACGCGTCCGGCGCCGGCGGGCTCGCCCACGGATGGGCCATCCCCACGGCCACGGACATCGCGTTCGCCTCCGCCGTGCTGGCCCTGTTCGGACGCGGGCTGCCCGGAGCGCTGCGGACGTTCCTTCTCACGCTCGCCATCGTCGACGACCTGCTGGGCATCCTCGTCATCGCCGTCTTCTACAGCGGCGGCATCGCGTGGGCGGCGCTCGCCGGGGCCTGTGCCGCGATCGCCGCGTTCGCGTGGCTGATGCGACGAGGGCGACTGCGCCCCTGGGTCGTCGGCCTGGCCGCGCTGGCGGCGATCGCCGCGTGGGCGCTCATGCACGCCTCGGGCGTCCACGCGACCATCGCAGGAGCGGCTCTGGGGCTGACCGTGCCGCCGCGCCCGATCCGCGGCGAGGCCGTCTCGCGCGCCACGCGCCTGGACCGGGCTCTGCGCCCGTGGTCCAACGTCGTGGTCCTGCCGCTCTTCGCCCTGGTGGCCGCCGGGGTGCCGATGTCCGCGGCGGGGATGGCGGGCCAACCCGTCACATGGGCCGTCATCGCCGCGCTGGTCGTCGGCAAGCCGCTGGGCGTGCTGGTCACGACGTGGACGGTCACCCGGTGGACGCGGCTGCGCCTGCCGGACTCGGTCGGCATGCGCGACCTGCTGCCCATCGGGCTGCTGTGCGGCATCGGCTTCACGGTGTCGATGCTGATCGCCGGCCTGTCCTTCCCCGACACCGCCCTGGTCGACGACGCGCGCACCGCCGTGCTGGTGGGATCGGCGGTGTCCGCGGGGCTCGGCGCGCTGCTGCTGCACCGCGACGCCCGACGCGCCCGCGGCCTCGATATGAACGAGGACGGCACCCCGGACCGGGACCGCCGAGTGATCCGGTGAGGGACCGATCGGAGACGGCGCCCGAGACGGCGTCGGCCGATCGGGGCGCGATCATACCCCGCAGATGACGACGGGGCATTGCTCTTCTCGCTGGTCCCCCGCCGAACGAGGACGGCACCCCGGACCGGGACCGCCGAGTGATCCGGTGAGGGACCGATCGGAGACGGCGCCGGCCCTGCGGGTCAGCGGTGGTACTCCTCATGGAGATGTCCGAAGGCGGCAGACACCATCCCGAATCCCCGATATGCGAGCCTGACGCCCCGAGCGTCATGGTGACGGCTCCGGCACACCCGTCCGAACGCATGCCGCGCCTCCCCGATCGCGATCCGCGCGGCACCGCCACCCACGAACGCCCCTCTCATGACGAGACGTCTGACGGCGTTGGGCTCAAGCATCAGTGTGACCCGCGCGGTCGAGTTTGCCGAGCTGAACGCTCGTTGGCGAACCCAAGCGGGAGTGAGACGAGCCGCGACGACGGTGTCCTCCGTCACGGACTCGTTGCACCAGACGATCGTCCCTCCGCGCAGGATGAGCTGGCGCGAGAAGAGGGTGTCCTCTCCGCCTCCCAGTCCGAGCCGCTCGTCGAACCGCACGCCGAGAGCGCGCACCTGACGCAGGTCGAGCAGGAGATTCCCCGCCGCGGCCGTCCTCAGGATCTGGCCCGTGGGCCGTTCGGGACGACGGAACGTGCCTGAGGCCAGAATCCATGAATCGACATCCTCATCGAAGACCGAGATCACACGGCCCATAACGGCCGTCGCTCCCGCAGCCTCCGCGACCTCGATCAATGCGGGAAGCCAACGGGGCCGAGGAACCTCGTCATCGTCGATGAACGCCAGGAAGTCGCTCCCTCTGCACTCATCGAGCGCGCGGTTGCGGGCCGCGGCGATGCCGGGGGTCGTCTCGACGACGTATCGCGCGGCGATACCCTGTTCCTTGACGACCTCGCTTGCTGAGCCATCAGGGTCATTGTCGACGACGAGAACCTCGGCCCGAATGCTCGACGGCACTTCCGACAGGCACGAGGGGAGCACCTCAAGCAGTCTCGACAGTTGCCCGGGACGACGGAACGTCGGGATGGCGACAGTGAGAATCCGGACCGGAGCCTCCACGACCTCGCGGACGCTCCCGGGCGTCACGGGCTCTCCTGGCGTCGAGCGTAGGGCGATGGGACGCGGCCCAGGCACCCTGCGAGGACCCCCAGGCCGCTCGCCATCTTCCGCTCTCCCCGGGCGCGCACGCCCAGCATTCCAACGAGTCGTCCCCACAGAGCGAGTCCAGTACCCTTGACGATCTGCCCCGCTCCGATGGCCAGCCAACGCGCCAGCCCCAGGAGCCGTTGGGGGCCCGGGTCGAGCAGTCTCTGCTCGACCCGCACGTGGGTCGCGGACGTCGCGAAGCGCCGACGCAGACTGTAGTCTCGTGTGTTCCGCTCAGTCGGAACCTGATCGTCGACAAGGGCCTCCGCGCACCAGACGATTCGCCCGCCCGCACGCGTGAGCTGGCCCGTGAACAGCGAATCCTCTCCTCCCGTCAGGCCCATGTCGTCATCGAATCGCAGTTCGAGACGCCTCACTGTCCGCATATCCAGAAGCAGGTTGTTCGTCGCTGCTCGGCCGATCACCATCCCCGTGGCCCGAGCGTGACGCTCCGAGTCGCGGTAGGCGCCGCTGGCTTCGATCCAAGGATCGGATCCTCCACGGAAGACCGCACGGACCGGTCCGCTCACGGCATCGGCGTCGAACCGCACGTATGCGTCGAGCAGATGGGCCAGCCACCCGGCCTGGGGCAGCTCGTCGTCGTCGATGAGCACAAGGACATCGCAGTCGCCCGCCTCATCGAGGATCCGATTGCGGGCAGCGCTGATCCCCGGCCGAGGCTCGACGACGTAGCGGACCCGCCTGTCGCCGCTCGCAGTGGCGGCTCCCCGCCCGCTACCGGCCTCATCGTTGTCCACGACGATGACCGTGAACGAAGGAACGATCTCCCCCTGCCTGCAGAAGTCGTCGATCTGGTCGAGGATCTCTTCGACGAGCCGCGCCAGAGCATGCGGGCGCCGGTAGGTCGCCATCCCCACTGCCACGCGATCGGCGCGCCGCACCGTCACCTCCTCCCCGACATCGTCCGGCGCGAGGCCCGTCGGTCGGGACTCATGCGATTGAGGACGAGGCCGACCACGCGACCGCCTGAGCCTTCGAGGTTCGATATCACCTTGCCCACGGCCTCACGCCTCGTCCTCGTCGAATCGACGATCACCACCGCCCCGTCCGTCATTCCGGCGAGGAGGTCAGCGTCTGCGACGCTGAGTCCCGGGGGCGTGTCAATCAACACGATCTCGTAGCGGGCTTGGACATCTTCCAGCATGGCGCGCATACGGGCAGAGGCAAGAAGACGGGAAGGACTGCGCGCTGCCGGTCCCGACACCACGACATCGGGACCGCCGTGTGGCAGTGACTGCACGACGACTGCGGTCGGAGTCCCCTCGGCGAGGATCGTTGTCAGGCCGGCTCCGTTGTCCAGGCCGAGATTCTCGGCGATGCGTGGACGGTGGAGGTCGCCATCCACAATCAACACGCGATATCCCAGGCCAGCGAGTGTGGTGGCCAGACCGCACGTCATCTCCGTCCGGCCGTCTCCGGAGTTGGGCGAGACGATCAGGATCCGACGGGCGGACAGTTCCGCGGCCGCGTGGACCAGGGCGCTCCCCACGCGTCGGAGTTCCTCCGCCGTCGCGTCCGGAGTCGCCTCGGTACTCCGGGGGCGGTCTGCCGCGCGCCATCGGCTCACGGCGCCGAGCACTCGGCCGCCGCTGATCTGCTCCAGCTCGTATTCGTCGGTGATCCGGGGATTCGTCAGCGCCCGCAGGAGCACCACAAGGAGGCCGACGACGAACCCCGCACCGGCGCCGAGCAAGGTCTCCTTCGGCTTGTCCGGCGAAGCCTGAACCTTCGGCGGGACCGCTTGGTTGACGAGGGTGGCATTGATGTTCGGCGACTCGCCCGTCGTCGGTTTGGGAGTGACCTTGAGGACGACCTCGGTCAGGCTGCTCGCGATCGAGTTGGCCAGGTCCGCCGCGCGTTGCCCGGAGCGCGCGGAGACCCTGATCTGGAGAATGAGGGTGTTCTGCGGGATCGTCACGACGATCGATTGCTTGAGTTCCTGCACGCTGGTCTGGAGACCGAGATCCTCGATGACCGGCTCCAGCACCGCAGATGACGTGGCAAGTTGCGCGAACGTCAGCATCTGGTTCTGAGCGTAGGTACTCCCGTTTGCCAGGTCCGCCGCCGTCGACCCCTGGCTGACCGAGAATGCCAGCGTCGATGTGGACTGATACAGAGGGGTCGTCCGAGCGCCATGGACATAGGCGGCACCTGCACCGAGGACGACAGCGACGGCGATGACGGCCCACAGCCTCTTCAGCGCGCGCCAGATGTGCATGAGAGTCCACGAGGACGGGTCGGGCGTCATGGAAGGTGCCTCCTCAGCGGAACAGAGAACCGCGGCAAGAGCCGAACGCGGGAACGCAGACTGTCTGTGGAGTCTACAGCGCACGTG
This sequence comes from Actinomycetes bacterium, assembly GCA_023426345.1. GTDB lineage: Bacteria > Actinomycetota > Actinomycetes > Actinomycetales > Actinomycetaceae > Pauljensenia. The sequence goes on from JAFAAX010000079.1 coordinate 5,693, forward strand.
TTCTTCATCACTGGAGAGACGCCCTCGCTCCTTCGAGGGACATCGGGACGTTCTTGCCTGAGGGAGTCTCCTCCCTGGCGAACGCCTCGGGCCCCGGTCGTTGACGGATCGCGGCGTTCCACGCCACCGCAAGACCGACGAGGAACCAGAAGTACATCCCGAACTGGGTGATCAAGGCCACCGCGAACAGTCCCGGAACCTGTGCGGCGACCGCGACCGACGCGGGGTTTGCCTGATGAGGGAGAAACACCGACACGGCCACGATGGCCAGGATGGAACAGAACGCCGCCAGGGCCAACCACCCATAACGCAAACCGGTCAACAGGAAGGTGTTGTCGATCGAGTTCGCGAAACTGCCGAGGTAGATTCCCCCGGCCGTGACGCCCCGAAAGCTCGGCGCTGAACCGACGATGTTGACGTAGTCGAACAGTGAGAAGATCGTTCCCCGGTAGTTCGCGCTCCGTTCGGCCTCCTGCCCCGCATCGGAAAGCACTGTGCTCATCGTCGGCACAATGATCAGAGCGCCGATGACGCCCATACCTCCGGTCGCCAGGCGTGCCATCCGTCCGATGCCGGGAAGCCGGAGGATGGATAGCACGAGCGCGAGCGCAAGGGTGATCATGCCGATCCGACTCAGCGTGAGGACAGTTCCGACCGCCACGGCGACGACCGCCAGCAGGCGCGGGACCGGCTTCCAGGGAGCGCTGAGGACGAAGGGGGCGCTCATGCCGAGCGCTGCACCGAGGGCGATCGAATGTCCCCACGCTCCCTCCGCGCGAAGGATCCCTGCCCGGATCTGGAGTGGCCCCCACGTGGAGTACGACGGACCGCGCAGAGGGATCAACACGAACAGGTTCGTTCCGGAGACGAACTCAATGATGGCCAGCGCAGCGGCAACCGTCGCGCAGACGGCCAGGCACTGAATGACGAAGGAGGACGGCACTCGGGAGAGGACCAGGCGACCCCAAGCGTAGGGCACAAGCCACTCGATCAGCGCCGTCGTCATGCTGGCGAGGCCAACGAGACCCAGCGCGTACTGTCCGACGATCAACAAGACCAAGAACCCCATGGCGAGGTCGACGATGGAGAGGCGGAGGTTCTTGCCCAAGGCCACCAGAGCCACGAGGGTCATTGCGGTGATCGCGGCCAACGAGAAACTGCCTCCCAGGCTCACTCCGACCCAGACAGGGACGAAGAACAACACGATGGCCCACAAGACGAATGCAGCACGGGGTGCAGCCCTCAGGATCAGGACAGCGACCACCAACAAGCAGAGACCGACGAGGCCGAAGGCGATTGACACGCTGAAATCCATGAGCACTCCCCTCCTTCCGTGTTCCGCAGACTACCGGCACGGACAGGGGACCGGGAGCGCATCCGGCAGAGGTTGCGCTCTCCTTGGTCGTCGTCGGCTCAGTCAGGCACCTCCGCCCGGAAGGAGGAGAACACGTAAGCAGAACTCCCGATGGCAGAGGGCGAGCGGTTGACCGAGACGCCGATGGGTCCTGCAACCTGGAGACCGGCCGTCGTGTCCGTCGATGCGAGCTGCCAGTCGGACGGTTCCGCACCGGCCGACTTCCAGACCTTTGCCTGGATCGTCGTGGTTCCTGACCCTGTGATCTGGGCCCGCACCGTGAAGGTCTCACCCGCCGCCCACGTGGCGCCGGGCACCGCATAGCTGCTCAGCACGGTCGTACCGCGCTGGTTCACCAGCCACACACGGCCATCGGCCCGCAACCACACCAGGACCCTGTAGCTGTCGCCGGCCGCGTCGCGCCGGGCGAAGAGGCCGACGTAGGACGCACCGGTGTCCGGGCCGCCAACTGCGGAGAAGTCCGCCTGCATCTCGACGTCCCCCACAGAGACCTCGTTGAGGGACTGGAACCGGATCGACCCTGGGCTGAGGGTGAGCAGCGCAGCGCCCTCGGAGACGCTCGCGGCGCTGGCCGAGCCGGAGAGAGTCGTCCAGGCTCCGCCGAGATCGGCAGTTCCCCATCCCGACGCCACCGTGCGTCCGAAGCTGTCGGAGGCGATCGGCGCGGTCGGTTCCACCACGGGCGGATCACTCGCCGTAACGGTCTGCGTGGCAGTCCCCGTCAGGCCATTCTGATCAGCGACCGTGAGCGTCACCGTGTAGGTCCCGGCAACCGCGTAAGCATGACTCGCAGTCACCCCCGTCCCTGCGGCCGTGCCGTCCCCCCAGTCCCACGAGTAGGAGGCAATCGCGCCCCCCTCGCTCGCAGCCGAACCCGACGCGTCCACCGACGCACCCAGATCGGCCGACTGCACGGTGAACGACGCCGTCGGCGCGGTCGGCGTCGGCTCCGCGCCGGCGTCCAAGTCGACGACGCGGAAGGCATCGAAGGAGGCCGTCGACGCGGAGATGTTGGCAGACCTCGCGAAGTGCAGGCTGGTGGATCCGGCCGTCTGGAGGGCCGGTGTCGAGTCCGTGGTCGTGTACTGCCAGTTGGACGGCTCCACTGTCCCCGCCTTCCAGACCTTCGCCTGAATGGTCGTCGGGTCGGTTCCCGTGACGCTCGTCTTCAGGGTGAAGACCTCATTGGCAGTCCATGTCAGGCCCGCCACTCGCGTGGACGCCAGGTTCGTCCATCCCTGCATCGCGACGATCCACACCGAGCCATCGTTCCTCATCCACACGCGCACCTTGTAGTCTGTGGCGGCCGACTGGCGGGAGAGGATCCCGATGTATGAGTTGCCCTCAGACGGCGGAGCGCTGAGCGAGTAGTTGACCGTCGACTCCGAGTCCAAGACGGAGACGGAAGTCAGTGCCATGTTGCGTGTCTGTCCACCCGGCAATGTGATCCTGCCGGTCGAACCGTCCACGGAGCCAGCCGACGCGGCTCCCAGCTGGGCCGCCCAGGTCCCTCCGACATCGGCGGCTCCCCATCCCGAGGAGACGGTGCGGGTGAAATCGTCAGAGGCGGCGTATGCCACCTCATTGACCGTGATCTCCCGGTCGGCGGCATTGGTCGAGCCCACGCTGTCAGTGACCGTCAGGCGGATCGCATAGGTGCCATCCTCGGCATAGGTGTGTGCTGCCTGCGGACCGCTCCCCGGTGCCGATCCGTCCCCCCAGTCCCAGGCATAGGTGAGCGTCGCGCCGTCCGCGGCGCTCGATCCGGTCGCATCGACCGCGACTTGGAGACGATCCGTCGCCACGGTGAACGCGGCGGTGGGATCCGCATGGGTCACCGTGACGGTCTGCGCCGTCGACGCGGTCCCGCCCCGGTTGTCCGTCACGGTCAGCGTGACGGTGTACTCCCCTGGCAATGCGTAGGCATGCGTCGCAGTCGCTCCACTGCCGCCAGCCGCGCCGTCCCCCCAGTCCCAGGCATAGGAGATCACTGAACCATCAGGATCCGCCGACGCCGTCCCATCGACGACCGTCGTCAAACCGCTCACCGAGTGGGTGAAGGATGCCGTGGGCTCAATGTTGGGCCCGAGAACGTCCACCACCGTCGTCGTGCTGGCCGCGAGTCCGGAGTCGTCCGTCACCGTGAGCGTCACGCGATAGGTGCCAGAGACAGCATATGTGTGCGCTGTGGTCGGCCCTCCGATGCCGGTCTGCCCGTCACCGAAGTCCCACGCATAGGAGCTGACCGAATGCCCAGTCGTTGCTGAGGAACCCGACGCATCGAGGGCGACGTCGAGTCCGGAGGCTGCCGCGGTGAATGCGGCGGTCGGCGGCGTCAATCCCTTGCCAATCCCATAGTGGAGAGAGACCTGTTGCGCGGACAGTGTCGACGGGTAGATCGCGACCTCGTCCAGGGAACCGTTAAAGTAGTAGTTTCCCGGCGCACTGGGCCATCCATTGATGTTGTCGCCACCGACGCGCCAGTACCCGGTGAAAGCCTGGGCCGTCGTCACGGACGCCTTCGAGGTCACAAGCACACCGTCGACATAGAGCTTCATACCGTCCGACCCGAGCGTTGAGACGACGTGGTGCCAGACGCCGTCGTTGTAGGAGGCCGGACTGATGATCGTCTGGGCGGAACCCGGGTAGACGCCGAACACGATCTTGCCAGCGGTTGTCATGTAGACGTGACGATCGTGATTGCTCGACAGCCCGGTCTGCGAATCTCCATATCCGATGAGCATGCCGCCCTTCGTGGAGGTGGTCCGGAACCATGCCTCCTCCGAGAGCCCCGAGGCGGTCGCCGCCTTGCTCGTGCTGGAGACGATGCCCGCACTCGTCCCGTTGAAGATAGACCCGGCCGAACCTGTCTCAGAGGGTCCCCCGGGCACCACCGTGGAGACGCCGGAGCCATACACCGGGTCGTTGGCTCCTGCCCAGTCTGCGGTCACTCCCCCGAGTCTGTAGTACAGAGACGGATCGTCGGCCAACACGGCGCTGGCATACGCGGACGTGACGCCAGTGGCGACCGTGACGGTCACGGGCGAACTCGCACGGGAGTTGCCGTCGGGGTCAGTGGCCGTCACCGTGTAGGTCTGGCTTGAACCGGGGGTGAGGCCGGTGTCGTCCAGGACGACCGTCGGCTGCTTCCACCACGTCGAGTCCACAGTCCGAGTGGCGACGGGGGTCGAGACGCCCTGACGGCGCAGGGAGTAGGTGAGTGTGAGGTCGTCGCGATCCCAGTTGGCGGGAATGCTGATGCGCGCGGTTCCCGGATTCGCCGAGACCGCGTGCGGTGTCCAGTTCGCCGTGGTCACGCGCGGCCCCTGGCTGGATCCGCCCGGTGGATTCACGGCGAAGCGGGTGAGCCCCTGTCGGGAGAGATTGTTGACCGTGCCGAACTCCCCGGCGACCGAGATGTAGCCTGCCGTGCCCGTGATGCTCAGGGCCGCCTGACCGAGGCCTGAGGTCGTCCCCACCGTGAAATCGGGAAACCAATTGTACGCCGACGGAGACGGCGTCCCGCTCCAGTCCTTGTATGTGCTCCCAGCCGTAGAGGAACGGGTGAGTATCCCGCCCACCGCTGTGGTGTAGGACTCGACATATCGGTTCACCTGCGGATTCAGATCCGGCCAGAGTCCCACAGTCTCGCACTGGTGGGTGTGGTCCGCGGCATAGACCACCGAGCCGGTCGAGTAGACCCCGTAGTGGTCGCCGTGGCAGTCGGAGATCCATCGGATCGAACCACTGCCGGCCTCTGCCGCGAAGACCCCTTCGAGGTTGCCCACCTGGGCGTTCGCGAACACCCACCCCGTGCCGTAAACGCCGCTGCTGTCCGTGGCGAGACCGAAGATGCCCGCCTTGCCGGCATTCGACCCGGAGCTCCAGCCATTCTGCACGACCGTCGGGGCCTGCCACGATGTGTTGATGGCGCCCGACACCGGATCGAGGTCGACCAATCCGCGCTGCACTTGACCGTTGACGGCATAGAACCGTCCGCCCACGACGACGTCCTTCGTCTGCGGCTCCATCACCATCGCGTCGACCTGACGGTCAGTGGTCGGCGCCCAAGCCAAGAGCGCCCCGTTCACGGGGCTGAAACCCGCCAGGTTCGTGCGAGCGACGCCGTTCGCCTGGGTGAAGAGCCCACCGACGTAGACCGCCGTCGCAGTCGCCGCAATCGCATAGACGCCGGTGCCGCCGATCGCGGGCGTGACCCCGGAGACGAGTTGGCCCGTCGCCGCATCGAGCGCAGCGAAGTTCCACCGACTCTGCCCGTTGACCGTGTTGAAGGTTCCCCCGATGTAGATCCTCTTCCCGTCAGGCGACGCCGCGACGGACTTGACGACCCCGTTGGTGGTGGGAGCGAACGTCGTGACGAGATTTCCGGTGGTGATGTCATACGCCAGGATGTTGCTCCGCGGTGTCAAGTTCGTTCCCACAGCGGCACCGGCCGGACGGACGTTGCTGAACTGACCGACCGCGTAGACGGTGGTCCCGATCGTTGTCTGGGCCCAGACATAGCCGTCATTGATCTGCACGGTGGGAAGATCATCGGCGGTGACATGATCAGCGGACCGCTGGAGCAGGGGCGCCGGCGAGGGCAGTTGCTCGCCCTCAGCAGCGTTCGCAGGCGATGCCGAGACGAGCGTCCCGGCAAACGCGAGGGAGGCCACGGCGGCGGCGCCGAGAAGGCGCAGCAGGCGCCTCCGTGAGGTGTGAGTTGTGGTCGGCATGGTCAGGCCGTCCTCCCTGTGAAGACCGCGACGGGCTCGCCCGCCGCGTAGTTGACGGTGATGTCGACCTGGCGGTCCTGCGTCGGGTCGAGCATGAAGACGTAGATGCCTTCGGCGGTCGCTTCCGGCGCGATATCTCCCTGGAACGGACGTGGGTCCCCGGCGGTGGTGCCCACGCCGTAGGCTCCCCCGTCTGCGGAAAGCGTCACCACTGCGGAACTGAGGTCGATTGGCCCATCGGACCTGTTCTCGACCGAGACCGTCACACGAATCGCCGGTCCTGCGTTCTCCCCAGGAGTCTGTGCCGTCACGTCCACGGCTTCGACGCCCACCAGCGATACGGTCACGCCGGTATCGAAATCCACCGGTTCGGACAGCGCAGCCGTCAACGTGGGAACGGGAACGGGAGCGGTCGGCCCCTCGGCTGCGTCATCGGCGGGAGGTGTCCAGGTTCCCGTCGGAGAAGGCAGGGACACCGGGGACGAATCGCCCGATGAGGCCGCATCCGCCGCTCCGCTGACCGAGGAGACGATTCCCGATTGCTGCGCCTCCGCCGTGCAGCCACCCAGGACGAGAAAACCCGCCAGGGCGACAGTGAACGCGAGTCCGGTGCGGACCGCAGACGACGCGCGGATCCCGCCGCGCGATGTCGATGACGATGACAATGACACGATGACTCCCCGAAATCGTCTCAGGCGCCCCTCGACACGGGCACGTGCGTGGAATCGTAGGACATTCGTCCTGGTCGGCGAAAGAGGGAGAGCACCTGAAGAGGCGCCAACAATTCGTACAGTTCGGATAAGTCTTATGAGTATCCGTACCTCATTCGAGCCTGTCCTCACTCTGGCTCCCGACCTCGACCACTGGCGGCAGCTCCTCTACCGAGACCCCTCACGCCTGAGCATGAGACGGGCAAAACCGACCAGCGCGCGCGCATCGCGCCGGTACGCGGGGACGATCAGGAACACGGCGGCGACCGCAACTCCCGCGCCGAGCCCAACGAGCATTGTCGGCCACGCTCCGGCGTCGACCATCATCGTCGCGCCCCAGGACGCGGCTGTGACGACGCCGGTCACGCCGATGATGCGAAGACCGCCGAACCATAATGCCCGCACCGGGATCGGCGTGATGCGAGAGAGCCAGGTGATCGACACGGACCACGCCAGCAGCGGAGCCGCCATGACGCCGGCAGCGACACCGGTCAGACCGAAGACGGACCCGGTGACGATGCACACGATCCTGATCGACAACGAGACGAGCGAGTAGTGGAAGAGCTGCCGCGTGAGTCCTCGACTGACATAGACCCAGTACCCGACGAAGGACAACGAGGAGAGCAGAGAGGCGCCGGCGAAGAAGCGCAGAAGAGGGGCCGCGGCGGCCCACTGCTCACCGAGGACGATGCGCACCACAGGATCCGCCGCGCCCGCCACGAGAGACAGTGGAATGCCCAGCCCGTATCCCAATGCCAGTTGCCCGGAGACCACGAACGAGTCGAATCTCCTGGAGTCCGCCTGTACTCGCGAGAGGACGGGGACTGCCACTGCGGACAACGGTGCTCGAAACTGGTTGAATGCGGTCGTGATCAGCTGATACGCGCGATTGTAGAGTCCGAGGGATGTGGTTCCGAATCTCCCGCCGACGATGACGGTGTCGATCTGGTTGCCGACATACGTCACCAGGTTCGAGGCGACCAGATTCGAGCCGAATCGGATGAACGGGGCCATCGCTTCTCCACGCTGGTACCGCCGAGGACGCCATCTGCCCGCGAGGATGGCGCCGAGCAGAAGCGTCGCGCTGTTGACGATCTGCTGGAGCACGAGCGCCCAGTATCCGGCTCCGCACACCGCCGCGATGATCGCAGTGCCCAGCGCGAGGACCGCCGCCGCGATGTCGATCACCGCCATCGCGCGGAACCGCAGGGCACGCATCAGTTGCGCGCGGTACTGCGTGGTCAGCCCGTTGAGCACGAAGGTGCAGGAGAGGACACGGACGATGGCGATGAGTTCGTCCTCGTGCATGAACAGGTGAACCGGCCACGCCAGGGCGAACATGATGAGCGCAAGGACCACGCCGATCGCCGCGTTGATCCAGAAGAGGTTGTCACGCTGTCTGTCCGAGAGCTCCGGCGCCTGGACGGCCGCCTGGGTGAGCCCGAAATCGCGGAAGATCTCACCGATTCCGACGATCACCAACACGATAGCCATCAGCCCGTAATCGTGCGGTGTGAGGAGCCGCGCCAACGTGATAACGGAGAGCAGCTGCAAGAGCATCTTGGTGCCCTGCGCTCCCAGCGTGAACATCGCTCCCCGGGCGGCCGAATGCCCCAACGAGCCGCTCACGGCGTGAGCTCCGCGATGACTGGAAGCGCCAGCGCCACCCTCTCCTGCCCGCGATGCTGGACGTCCCGGGCGCGCTCGGCCAGATCGCCGACGTCCATTGACCTCAACACATCGGTCGCGACATCGTCGCCAGTCAGGGGTACCACGTGGGACCAACCGAGTCCTTCCAGAAGAGGAGCGAACTTCCTCGAGTAGGCCATCGCCACCGCGGGCGTCCCGGTCGACAGCGCGTTGAGGCAGGCGTGCATCCGCGCGCCGATCACGATCTGCGAGGAAGCGATGACTGAACGCGCGCTATCGAGGTCTCGCGGAACGCAGAGCTCCACACGCCCGTCGTAGTCCTGGTGGAGTTCTCGCGCCGTCGGCACGTCGTTGTCGGCGTTCGAGGAGTCGAGCACGTGGGGAAGCAACGCCACCGACCGGCCGTGCCCGAGAAGGCGGTCGATCAGATCTCGGATGATCCTTCGGTACGCCAGATAGTCGACATGGGAGTTCTCCTGCCACAACAGCCCAGAGACATTGAGGACGACGTCCCTGGGCCGCTCGCGCTCTGGCTGCCGGAGCCCGAAGACCACATCGGTCGACACCCTGTCGACCGGCCTGCCCAGCCTCTCCGCTGCGCGGGCGCTGGCCTCATCCCGAGCAAGAACCACACGCGACCGAGACAAGGTCCGACGCGCGAGAATCCGCGCCTCAGCACCAACGAACGGCCCGATCGTCTGTGGAGCCATGCCCGCACGGGTCCCGGCCTGCACCGCGAACTCGTGGATGATCGACATCGTCCGGAGCCGTGGCATGCCGTAGATATCGGAGAAGCTGTCACCGGACCTCGTGTCCCAGTAGATGTCGAAGCTCGAAAGCCACTCCATCATCCCCATCCGACCGGAGAACCGTTCTTTGAGCAAGCCTCCCGGCGACCACGGGACGGAGGGCGGCCGGGCTCCGTAATTCATGAACTCAAACTCAGCGTGCGGCCACACTCGGCGAAGCACGTCGCACGAGCCCTGGGCCAGCGCGCGCACGCCCAAGTTGGTTGACGAGTCGTCCGCCCACGCGATGAGGATCCTCATGAGCCTGCCCTCCTCTGGCGCAGAGACCTCCATCGAGTGCCGCGGGCCGCTTTCACACTCATCAACGGATGGCGAACCAGCGACCTCCACAATCCGAACCCCCTGTATCGAGGCACCGCGAATCCCGCGAGTCGGCGGCCGATCAAGCGAGCGGCCACAGTGGTCCGGCGTGCGCGCTGCAGCGGTTGAACCCGCAGGACGACGTCGAGGTCAACCGGATGCAGATCCACCACGCCCTCACGCTCGGCGCGCACCAGGAGATCACGTCCGCGTTCCGTCCGCGCGATGACCACGGAGTTGCCGGGCGCGTCGGCGAACACCGGGAAGCCTCGGTCGTCCGCCTCCCAGAAGTCGCCCACGGCGATGTCGGCGAACTCGCCCGTGCCGTCCACGCATATCTTGCAGCGATCCTGTATCCGACGCCCCAGATGGGCGCCCCAGGACTGGTCATAGCTCATCGTGCTGCGCCCCCGGTCCGACTCCACGACGAACTCCCCGGGCCAGCCTTCTCCTCGGTAGCGAAGCGATGTCACACTGGAGACGTTGTGCCCGAGTTCGGAGACCAAGTCGTCGGTCGCGGTCTGGCTCGGCGTCCCCGCGCAGAAGAACGAGAGCAGGACGGGAGTCTCGGAGTCCGTCTCACGATGGAGGGTCCGGAGCGCGGCGACCTCGCAGGGCTTGCCGACGACGGCCTCCACGGACCCGTTCACAGGGCATGCTGCGACGGAGACGGGCGCGTACCGGGAACCTGCCGAGGCGAACGCCAGCTCCCGGGTCGTGAGGAAGAGCGGGACCGTCCGTGTCGGATGCACAGGATCCATCGCCGCCCCAAGGACGCGGTGGACCTGTCCGGTGTCGATGAGCCATTGTGAGAGAGCCGTGAGGACTCCTCCGCTGCTGCCGGCTCGTCGGATCGCGGGATCGACGGCGCTTCCTTGCCACGCCTGCTCGTAGCGTCCGAAGACGGGGTGACGCAGAGAGCCGCTCTGGCGCCGCGCCGGAGCCCGCAGCGACACCCCTGGGCAGATCCCCTCAAACAACTCTCGATCCCGCGCCCGCGCCGCCGACGGGGACTGCGCCGAGCCTGTGACGTGTGGCCTGAGGAATCCGTCCTCCATTCCCATCTTCACTCCGGGAAGAACCGACGCGCACGCGCCGCATCCAGAGCAGTTCCCCTCGGCAACCACCCGACCGATCGCATCCTCGAGGTCCGTGATCCGGGCACCGCGGTTCATCGACGTCCTCCTGCCCGCGGCCGGTCGGCCGCCGTGATCCGTCCTCCGACGGATGCGTGTCGAAGGCCCACCACGCCCGCGGCGGTCCCCCGCACGGCGGCACACAGTGTGCCGGGATCAGACAACAGCTGCCGGCGTCCTCCACGCAGGAAGATGAGACGGGACTCCGCGGGTGTGGCGATCAGCCATCGCAGCCATGACACACGGGCGAATCGACGCCCGAACACCAGCCGGTTGCGGCAGTTCCAGTAGTAGTAGAGGGGCGACTTGGCCCGGCTTCCCCGAGCAGTGTGAGTCCCGCCCTGATCGTGGTGGATCTCGAGGTCCTCCCGCACCGCCAATCGACGCCCCTGTTCCACGACACGGCGAGAGAAGTCGACATCCTCCCAGTACATGAAGTACCCGGGATCGAATCCCCCGACCGCCTCGAACGTCTCCCGGTCGAAGGCCATACAGGCGCCAGTCAGCCAGTTCACCCATTCGGGATCGTCATCCTCGGGAACCCACGCCGACCGGATCCGACCGGTGCGCAGGCTGACGACAGCCCCTGAGAACTCCGCGTGGCCCGAGGAGGTGACCACGCGCGGCGACGCGACGGTGATCGGATCATCGCGCACTCCCCGTGCGAGGCTGGACAGCGCGACGCCGCTGGCCGCGGCGTCCGGATTGAGCAGGACAACCACCTCGGCGCCGTCGGCGATCGCGGCCCTCACCCCCTGATTGACCCCGGATCCGAAGCCCTCATTGGCGGCAGAGGGGACCAGATTCCATCCACGTCGGGCGCACAGATCAGCGACGGCCGCTCGCTCGACCACCGTCGATGGGTTGTCCACCACATAGACGGCGGCACCGTCCAGATCGCCCCGAGCCGGAAGGTTGCGAGCGATCATCGCGTGAGCGCCGTAGTTGACGACGACCACGGCGAAGTCCGGCGACACTGTCATGCCCCGTCCTTTCTCCGACGCCCGCTGGGGTGCGTGCGCAACGGAGTCGGACCAGTCCGTGCGAGATCGCGGAGGAGTCGCTCATATCCGTCCGTCACGTTGTCCCACGAGTACCGAGCGCTCTCCACCCGCAGGCGCTCTCCTCGCTGTCGCGCCTCCTCGGGTCTGGCCTCGACCTCCTCAAGTGCGACCTTCACTCCCTTCGGATCCGTGAAGAAGCGGCCCGTCGTCCCCAGCACCTCGTGGTTGAACACGACGTCATACGCGATGACGCATGCTCCTGCACCCGCTGCGCGCAGCAGCGACGGGTTCGTCCCGCCGACGCTGTGTCCGTGAAGATAGGAGGCACAGTTCGCGTAGAGCTGATCGAGCAATTCCTGGTCCCACACGCCCCCGAGGAATCGTGTCCGCTTCGGATCGCCCGCACGGTGAATCCTCAGCGTGTACGCCTCGGCGTAGGGCGCGGACCCGACGACGACCAGCGGAAGCCGTGCCAGAGACCGACGGTGGCCCTCGACGATCTCCCAGACGTGGTTCTCCGGTTCGAACCGAGCAACGACCAGGTGATACCCGCGCGGCGCGAGTCCCAGCTCGGACAGGCGATCTGCGGATGAGGCGTCAACGCGGGGCGCGCCATAGGCGATCTCCCGTGTGGCGGCGCCGAACTCCTGCTCGTAATACTCGGCGATGCCCCGTGCGTCCGCGATGAGCGCGTCGGAGAGCCGAACCGCGAGCGCTTCCGCTGAGCGGTAGTAGCGTTGCCCTGCGCCCTGCCATTTCGTGCGCCGCCACTCGATGCCGTCGACGTGCGTCGCAGCGGGAATGCCGCGGAGACGCAGAATGGGAAGGAGCGGCGCGTTCGCCGCATTGAACACGATGGCCGCGTCGGTCCCTCGAAGAGCCGGGTGGAGGACCGAGAGTGTCGTGTGGCTGAGAGTCTCGAGTGCCCTCCTGCGCATGGCCGGCAACACGACGAGATCCATGCCGAGATACTGTCGCAAGGTCTCAGGACCACGGCCCGACGATCTCCGACAGAAGACGGTGACCCGATGCCCTCGTTCGACGAGACGACGTCCGACCTCTTCGACCGCCGTCTCGAATCCTCCGTACTGTGCGGGGACACCGCGGGTTCCGATGAGCGCCACCCGAAGGTGCTCGTGCTCGCGGTTGCGCGAGCGCCTCTCCGACCGTGTCATCGTCGCGATCCCCTGCGATCGACGATCCGGCTCATCGATTCGTGAAGACGCGTCACTGCCATCGTCGGTACATAGGCGCGTCGGAATCGACGGATCAACCGACGCGCCGCGGCCTGATCGAGCAGACCGCGTTCCGCCCAGAATTCCGCGATCCGATCACGCGTCGCCCGGTCCGCCCGGGCGAGCACCCGTCGATGCACACCGAACACGACGGCTCCCTGTTCGCGCGCCTGCCGGATGGCCGCCTCGACTCCGTTCCGGCTCGTCTCACCGGGCCACACGAGGGGAGAGTGGACCGGACGACCGTCCGTCACCGCATTGAGCCCCGGCCCCCTCAAGGCCGCCCATCCCGAGTAGAGGAAGAACTCGAGGAGGCCCTGTCTCTCGAACTCCACGGCGAAGGAGAGCCCCGACCGGTGGCCGATGTCCTTGACCATGTCGCAGACGACGCCCGTGTCGAACACGAACGGCGTCGCCGTCTGGGGGAATGAGGCCACGGCCCCGGCCACGTCCTCCGGACCGGCGCCAAGGTAGGTGAGCGTGCGTTCCAAGGATGACCGCAGCGAATGCGTCTCATAGGCATGGACCCCCAGATGGGGGCGCCCGTCCGCGCCAACGAACGAGGAGGCGTCCGTCGGCCTGATGAAGTGGTTCTTGGCGTCGAGGACCACATAGCGCGCAGTCGGCACTTGTCCGGCAATGAGGAGCTTCGCCGCTTGCTGGCTCCGCCAGCCGTCGATCGTCGACGCCCCCTCGACTAGCGACGGCACGCGGACGACCCGCATGCGGCTCCCCAACGCGCCATACAGCGATCTCAAGCGCTCGACCGCCCGTCCGGACAGGGATCGCACGCAATTGTCCAAGACGATGATGCTCTCCACGGCCTCCGGCACCAGGTACAGGGCCATCGACCGCGCCTGGAGGTCGAGCAGAGGCAGCTCGGCGTCGAAGACCACCGTGACGAACGTCAGCCTCTGTTCCATCGCACGCCTCCTTCGCCCGGCGCCGCTCGCAGTACCAGGTCCTGCACCGACTGGCGCAGAGCGCCCACCGCGTTCTCCCAGGTGTACCGCTCGCGCACGGCGCGACGGCTCTCCGTCGAGGGAGCCTTCCCCCAGGCTCCGTCGATCGCCGCCGCGACCAGTTCCGGACCCGATGTCGGCGCAATGAAATCCGCGTAGCCCCCGACCGTCTCCCGGAACACCGGGATGTCGCTGGCCAGAAGCGGGACGCCGAAGCGCGCGGCCTCCACGGCGGGCATCCCGAAGCCCTCATCGAGACTCAGGGTGATCGCCAGCGACGCATTGCGGTACAGCCACGCCAGACTCGCGTCATCGACGCCGCCGACCATCAGGAGGCGTCCCTGGTCGAGGGATCGGCGGACTTCAGCGGAGAATTCGGTCGACACCCCGGAATGGGCGGTCGTGCCCACGACGACCAGGGGATGACGGGAATCGATCCTCGAGGAACGGGCCGCAGCCGCCAGGATAAGCTCGAGGTTCTTCCGGACGTTGAGACGCCCGACCGTGACCGCGAAGCCCTCCGCCGTCTCGGGAAGCGCATCGGGACGGACACCGGGTGTGTCCGCGAGCGCCGTCGGAACGCCGAGCCCCGTCACGCAGGTCTCGCCCAGCCGAGGCTCCAAGCGGTGAATCCGGTCCGCCTCCGTGCTCGTCGATGCAGCCACGACCGCCGCACCGCGCGCCCACCGCAGCATCGGAGAGAAGTACAGCAGCTCTGCCCGCGAGAACCACTCCGGATGGTCGACGAACATCACGTCGTGGATGAACACGACCGACGGGAAGCCCGCGGGCGCGTAGTTGTGGGCCAGGATGGCATCGGCGTGGACGCGGCGCGCCAGAGGTCCCAACTCCATCCTGTTCGCCAGAGCTTGGGGCCACAGCCTGGTGCGCACGACCCGAGCCCCCGAAGGGACGTCGGACGCGTCCGCGTCCCTCCTGAGGGCCAGGACCAGCTGATCCGCCGGGAACAGCGAGGCCCACGTCAGGATGAACTCGCGCTGGACCGACCGATTCGAGATCGGCCCGTCGCTCCACCAATAGGCATCGAAGAGCACTCTCACGGTTCCCCCTCAGGCGGCCTGCCGGTCGATCGCCGTCATCTCCCGGAACCACTTCACGGAGGCGAGAATGATGAACACGCCGTTCATCGCCATCAGCGCCCCGTAGGCCGCAAGAAACGCCGACGTCCATCCCCACAGGACGAAGACCCAGCACAGGACGCCATAGTCGGTGGGAAGCACCACCAGCGACCGCAGGGCCGATCCTCCTCCGCGCGCGTGCGTCGACGGCAATCCCTTCTTGCCCTTGAGCAGATCGTTGAGGAGCATCCCGAAAAACGTGACGACCACGATCGCCCCGTAGAGCAGCGGGATCACCAACCACCACGTGTTCCTGAGGTCGCTGTACAGCCAGAGCCCGATGAGGACCGCCGGATGGAGCGTCGCATGCTTGATCGCGTCCAGGAAATGGTCCAGCCATTCCCCCGCCACGCTGCCGCCCCCGCGCAATCGGGCGACCTGCCCGTCCGCCGAATCCCACGCGTAGCCCAGCGCCAGAAGCACCGCCACGACGACACCCAGCCACCAGGACCTGGGCACCGCCATGAGCAAGACGATCGCCGTATAGGTGTGCAGGGCGCTCACCGCGGACACGACGTTCGGCGTCCATCCCCACCCATGGGCGAGCGCGGCCAGGACCCGCCCGATCTTCCGATTGACATAGACCGAGTACGCGGGGGCGCCGCGCGCCCGGCCCTTCTGGGCGCCGCCAAGGCGGCGGTAGTTCTCAGCAATCGCTCCTGCCACCGCCGTCACTCCCTCTCGCGTCCCTCCTCATGGCCACCGTGATGCGGCCACGGTTGTCCACGGTCGTCACACTCGAATCATGACAGAAGACGCGCCTGAATGGCGCCCGAGCACAGGTCTGACTTGTGGGGCAATGAGGAGAAGAACCGGCCCGGGAAGCCCGGTCCCGCGGACGAGGGCGCCCCCTCGCGCGGGATCGACCAGCGCGAGGGGGCGTCGCCCTCGTCAATGGGCCGCGACAGCGACCCGCGAGCGTCACTCCTGGAAGGGCATCCCGAAGTCGATGCTCTCCAGGGAGTGGAGGAACTCCGGGGAGACGTCGCCGTCCTGGAAGTCCAGCTCGTTGTAGTTCGAGTTGGCCAGGGCCTCCGGCGTCGGCTCGACGTTGACGTGGTTGTACCGCGCCAGCCCCGTGCCGGCGGGGATCAGCTTGCCCAGGATGACGTTCTCCTTCAGGCCCACCAGCGAATCCGACTTGCCGTTCATCGCGGCGTCAGTGAGCACCTTGGTGGTCTCCTGGAAGGAGGCCGCCGACAGCCAGGAGTCGGTGGCCAGGGACGCCTTGGTGATGCCCATGAGCATCTGGCGGCCCGCCGCGGGCTGCCCGCCCTCGGCCGCGACCCTCCGGTTCTGGGACAGGTACGCCATGCGGTCCACCAGCTCACCGGGCATGAAGTCCGTGTCGCCGGGCTCCAGGATGGTGATCTTGCGCAGCATCTGGCGCACGATGACCTCGATGTGCTTGGCGTGGATGCCCACGCCCTGATCCGCGTAGACCTTCTGGACCTCGTCGACGAGCTGCTTCTGGGCCACGTTGCGGCCCATGATGCGCAGCACCTCCTTGGGGTCCAGCTGGCCCTCCGTCAGCGGTGTGCCCGCCTCGATGTGCTCGCCCTCCTTGACCAGGAGCTTCGGGCGGCGCGAGATCTCGATGACCAGGTCCTCTTTGCCGTCGTCGCGGGTCACCACGATGCGGCGGGTGGAGGGATCGTCGTCGTCGATGTGGACGCGCCCGGCGGCCTCGGTCATCTTGGCCTCCGCCTTGGGGGACCGCGCCTCGAAGAGCTCCTGGACACGCGGGAGGCCCTGCGTGATGTCGGAGGCCGAGGCCGCGCCGCCCGTGTGGAAGGTCCGCAGCGTCAGCTGCGTGCCGGGCTCGCCGATCGACTGGGCGGCGATGATGCCCACGGCCTCGCCGATGTCCACCGTCTTGCCGGTGGCCAGGGAGCGGCCGTAGCACTTCGCGCACACGCCGACATGCGACTCGCAGGTGAGGACCGAGCGGACCGTCACCTCCGGCACGCCGGCGGCCACCATCTGCGCGATCTCGTCGTCGCCCAGGTCCGAGCCGGCCGGGAAGACAACCTGCCCGTCCGCGCCCACGGCGTCGCGGGCCAGGGTCCGCGCGTACACCGTGGTGTCGAGATCGGCGGCGGGCACCCAGGTGCCGGCGTCGTCCTGGCGGGCGACGGGCTGCTTGACGCCCTGGCGGGTGCCGCAGTCCTCCTCGCGGACGATGACGTCCTGGGAGACGTCGACGAGGCGGCGGGTGAGGTACCCGGCCTCCGCGGTGCGCAGCGCCGTGTCGGCCAGGCCCTTGCGGGCGCCGTGCGTGGCGATGAAGTACTCGAGGACGGTGAGGCCCTCGCGGTAGTTCGCCTTGATCGGGCGCTCGATGAGCTTCTGCTTCGGGTCGGACACCAGACCGCGCATGCCGGCGATCTGCTGGACCTGGCTCCAGTTGCCGCGGGCCCCCGAGTTCACCATCCGGTAGACGGTGTTGCGCTCGGTGAAGTTCGCGCGCATGTCCTGGGCGACCTTGTCGGTGCACTCCAGCCAGAGGTTGACCAACTCCTCGTAGCGCGTGTCCTCGGTGATGAGGCCCATGTCGAACTGGTCCTGGACCTCCGCGGCCCGGGTCTCGTAGCCGGCGAGGATCGCCTCCTTGTTCGCGGACTGCTGGATGTCGGAGAACGCGATCGTGATGCCCGACCACGTCGACCAGTAGAAGCCGTAGGACTTCAGCGCATCCAGGCACTCCGCGACCAGCACGTTCGGGTAGCGCTGGGTGAGCGTGTTGACGATGTCGCCCAGCTTGCCCTTGTCGACCACCTCGTTGATGTAGGGGAAGTCGACGGGCAGCGTCTCGTTGAGGATCGCGCGGCCCAGGGATGTCTCCAGCATCACCGGATCGCCCGGGGCCCATCCCTCCGGCGCCTCCCACCCCAGCGGCGGCACGATGTCCGTGAACCGGATGACAGCGCGCGCGTTGAGGTCCAGATCGCCGTTGTCGAAGGCCATGCGGGCCTCCGCCTCCGACGTGTAGGCCGGGACGACCTCGCGGCCGTCCTCGTCGCGCGCCACGGGCACATCCGGGTTCGGCTCGGAGGACAGGTGGAACAGGCCGATGATCATGTCCTGGGAGGGCATGGCCACGGGCCGGCCGTCGGACGGCTTGAGGATGTTGTTCGTCGAGAGCATGAGGATGCGGGCCTCGGCCTGCGCCTCCGCCCCCAGCGGCAGGTGGACGGCCATCTGGTCGCCGTCGAAGTCCGCGTTGAACGCGCCGCAGGCCAGCGGGTGCAGCTGGATGGCCTTGCCCTCGATGAGCTGCGGCTCGAACGCCTGGATGCCCAGGCGGTGCAGCGTGGGAGCGCGGTTGAGCAGCACCGGGTGCTCGCGGATGACGTCGTCCAGGACGTCCCAGACCTCGGGGCGCTGGCGCTCGACCTTCCGCTTGGCGGCCTTGACGTTCTGCGCGTAGTTCTTCTCGACCAGGCGCTTCATGACGAACGGCTTGAACAGCTCCAGCGCCATCTGCTTGGGCAGACCGCACTGGTGGAGCTTGAGCTGGGGGCCCACCACGATGACCGAGCGGCCCGAGTAGTCCACGCGCTTGCCCAGCAGGTTCTGGCGGAACCGGCCCTGCTTGCCCTTGAGCATGTCGGAGATCGACTTGAGCGGCCGGTTGCCCGGGCCCGCCACCGGGCGGCCGCGCCGCCCGTTGTCGAACAGCGCGTCCACGGACTCCTGGAGCATGCGCTTCTCGTTGTTGACGATGATCTCCGGGGCGCCCAGCTCCAGCAGCCGCTTCAGCCGCGTGTTGCGGTTGATGACGCGGCGGTAGAGGTCGTTGAGGTCGGAGGTCGCGAAGCGGCCGCCGTCCAGCTGCACCATCGGGCGCAGGTCCGGGGGGATCACCGGGATGTTGGTGAGTACCATGGACTCCGGCTTGTTGCCGGTGGCGACGAACGCGTTGAGGACCTTGAGGCGCTTGATGGCGCGCGACTTGCGCGGGCCCGTCTCGTTGGCGATGATCTGGCGCAGGTTCGCGACCTCGCCCTCCAGGTCGAAGGACTGGAGCCGCTTCTGGATCGCGGCCGCCCCCATGTCGCCCTTGAAGTACGTGCCGTAGCGCAGCATCATCTGGCGGTACAGGCGCTCGTCGCCCTCCAGGTCGCCGACCTTGAGGCCGACGAAGCGCTCCCACACCTTCTCCAGCTGCTCGAGGTCCTGGTCGAAGCGGCGGCGGATCTGGGCCATCTCGCGCTCGCCGGCCTTGCGGGCCTTCTCGCGCTCGGCGGCCTTGGCGCCCTCCGACTCCATCTGGGCGAGGTCGGACTCCAGCTTCTCGGCGCGCTCGTTGATGGCGACGTCGCGCTGGGACTCCATCTGCTTCTGCTGGACCTCCAGCTCGGCGCGCAGCTCCGGCAGGTCCTCGTCCCGCCCCTGCTCGTCGACCTCGGTGATCATGTAGGCCGCAAAGTAGATGACCTTCTCCAGGTCCTTCGGGGCCAGGTTGAGCACGTACCCCAGGCGCGAGGGCACGCCCTTGAAGTACCAGATGTGCGTGACCGGGGCCGCCAGGTCGATGTGGCCCATGCGCTCACGGCGCACCTTGGACCGCGTGACCTCCACGCCGCACTTCTCGCACACGATGCCCTTGTAGCGGATGCGCTTGTACTTCCCGCAGGCGCACTCCCAGTCGCGGGTGGGGCCGAAGATCTGCTCCCCGAACAGGCCGTCGCGCTCCGGCTTGAGCGTGCGGTAGTTGATCGTCTCCGGCTTCTTCACCTCGCCGTGGGACCAGCCGGCGATGTCCTCGCCGGTGGCCAGCGTGATCCGCAGGCTGTCGAACGTCTTCGCGTCGATCAATTTCTCGTGTCTCCTCAGATCGCGTCAATCGTGGCCGCGGCGTTCGGGCGGGCGTCCAGCACGATGCCCAGGTCCTCGCGCGCGTCATAGTCGTCGTCATCGTCCTCGCGCAGGTCGATGGCGTTGCCGGCGGCGTCGAGGGCCTCGACGTTCAAGCACAGCGAGCGCATCTCCTGGATGAGGACGCGGAAGGACTCGGGGATGCCGGGCTCGGGGATGTCCTCGCCCTTGACGATCGCCTCGTAGACCTTGACGCGGCCGGACGTGTCGTCCGACTTGATGGTCAGCAGCTCCTGCAGGGCGAAGGCGGCGCCGTAGGCCTCCATCGCCCAGACCTCCATCTCGCCGAACCGCTGCCCGCCGAACTGGGCCTTCCCGCCCAGCGGCTGCTGCGTGATCATCGAGTAGGGGCCCGTCGAGCGGGCGTGGATCTTGTCGTCGACCAGGTGGTGGAGCTTCAGCGTGTACGTGTAGCCCACCGCAATCGGGGACGGGAAGGGCTCGCCGGAACGGCCGTCGAACAGCCGGGCCTTGCCCTCCTCGTTGATGAGGCGGTCGCCGTCGCGGTTCGGGTTGACGTTGCGCAACAGCCCGGCCAGCTCCTCGGCCTCCAGGCCGTCGAACACGGGGGTCGCCACCAGAGACCCGGGGGCCACGACGATGCCGTCCTCCGGCAGCCTCCTCGTCCACTCCTCGCCGGCCTCGACGGCCTTCGAGGCATCCCAGCCCTGGTGGGCGAGCCACCCGAGGTGGTACTCGAGGACCTGGCCGACGTTCATGCGGCCGGGGACGCCCAGCGGGTTGAGGATGATGTCGACGGGCGTGCCGTCCTCGAGGAACGGCATGTCCTCCTGCGGCAGGATCTTCGAGACGACGCCCTTGTTGCCGTGGCGGCCCGAGGTCTTGTCGCCCACCGTGATCTTGCGGCGCTGGGCCACATAGACGCGCACCGTCTGGCGCACGCCGGGCGTGAGGTCGTCGTCCTCGTCGTTGAACTCGCGGACGCCGATGACGATGCCCTCCTCGCCGTGGGGCACGCGCAGCGAGGTGTCGCGCACCTCGCGGGCCTTCTCCCCGAAGATGGCGCGCAGCAGGCGCTCCTCGGAGGTCAGCTCCGTCTCGCCCTTCGGGGTGACCTTGCCGACCAGCACGTCCCCGGCCACCACCTCGGCGCCGATGCGGATGATGCCGCGCTCGTCCAGGTCCGCCAGCGACTCCTCGGAGACGTTGGGGATGTCCCGGGTGATCTCCTCCTCGCCGAGCTTCGTCTCGCGGGCGTCGACCTCGTACTCCTCGATGTGGATCGAGGTGAGGAGGTCCTCCTCCACCACACGGCGCGACAGGATGACCGCGTCCTCGTAGTTGAGGCCCTCCCACGACATGTAGGCGACCAGCAGGTTCTTGCCCAGGGCCACCTCGCCGTGATCGGTGGCGGGGCCGTCGGCCAGCACCGTGCCGGCCTCGACGCGGTCGCCCTCCTCGACGATGGTGCGCTGGTTCGTGCAGTTGCCCGGGTTCGAGCGTTCGAACTTCTCCAGGCGGTAGACGTCGCGGCCGCCCTCGTCCGTGGTGACCACGATGAGGTCGGCGGAGGCCTCGGTGATGACGCCCGCGTGCTCGGCGATCACCATCTCCCCGGAGTCCTGCGCGGCGCGGCGCTCCATGCCGGTGCCCACCAGGGGGGCCTCGGTGCGCAGGAGCGGCACAGCCTGGCGCTGCATGTTCGCGCCCATGAGGGCGCGGTTCGCGTCGTCGTGCTCGAGGAACGGGATGAACGCCGTGGCCACCGACACCATCTGGCGGGCGGAGACGTCCATGTAGTCCACGCGGTCGCGATGGACCAGGGTCGGATCCTCGCCGGCGACGCGGCACAGGACCTGCTCCTCGGCGAAGTGGCCGTCCGCGGTCAGCGGGGAGGACGCCTGGGCGATGAAGTGCCCGTACTCGTCGTCGGCCGTCATGTACTCGACCTCGTCGGTGACCCGGCCGTCGCGCACGATCCGGTACGGCGTCTCGATGAAGCCGAACGGGTTGATGCGCGCGAACGTCGCCATGTTGCCGATGAGGCCGATGTTCGGGCCCTCAGGGGTCTCGATGGGGCACATGCGCCCGTAGTGGGACGGGTGGACGTCGCGGACCTCCAGGGAGGCGCGGTCCCGCGACAGGCCGCCGGGGCCCAGGGCGCTCAGGCGGCGCTTGTGGCCCAGCGAGGACAACGGGTTGTTCTGATCCATGAACTGCGACAGCTGGGAGGTCCCGAAGAACTCCTTGATCGCGGCCACCACGGGGCGGATGTTGATCAGCGTCTGCGGCGTGATCGAGTCCGACTCCTGGGTGGTCATGCGCTCGCGCACCGTGCGCTCCATGCGCGCCAGGCCCGTGCGGACCTGCCCCTGGATGAGCTCGCCCACGGCGCGGATGCGGCGGTTGCCGAAGTGGTCGATGTCGTCGGTCTCGACGCGGACCTCGACGGGCTGCCCGCCGCGCGTGCCCGCGAACGTCTTCTCACCGGCGTGCAGCGCCAGCAGGTACTTCAGCGCCGCGACGATGTCCTCCAGCGTGAGCGTCGACTCCTTGGGGTCGGCGTTCAGCGCGAGCTTCTTGTTGATCTTGTAGCGGCCGACCTTCGCCAGGTCGTAGCGCTTGGGATCGAAGTAGAAGTTGTTGAGGAGGGCCTGGGCGGCGTCGACCACCGCGGGCTCGCCCGGGCGGATCTTGCGGTAGATGTCCAGGAGGGCCTCCTCCTGGGTCTGGACCGTGTCCTTCTCCAGCGTCTCCAGGAGGACCGGGTAGTCCTTGAAGGTGTCGCGGATCTCGCCCTCGGTCATGCCGATGGCCTTGAGGAAGTGGGTGACGGGCTGCTTGCGCTTGCGGTCGATGCGCACGCCCACGGCGTCGCGCTTGTCGATCTCCATCTCCAGCCACGCGCCGCGGCTGGGGATGACCTTGCAGCCGAAGACGTCCTTGTCGGACGTCCGGTCGCTCGTGCGGTCGAAGTACACGCCGGGCGAGCGCACCAGCTGGGAGACGACCACGCGCTCCGTGCCGTTGATGATGAACGTGCCGCGCTTCGTCATCAGCGGGAAATCGCCCATGAAGACGGTCTGGGACTTGATCTCGCCGGTGTTGTAGTTCATGAACTCGGCGGTGACGTACATCGGGGCCGAGTACGTGTAGTCCTTGGCCTTGCACTCCTCCACGGAGTACTTCGGCTTCTCCAGGCGGTGGTCGCGGAACGACAGTGACATCGTCTGGGCGACGTCCTCGATCGGGGAGATCTCCTCGAAGATCTCCTCCAGGCCCGACACGTCGGGCACCTCGTAGCGTCCCGACGACTTCGCGGCCTCGACGCGCGCCTTCCACGCGTCATTGCCCAGCAGCCAGTCGAAGCTCTCGGTCTGCAGACCGAGCAGGTTCGGAGCCTGGAGCGGCTCGGCGAGCTTGGCGAAAGAGATGCGGGTCCTGGGCTGATGTGCAGTGGAGCTACTGACAGCCAAAGGGGGTCCTTCCCTGCGGTTCGTGATGCGCTCGACCGCCTGCGGCCCCTATCTGACACAGTCCACGGACGCTCAGCGCGGGTTTCGGCGTGTGGATGCAGGTCACCTCGGGCACAATCAGGCGCAAAGACACATGGTATGCTCGCGCTCCCGCCGCGGCAAGGCGGGCCGCGCTTTGTGGGGGGATTCACTCGGGTCCCCGCACCCCTCCGCGCGGGCCCGGGTCCCTTCTCCCGCGAGTTCGGTGCTCTTCTCCCGCGACTTCGGTCCCCTCGCCCCATAGCCGCGCTACCGCCCCCTCGGTGAGACCGGTCCCTGTGACATCCGCGCCCGCAATCGCATACCGCCGCACGCCAGGCGAACCGAACTCGACGCCGAACAGCACCGAACTCGCGGGGAAACAGCACCGAAGTCGACGAGGAAGGGGACCGAAGTCAGCGGACCAGGACGGACAGCCGCCCCGTCCCGTAGCCGTGGACCTCGCAGGCCGCGTCCAGGCGCGGGACGAAGCCGCTCAACCACGACTCGATGGCGACGGGCAGCGCCGCGCTGCCCGTGTCGTAGAGCCCCTCGATGAGGCTGACATGGGGCGCATCGCCGACGTTGAACAGCGAACCCGCGATGTTGAGGACCTCGTAGAGGTTGTCGACCAGATCGTCGGACAGGTACGCGTCGCGGGCGGCCTCCTCCGACACGGCCGGGGGCACCAGGCCCAGCGCGGCCCCTAGATGGGCGCCCAGGGCGGTGTCCACGGCGATGAGCGCCGTCGACTGCCCGAGGTCCGTGACGTACTCGGCGGCGATGACGCCGCCCGGCGTGTCGGCCCGCAGTTCCTCGCCATCCACGATCAAGGAGACCTCCCGGCCGCAGATGCCGATGAGCAGGTCGCGGACGGCCTTGGCGGACGGCAGGCGCGTCTCAGGGCCGATCACACCAGCACCCGCTCGATCTCCGTGCGGAACTGCTCGGCCGTGAAGGGCTTCGCGATGAGGAACAGGGCCCCCGCCTGCTCGGCGAGCTCCCGCATCTGCGCGGACCCCTCCGACGTCACCAGGGCCACGGGGACCTGGGAGCCCATCTGGCGCAGCTGCCGCAGCAGATCCAAGCCGTTGAGGTTGGGCATGTTCCAATCCGAGAGCACCAGATCCGGCTTCTCCCGCAGGATGAGATCGCGCGCCTCCAGGCCGTCCTCGGCCTCCAGGACCTCCCAGTCGTATCCGGCCTGCCGCAACGTCCGTGCCACGATCCTGCGCATCACGCGACTGTCGTCGGCCACGAGGACTCTCATCGGTTCACTCCTCCGTCGTGTCGTCGGTCGAGCCCCACAGGCTCACGATGATCGGGGCGCCGCGCCATCTCAGGCAGACCTCCAGCTGTCGAGGGCCGCACGGGGGCGGTGGCGCCGTGTCGACTCCCGGTGGACTCATCATGCCAGCTCCCGGGCTCAATGACTTGATGTTGCCGCCGACGATGTTCGCCAGCTCCCCCATCGCGTCGCGCACGTCCTGCTCGTCGGGGGCCTCCGCCTCGGAGAAGGCGAGCAGTCCGACGGCCAGCTGGCGGCAGGTCGGCGCCTCCGCGGACACCAGGGTCCGCCTCTCCGATGCGCCCGTGGCGTCCACCCACGCGTGGAGAGGATCCTCCAGGAGGGGCGTGGGCCCCTCCCAGACGGAGAGCTGTCCCGGGTCGTCGTCCACCATGGCATCGAACAGCTCCTGCGCGATGCCGATCACCTGATCACCGGTCGTCGTCACGGCGGTCCTCCTCCGGGAGCAGCCCGAGGAGCGCGAGCTTCTCGCGCAACGCGTCGGGCGTGAACGGCTTGATGAGGTACTCGTGCGCGCCGGCCGCCAGCGCCCGCACGATCTGGGAGCGCTCCGACTCCGTCGTCACCATCATGAGGGTGAGCCCGCGCCACTCCCGGCGCTCCCGCACGGCGGAGACGAAGCTCAACCCGTCCATCACCGGCATGTTCCAGTCGATGCAGGCCAGGTCGATGTCGGGGCTCTCGCCCAGCACGTCCAGGGCCTGCTGCCCGTCCCCGGCCTCGACGATGTCGAAGCCGAGCCCCCGCAACTGCGCGCCGATGATGCGGCGCATCACGCGCGAGTCGTCAATGACCAATGCCTTCATGGCCGTCCTCTCTCAGGCGCCAATCGATGGAGGACGCCCGCGGGGACGTCGATGCGCTCCCAGGGCGGGTCCAGCGGCAGGGTCTCCGCGGCCCCCAGGATGACGAATCCCCCGGGGCGCACCACGCGGGCGATCCGGGCCAGGACGTCGCGTCGTGCGGCGGCGTCGAAGTAGATCAGGACGTTGCGGACGAAGACCACGTCGAACAGGGGCCCGGCGGGCGGGGCGTCCAGCAGGTTGTGCTGCCGGAAGCCGACGTGGGCGCGCACATCGGCCGCGACCTGCCAGCCCGTCCCGGCCCGGTCGAAGTAGTTCACCAGCGCGGACACCGGGAGGCCGCGGTTGACCTCGAGCTGGGTGTAGACCCCGGCGCGCGCCCGCTCGAGCACCGCCCCCGACAAGTCGGTGCCCAGGACCGTGAAGTCCTCCTCGCCCTGGTCGATCAGGCTCATCGCGATCGAGTAGGTCTCCTGTCCGGTCGAGCAGGCCGCCGACCACACCCGCAGCGGCCCGCGGCGGTCGCGCCGGCACTCCGGCAGGATCACGTCCTCCAGCAGCATGAAGGGGACGCCGTCGCGGAACCAGGAGGTCTCATTGGTCGTCAGCGCCTCGACCACCTGGACCTTCATCTCCTCGCTGCCCAGCGCGCGCAGCACGAAGTGGTCGACGGCGTTCGGCCCGGCCATGCCCGCCGCCCGCGCCAGCGGGAGCAGGCGGTTCTCCACCAGGTACTCCTTGCCCGGCGGCAGCTGGATGGCGCTGCGGCGCTCCACCAGCTCCCTCACATAGTCGAAGGTCTGCGCGAAGACGCTCATCCGCCGACCCGTCCCAGGCTCTGCTCGATGTCCCCGGCGATCCGCGTGAGCGGCAGGACGCGGGTGACGGATCCCCCCTCGACGGCCGCGCGGGGCATGCCCCACACCACGGAGCTCGCGCGGTCCTGGGCCACCACCGTGCCCCCCGCCGCCGCCACGTCGGCCGCGCCGCGGGCGCCGTCCGCCCCCATGCCCGTCAGCACGACGGCCAGGACGTCGGCCCCCAGCGCGCGGGCGCCGGAGCGGAACAGGACATCGACGGAGGGCCGCACGTAGTTCACCGGCGCCGCGTCGCTCAGGCGGGCGGCCAGTAGGCCGCGCCCCATGTCCACCTCGAGATGGCGCCCGCCCGGGGCCACGTAGATCGTCCCGGCCTCCAGCGCCTCGCCGTCGCGCACCTCGACAACGCGCGACGGCGTCAACTTGTCCAGCCGCTGCGCCAGCTGCGCCGTGAAGACGGGGGGCATGTGCTGGACAACCACCACGGGCACGGGCAGCGGGCGCGCCAGATCGCCGACCACCTCGGCCAGCGCCGCCGGGCCTCCCGTCGAGGAGCCGATCAGGACGGCGCGGGGCCGCCCTCGTCCCCGGTTGTGGGCCTGCCGGACGGACGCGGCGGCGGACTCCGACGCCACGGGCTCCGGCTCCTCCACCGCCACCGGGGCGTCCGGCGGACCGCCCAGCGCGTGGACGCGGGGGAGCAGATCCCCCGCCAGCGTCCCGATGGACTCCTCCAGGGACGACGTGCTGGGCTTGAGGACGTAGTCCGCCGCCCCCGCCGCCAGCGCGTCCAGCGTCGCCATGGCCCCGCGCTCGGTGAGCGTCGACAGCATGATGACGGGGCCCCGCCACCCCCGGACCGTCAGCGCCCGCACCGCCTCGATGCCGTCCATCTCGGGCATCTCGACGTCCATCGTCACCACGTCGGGACGCAGCCGGAGCACGGCGTCCACGGCGTCGCGGCCGTTGCGGGCGAACCCCACGATCCGGACCTCCGGATCCGAGCGCAGGACGCGGGCCACCAGGCGCCGCGCGACCGCCGAATCGTCCACGACGAGCACCCGGATCTGGTCCGGGCCCACGGTCGGCACCCGCCGCGGATCCTTCTCACGCACCGGCGGGACCCTCAGAGGGCGCACGCCGTCCACCCGTTCGACCATCTCAGTAGGACACGCTGGAGAGCCACTCGTGCAGCGACTGCGCCATCTTGGCGAGCTCCTCGGCCGCGGCCGCCACCTGCGCGCCCGCACTGCTGATCTCCGTGGTCCCCGCGCTCACCTGGGCGACGCGGGCGGCGATGTCCTCCGCGCCCTGGGCCGTCTCAGCGATCGAGCGCGTCATCTCCTGGGTCGTCGCCGTCTGTTCCTCCACCGCGGAGGCGATCGTCATCTGGTGGTCGCTGATCTGGTCCACCACCGCCGAGATCTCCGCGATCGAGCTGATGGCCAGGCCGGTCTCGGCCTGGATGTCCGCGACGCGGCGCGCGATGTCGTCCGTGGCCTTCGCCGTCTCCTGGGCGAGGTCCTTGACCTCGCCGGCCACGACGGCGAACCCCTTGCCGGCCTCGCCGGCTCGGGCCGCCTCGATCGTCGCGTTCAACGCCAGCAGGTTCGTCTGCTCCGCGATCGAGGTGATGACCTTGACGACGTCGCCGATGGCCGCCGAGGTCTCCCCCAGCCGGGCCACGGTGGCGTTCGTCGTCGCCGCCTTGTCGGTGGCGTCGCGGGCCACCTGGGCGGCATCGTTCGCGTTCTGCGCGATCTCCCGGATGGAGGCGCCCATCTGCTCGGCACCGGCCGCCAGGGTCTGGACGTGGGAGGACAGCTGGGCCGCCAGGTCCGCTGCCGCCACCGACTCGTCGAGGCTCTCGCTGACGGACGCCACCACCTGGGCGTTGGAGGCCGTGAGTTCCTCGGAGGCCGTCGCCACGGAGTTCGTCATCTCGCCGACGGCCTCGAAGAAGTGGGACAGCTTCCACTGCGTCTTCGTCGCGCTGGTCGTCAGCTCCCCGATGGGGCCGCCCTCGGACGTGTCGGGCACCACCGTGAAGTCCCCGTCCGACATGGCGCCGAGGCTGTTCTGAACATTCTGGAGGCTCTTCCGGAGCCCGCGGTCGGTGTGGATGTACATGAAGAGGCCCACGGCGACGGCCACGGCGGCCGTCCCGACGAGCACCCACCGGACCAACAGACGGTACGCGGCCAGGGCGTCCTCCTGCGCTTTGACATCCGCCATCAGGCGCACCTGCCCGGTGGAGAAGGCTCCGTTCGCGGTGCTCGCCAGGCCGGCGAGCTCCTGGATGGCGGCCGTGTCCGGGGCGGAGCCGGCGAGCAGGCTCTCCATCTGGGCGTCGGCCTTGGTCACCCACTGCTCGGCGCTGTCGGAGTAGGTCGTCCAGGCGTCCGTGGCCTCGCCCATGTCGGTGCTCGCGGAGTTCACCAGCGCGGAGGAGACCTGCGAGCTCACCTGCTTCCAGCTCTGGCGGGTGTCCGCGCCTCCCGAGGTCCCCAACTCGACCACGGACGCGGACGTCCGGCTCAGCGTGTGCTGGAGTTCCAGGAAGTCGGCGTTCGTCTGCGTCCAGCGCATCGTGGCCGTCTGCAGGGTCTGGAGGCGGTCCGTCATCTGCGCCGTCTTCTCCGACGTGAAGCTGGCGAACGTGCTTGACACGAGGAGCAGGGCCAGCAGGATGATCGCCATCCAGCGGACCCGCTGCATGACGGTCCGGCGACGCCGGCGGCGCGGCTTCTCGGAGCCCCGCTTCTTCGCGGTGCCCGGGGCGCCCTCGTCCCCCTCCTCCTCGCTCATGGCCGCGGACAGCGCGCGGTCCCGCTCCTCGACGGTCAGTTCCCCCGCCGCTGCGAGCTCGGCGAGGGACCGCGGCGCCGCGGGTTCGCCCTCGTTCGGCGGGTTGACCGGTGCGGGAGCGGTCGGAGCTGTGGTGACAGACATCGGAATCTCCTCAGGAACAGGATGCGCGTGACGCGGGCGGGACTGGGACAGAGACGGGGACGAGGGCGGGGCCGGTCGCACGGCGGTCATCAGGCGATCACCCGATCGACGTCGAGGACGAGGACGAGGAGGTCCTCGAGTTTGAGGGCCCCGGTGACGAATCGACGCAGATCCGCCGCCACCGTGCTCGGAGCCTCCTCCAGCTGGTCGTCCTCCACGGTGAGGACCTCGCCGACGGAGTCGACGACCAGCGCCACCGGGTCCTCGGGCCGGTGGATGACGATCATCTGGGCGTGGTCCCCGCAGCGGGAGGACAGGCCCAGCAGCACGCCGAGGTCCAGCGACAGCACGACCTGGCCGCGCAGGTTGAGCAGCCCGTCGACGTCCGGCGTGGACAGCGGCACGTCCGTGGTGGCCCGGCGGGGCAGGACCTCCTGGACGCGCTCCACGGGGATCGCGCAGGTGTGGGCGCCCACACGGAAGGTGAGGAGCTGATGGGTCATCTCATGCCTCCGCCACTGCGAGAGAGGCCAGAGGCCCACGGCCTCCGCGCCCGTTCTGGGACACGCCGGTCCGGCCGGCGATCACGGCCAGATCGAGGATCTCCGTCGCGCGGCCCTCGACGACCACCGTGGCGCCGGCGTAGGGCGAGCGCGACTCCTCGAGGTCCTCGCGCGTGTAGCGCGCGGTGTCCTCGATCCCGCCGACCACCAGGGCCAGACGCTGCCCCGCCGCCTCCGCGATGACGACGTCGAAGTCCTCCTCGGGGGCCGGCTCACCGGCGCCCATGACGTCGTCGAGCCGGACGACGTCCAGCAGATCGCCGCGGTACTGGATCGACTCGTGGCTGCCGACGTTCTCGACCAGGGAGGTGCTGAGGTGCTCCAGACGCTCGACGGCGTCGAGGTCGAGCGCCGCGCGGCGCCCATCGCCGGCGGTGACCACCAACAGCTGCCCGGCCCAGGCGTCAGCCGCAGCGTCGTCGCCGGCGGCGTCCTCCTGCTCGGCCGCCGTGCGCAGCGCGTCGCCCGCGAAGACGCGCCGGGCCAGGGCCTGGGCGTCCAGGATCAGCGAGATCGAGCCATCGCCCATCACCGTCGACCCGGAGTAGGGCCCCACGCCCGCGAGGCGGCCCGGAAGGGACTTGACGACGATCTCCTCGGAGCTGAGGACCTGGTCGACCACCACGCCGAAGCGCCGACCGTCCACCTGCAGGACGGCGATGATGCCCTGCCTGTCCTCCCCGCCGCTCCCCTGGTCGCACGCCTCCAGGCCCAGCACGTCGGAGAGCCGGACCAGCGGCAGCAGCGCGCCGCGCAACCGGTAGACCGGGGCCTTCCCCACATGCTCGACGCCGCCCGGCCGGTCCGGCGCGCCCAGCGCCACCAGCTCCAGGAGGTTGACCTGGGCCAGCGCGAAGACCTCCGAGGCGCACCGCACCGTCAGCGCCGGCATGATCGCCAGCGTGAGCGGCAGGCGCATCCGCCACGTCGTCCCGCAGCCCCGCGTGCTCTCCAGGTCCACGGAGCCGCCGATCGACTCGATGCTGGAGCGCACGACATCCATGCCGACGCCGCGCCCCGACACGTTCGTCACGGTCCGCGACGTCGAGAACCCGGGCTCGAACAGCAGGTCGCGGGCCTGCTGCAACGTGAGGTCGCGGACCTGCTCCGACGTGCGCAGCCCGCGGTCGACGGCGACGCGCCCGATGGCCGCCGGATCGATGCCGGCGCCGTCGTCGCTCACCTCGACGATCACCTGGCCGCCCACGTGGAGGGCGCGCAGGCGCACGGTGCCGCGCCGGGCCTTGCCGGCGGCCTCGCGCGCGGCGGGAGGCTCGATGCCGTGATCGATCGCGTTGCGCACCAGGTGGGTGAGCGGGTCGCCCAGGGCCTCGAGCAGGCTGCGGTCCAGCTCGGTGTCGCGCCCCTCCATCACCAGATCGACCTCGCGGCCCAGCGAGTGGGAGACGTCGCGGACCAGGCGCGGCATCTTCGACCACACGTGGTCGATGGGCTGCATCCGGACCTTCATCACCCCCTCCTGGAGGCCGTCCGCGATCACCTTGAGGCTCTGGACGGACCGGATGAGGGCCGCCGAGTCCTCGTCCGCGGCATCGGCCAGCGACATCGACGCCCGGTCGATCTGGTTGCGCACCAGGATGAGCTCCCCGACCTCGCGGAGCAGCAGGTCCAGCAGCGACACGTTGACGCGGATCGTCGTGTCGGCGACCCCGTGCGCCGGGGCGTTCCCGGGCTCGGGGGTGGGGGCGGCAGGGGTCGGCGGGGCCGGGACGGATGCCGAGGCAGAGTCCGGGGCCGGGACGGAGGCCGACGAGGGCGTCTCCCCGGTCGACGGCGGGGCGGCCTCAATCGAAGCGGACGGGGCATCGGCGTCCGCGCCGCGGACCGTGGTGGATGACGACGGCTCGGGGGCGGACGGGTCGGCGTCCGCCTGAGGCGCCGATTCGGCCAGGACCCCGGAGGCGTCAGGGGCGCCGGAGGCGTTCGGATCAGTGGCGCGGATCGCCTCGATCGCGGTGATCGCGTCGGCGTCGTCCACGGAGTCCCCGGCGCCGCGCTCGATCGAGGCGAGCATCTCGCGGATGCGGTCGACGAGCATCAACAGCGCGTCGGCGGTCCTGCGGTCCATGACACGCGCGCCGTCGCGCAGCTCCGCAAGCAGGTTCTCCCCCGTGTGCGCCAAGTGCTGGAGCCTGCCGAGGCCGAGGAACCCGCTGGTCCCCTTGATCGTGTGGACCGTGCGGAAGATGCTGGACAGCAGGTCCCGCGACCCCGGATCCGTCTCCAAGGCCACCAGATCCCGGTCTAGCTGGTCGAGGTTCTCATAGCTCTCGACCAGGAAGTCGGCGATGATGTCGCCCATGTCATCGGCGTCGTCCACCGAACCACCCTCCATGGCTACCGTCGGCACATCCTGTGCTCGATCCGTCAATCGGCGGAGGGCGCGCGCGGTTGAGGATTCCAGCGCCCCGCGCCCCGCGCGCCGTCGACCCCGGCCGTCCCTCTCCAGCGAGCTACGCCCGCGGCGCCATCCCCACCGACTGCTTCCAGCCCCGCGGCGTCCCTCAACCGTGGGCGGACACCCACACGAACCGAACTCGACGCCGAACAGCACCGAACTCGGCACGGAACAGGACCGAACTCACGGCGAAAGAGCACCGAAGTCGCAGGCGGAGGCGGGGGAAGGAGGGGCGGGAGGGGAGGGACGGGAGGGGGCGGGAGGGGCGGGGGCGGGAGGGGCGGGGGCGGGCCCACCTCGACGGGCGGGCCGTCAGTGGCGGCGATGGCGCTTTGGCTCTCCGGTGGGACGGAGGCCCTGCAGCTCCTTGAGCGCCCCCTCGTCGAAGCGGACGGAGGCGTCGTTCGCGCGGGCGACGGCCTCGCGCACCTCGACCCGGTTGACCGGCACGTCCCGCGGCGCGTCGATGCCCAGGCGCACGGTGTCGCCGCGCACGTCGATGATGGTGATGACGATGTCATCCCCGATCATCACCTTCTCGCCCTCGCGGCGGCTCAGTACCAGCACTTGCGCAATCCTAAGCGCGCCGGGCCGCGGACGCCTGCTCCGCCACGGCGCCGGCGT
The DNA here is from genome assembly GCA_023426345.1 of Actinomycetes bacterium. Lineage (GTDB taxonomy): Bacteria > Actinomycetota > Actinomycetes > Actinomycetales > Actinomycetaceae > Pauljensenia. Next base: position 38,573 of record JAFAAX010000079.1, read on the forward strand.
GGACGCCGACCACCCCGACGGTGTCGATCGGCACGCGCGTGGTGGCGACCTCGCCGTAGGACAGGACCGGCAGATGAGGAGCGGCCAGCACCGTCAGGCGGCTCAACGCCCGCCGGATCACCGGCGAGCACACCAGGGCGACCTGGTGGCCCGACTCCTCCGCCGCCGCGACGTCCGTGCGCACGGAGCTCATCAGCGCCTCGATCTGGTCGGGCGCCAAGGAGATCTGGGACGCCCCCTCGCGCCGGTGCAGGCCCTCGAGCATCACCTGCTCCGAGGGCGGGTCGAGCGTGAGCACGCGGAGCACTCCCCCGTCGATGCAGCGCGAGACGATGACGTCGCCGAGCGCCAGGCGGGCGGCCTCGGCCAGGTCCTCCGTGGCGGTGGTGGTCTTCGCGCGCATCGACAGCGCCTCGTAGATCCGTCCGAGGTCGCGCACGGGCACCTGCTCCTCGAGGAGCGCCTGGAGCACCCGCTGGATGTCGCCGAGCCCCAGGACGGTGGGCACGAGCTCCTCGACCAGCGAGGGGTCGTCCTCCTTGAGCCTCTCGTTGCGCAGCCGCACGTCCTCGCGGGTGAGCAGGCTGGCGGCGTGGTCGGTGACGACGGAGGACAGGTGGGTGACGACCAGCGACACGCGGTCGACCACCGTGGCCCCCGACGCCTCGGCGACGTGCGCGAGCTCCTGGGGGATCCATCGTCCGGACAGTCCGAAGACCGGTTCGACCACCTGCGACCCCGGCAGGTCGTCGAGGCCGTCCCCCAGCGCCAGGACGCGGCCCGCGGGGGCCTCGCCGCGGGCGACCTCCACGCCGTGGAGATGGACCGCGTAGGTCGAGGGCGGCAGGTCGACGGAGTCCCGGGTGCGCACCGGCGGCATGACGAGGCCCAGGTCCAGGGCGATCTTGCGGCGCAGAATCCGGATCCGCCCGAGCAGGTCGTCGTCGGCGCCGCCGCGGACCATCGAGACGAGGTCGGGGGCGAGCAGCACTTCGAGGGGGCGCACGCCCATCTCCTCGACGAGGGCGGACGCCGCCTCCTCGGGCGAGGGCGCGGCCGCGGGGGCCGGGGCGCCGGCCTCGTCGTCCTCGGCCCGCTGCTGGCGGCCCACCCACTGGGCGCCGATGAGCAGGAGGGCCCCCACGACGATGAACGGCAGCTTCGGGATGCCCGGGATGACGGCGATCACGAGGGCCGCGGCGCCCGCGATGGTCATCGCCGTGCACGACTGGATGAGCTGGCGGCCGGCGGCCGTGCCCATGTCCTCGTCCGCGGAGGCCCGCGTGACGACGAGGCCGGTGGACACGGACATCAGCAGGGCGGGGATCTGGGTGACCAGCCCGTCGCCGATGGTGAGCATCGAGTAGGTCTGCAGGGCGTCGCCCGCGGACATGCCCTTCTGGACCATTCCGATGACGAACCCGCCGAGGAGGTTGATGAGCGTGATGACCAGGCCGGCGATGGCATCGCCCTTGACGAACTTCGAGCCGCCGTCCATCGCCCCGTAGAAGTCGGCCTCGGCGGCGACCTCGGCGCGCCGACGCCGCGCCTCCTTCTCGTCGATGAGCCCCGAGTTGAGGTCCGCGTCGATGGCCATCTGCTTGCCCGGCATGGCGTCCAGCGTGAAGCGCGCGCCGACCTCGGCGGAGCGCCCCGCGCCGTTGGTGACGACCACGAACTGGATGACGACCAGGATGAGGAAGATGACCAGGCCGATGACGATCGAGCCGCCGACCACGAAGTGGCCGAACGCGGAGATCACCTCTCCGGCGTAGGCGTCGCGCAGGACCAGGCGCGTGGAGGCGACGTTGAGGCCCAGCCGGAACAGCGTGAACACGAGCACCAGCGAGGGGAAGACGGAGAAGTCCAGGGGCCTGCGGATCGACATCGTCGTGAGGAGCACCAGGATCGACAGCGTGATGTTGAGCGCGAGCAGGATGTCCAGCATCCCGGCGGGGATCGGCACGACCAGGAGGAAGACGATGGCGACCACGCCGATGGGGGTGGCCAGCTGCTGGATCCGCGTGTTGAGACTCACGGCTGCTCCTTCGGGTCGGTGCGGGACGGCGGCTGGGACGAGGGCGGCGCGGGCGGGACAGGCGACAGGAACGCCGACGAGGGCGGCGCGGGCGGCGGCATCCGATGGGTGCCCGCCGAGGCGCCCCGGCGGCGCAGCGCCATGACGAAGGCGAGGACGCGGGCGACGTCGGTGTAGAGGTCGGGCGGGATGAAGGCCCCGACCTCGCAGGCGTCGATGAGCGCGTGGGCCAGGGGGACGTCCTCGACGATGGCGACGCGGTGGTCGACGGCCGCCTGCTTGATGCGCTCGGCCACGGTGCCGCGGCCCTTCGCGATCACGCGCGGCGGGCCGTCGCCGGGGCGGTAGCGCAAGGCGATGGCGAGGTGGGTCGGGTTGACCACCACGACGTCCGCGCCGGCGACGTCGGCGATCATGCGGCGCCGGCCCATGGCGCGCTGGCGCGCGCGGATCTCCTGCTTGACCTGCGGGTTGCCCTCGGAGTTCTTCAGCTCGTCCTTGATCTCGCGCTTCGTCATGCGCGACTGCTTCTTGTTGCGGCGCATGACGACGACCACGTCCGCGACGGCCAGGACGATGCCCGCGCCCACGGCGGTCCACATCAGCGTGGTGACGTGGCTCTGGACGACGGAGAGCAGCTGGCGCAGCGTGAGCAGCCCGGAGGCCCGGACCAGCGGGATCATCGCGGACACAGACACGTACAGGACGAGGCCGATGACGGCCGTCTTCAGGAGGTCGGTGAGGCCCTTCCACCAGGCGGCCAGGCCGAAGGAGCGCTTGAAGCCGGTGACGGGGCTGATGCGTTTGAGCTGGGGCTTCACCCGTTTGCCGGCGACGTGGACGCCGCCCTGGACCACGGACACGACGACGACGGTGAGCGCGACGGCCAGGAGCATCGGCGCCAGGATGCCGGGCAGCTCCGCCAGGGCGCGGCCGAACGTCCGCACGGCGTCGTGCGGGTCAGGGTTGCGGATCGCGGGTCCGATCAGCCCCGTCATGGTCGTCATCGAGGCGTGGAGGTGGCGGACGACGCCGGGGAGCATGACGGCCGCCGCCCCGACGCCCGCCCACGTCTGGAGGTCCTGGGAGCGCCCGAGGCCGCCCTCGGCGCGGACCTTCTTCATGTGCTCGGGAGTGGCCTGCTCCGTGCGCTCCTGGCTGTCGGCGTTGCTCATCGCTGCCCCAGCATGAGGTCGACGGCGTGGGAGGTGAGGCCGGAGACGGCCTGGGGCAGCGTGACGACGGCCAGCGATCCCAGGGCCAGCGTGAGGAGGATCTTCAGCGGGAAGCCCATGGCGAAGGCGTTGAGGGAGGGGGCGACGCGGGTGAGCAGGCCCAGCCCCAGGTCGGCCAGGAACAGCACGGCGATGAGCGGCCCGGCGATCTGGAGGGCCGCCACCATGAGGTCGGGGAGCTCGCGGGTGAGGACGTCGGCCAGGCTCTTGACGTCGAGCACGGCCCCCGGCGGGATCGCCGTGAAGCTCCGGGCGAAGCCGATGAGGAGCATCTGGTAGCCGTCGGAGGCGAACAGCAGCACGGTGGCGATCAGCAGGTAGAACCGCCCGAAGGGGCCGTTCTGCGAGGACGTCAACGGGTCGTAGGCCTCGGCCAGCTGGAAACCTCCCAGCTGGTCGATCATGTGGCCGGCGGTCTGGACGGCCGCGAGGACGGTGGCGATGAGGAGCCCCAGTCCGGCGCCCAGGGCGACCTCGGTGACCATCCCCACGATGAAGGCGCCCGTCCCCGCGGGGGCCGTCCGCCCCGGCGCCAGGCACACGCCCAGCAGGACGCCCATCATCGCCTTGACGGACGTCGGGATGCCCCCGTGGGAGAAGGGGGGCGCGGCGAACAGGAAGGCCGTCGTGCGCGCGCACACCAGGGCGAACGGCGCGATCTGGGCGAGGAGATCCATGGTCACCTCCCCAGCAGGCCGGGGATCTGGCTGAACATCAGCTGGGTCGAGGACACCAGCTGCGTGAGCATCCAGTTGCCGGCCAGGACGATGACGACGGCCACGGCGATGAGCTTCGGCACGAAGCTCAGGGTGACGTCCTGGACCTGGGTGAGGGATTGCAGCAGGGAGACCAGCAGGCCGACCGCCAGGGCGGCGACGAGGATCGGGAGCGCCAGCTTGGAGGCCAGCGCGAGCGCCTGGGAGGCGATGTCCATGACGTCGGCGGTGGTCATCAGTAACTCGCCACCAGGTTCGTCAGGATGAGGGACCAGCCGTCGACCAGGACGAACAGGAGGATCTTGAAGGGCAGCGCGATCATCACGGGCGGCAGCATCATCATGCCCATCGACATGAGCACGGAGGCGACGACCAGGTCGATGATGAGGAAGGGCACGAAGACGACGAAGCCGATGATGAAGGCGGCGCGCAGCTCGGAGAGCATGAAGGCGGGGATCAGCGTCTGCATCCCGACGTCGGCGGGGCTGGCGGGGTTGGGCTGGCCGGCGGCCCGGGTGAGCAGGGCGATGTCCTCCTGTCGGGTGTGGGCGCTCATGAAGTCGTGGAGGGGCCCCATCGCGGCCGTGATCGCGTCGGAGAACGGGATGGTCCCCGCCAGGTAGGGCTGGATCGCGGCGTCGTTGATGTCGGAGAGGACGGGCGCCATGATGAACAGGGAGAGGAACAGGGCCAGGCCCGCCAGCACCTGGTTCGGGGGCACCCCCTGGAGGCCCAGCGCGTTGCGGGTGAGGGACAGGACGACGAAGATCTTCGTGAAGCTCGTCATCATGAGGATCAGCGAGGGCGCGACGGCCAGCACGGTGGTGGCCGCCAGGATCATGAGGGTCGTCGAGGGCGTCGTCTGCGCGCCGTTGACGGTGATGTCGATCGTCGGCGGCGTCGGGTCGGTGGGCGGCGTCGGATCCGTCGGGTCGGCCAGGGCGGCGCGCACGGAGAGGACGCAGAGGAGCCCCAGCACCAGGGAGACGAGCAGCACGAGGCGCCGCGCGCGACGCGACCGGTCGGCGCGGGACGCGGGCTCGTCCGCCGGGCGCCGGCGCGTGCTCATGCCCGGTGTCTCCCTGCGGGGGAGGTCGGCGTCAGGGCGCTCCACGTCTGCTTCCACACGGTCGGGGACAGGATCGAGCCGTTGAGCGGCCCTCCGCCGCCACGGGGGGCGCCCTCGTCGGCGGGTGCGGCGGGGGCGGGAGGCGCGGGGACCGTGGCGGGCGCTGCGGGAGCATTGACG
>JAFAAX010000105.1 GCA_023426345.1 Actinomycetes bacterium
CCCGGCCGGGCGCCCGGCGGCGATCCACGCGTGGCGCAGCGCCCCCCCGAAGGAGACGCCGTGGCGGTCGGAGTGGGCGACCAGCGCCTCCTCGGCCTTGGCGCCCAGTCCGCGCCGCGGCGTGTTGAGGACGCGGCGCAAGGCGACCGTGTCATCGGGGTTGGCGATGGCCTGGAGGTAGGCCAGCGCGTCCTTGATCTCGCGGCGCTCGTAGAAGCGCGTGCCGCCGACGACGCGGTAGGGGATGCCGGAACGCACCAGCATCTCCTCCAGCGCGCGGGACTGCGCGTTGGTGCGGTAGAAGACCGCGATGTCGCCCCAGTCGAACGTCTCCTCGTCCTCGTCCTCGTCGGCGGCCCCGGAGGCGCCCGCTCCCGAGGTCAGCCGGTCGATCTCGCGGACGACGAAGCGGGCCTCGTCGTGGTCGGAGTCGGCGGCGTCCACCGTGATGAGCGGCCCCGATCCGGAGGCGGTCCACAGGTTCTTCGGGCGGCGCCCCTGGTTGCGGGCGATGACAGCGTTGGCGGCGGAGAGGATGTTCTGCGTCGAGCGGTAGTTCTGCTCCAGCAGGATGGTGGTGGCGCCGGGGAAGTCGCGCTCGAACTCCTCGATGTTGCGGATCGTGGCACCACGGAAGGCGTAGATCGACTGGTCGGAGTCGCCGACGACGGTGAGCTCGCCGGGCGACACCTCGTCCGCCCCGGAGCCGACCAGCGCGCGCACCAGCATGTACTGGGCGTGGTTCGTGTCCTGGTACTCGTCGACCAGGACATGACGGAAGCGGCGGTGGTAGTGCTCGGCGATGGCCGGGTGATCGGCGAGCAGCCGGACCGTGCGCATGATGAGGTCGTCGAAGTCCAAGGCGTTGGCCTGCGCGAGGCGCCGCTGGTACTCGGGGTACGCGGTGGCGACGATGCGCGAGACCGGGTCGTTGGGGGCGGCGTCCGCGAACTCCGAGGGGCCCACCAGCTCGTTCTTCTGGTCCGAGATCCGCGCCGCCACCATTTTCGGCGTGAAGCGCTTGACGTCGACGTCCTGCGCCTTGAGGACCATCTGGATGAGGCGCTGGGAGTCCTGCGCGTCGTAGATGGTGAACGAGGAGGTCAGCCCCGCCGCGGCATGCTCGGCGCGCAGGATCCGCACGCACGCGGAGTGGAAGGTCGACACCCACATCCGCCGCGCGTCCGGCCCGACCAGCCGGCCGACGCGCTCGCGCATCTCGGCGGCGGCCTTGTTCGTGAAGGTGATCGCCAGGATCTCCCCGGCCCGCGCCCGGCCCGTGGCCAGGAGATACGCGATGCGGTGCGTGAGCGCGCGCGTCTTGCCGGACCCGGCGCCCGCCATGATGAGCAGGGGCCCGCCGGCGTGCGTGACGGCCGCGCGCTGCTCGGGGTTGAGTCCGTCGAGCAGGGCCTCGGGATCGCGCGCCGGGCGGTGGGCGTCCCGGTATTCCCCCCTCGATGCCGACGGCGGCATCGGCATCGACATCGACGAGGGCGCCTCCGCGGTCCGCTCGAGGTCCGCCTCCGCCCAGGGATCGCCCAGTCCGTCCGCGTCATCGGGCTCGCGGTCCCCCGCCGGGACGGCGACGTCCTCGTCCCAGACGGGCAGGTCGCGGCCGTCGGACGCGGACGGCAGGGGCTCCAGGAAGCCGAGGTCGGGCAGGGCGGCGCCGACGGCCGGGGGCGCGGAGGATGCGGGCGCCGGGAGGAAGGAGGAGGTGCGTGGAGTCATGGCCCCTCAACTCTAGGACAGGCCGCCGCCGTCTCCGCCGCCGTCCGCTCCTGGTGACGGGCGGAAGCGCCGACTTCGGTCCTGTTTGGCGCCGAGTTCGGTGCTGTTCGGCCTCGAGTTCGGTGCTGTTCGGCGTCGAGTTCGGTTCGTGTGGCGCGCCTGTGCCCGAGACCGGTCCCTGTGACAGGTCCGTCGGGCGCGCGAATCACACTGCCGCCGCCACATGCGCAGCCTCGACGACGGCCGACGAACCGCCCCCCGACGGACAGACAGGTCCAAGGCACGTCCCTCACCCAGACGGCGCGTGTCTCGCGAGGAGCCCGCACACCTCGCCGCAAGAGCTACTTCGTGAGGTCGTAGACCGCGGTGCCGTCCACGGTCTGCGCCGTGTAGTTCTCCTGGACCCACGCGGCGATCTCGGAGGAGGCATCGGACCCGCCGTTCTGTCCAGCGAAGCCCCCGCCCCCGATCCAGTAGTGGATGACCCCCTCGGCCACGAGCTGCTGGAACTGGGCCAGGCTGGGCGAGGGATCCGACCCGTTGAAACCGCCGACGGGCATCACCGAGTAGCCGACGGCCAGCTGGAGCCCTGCCGCTGAGTTCGAGCCGACCGCGGCCGCCACCCAGGTGTACGACGAGGCGTCCTGCTGGAGCAGAGTGACCAGCGCATCCGACGGCTCGCTCGCGGTGAGCAGTCGGCCGATCGACGTCGAGCTGCTTCCCGTGCTCCCGCTCCGGCCCTCGGCCGTCTGGCCAGGGCCGCCCGAGCCACCCGCGCCGCCCGAGCCGTTCGTGGGAAGTTGTCCTGAGGGAGCGCCGCCGCCGAAGGACCCGGCCTCGGTGCCGCCTTGGCCGGGCGCGCCCGCCTGACCGCCGTCGACACCCTGGCTGGGCATCCCGCCCTGACCTGCGCTGCCCTCCTGGCCGAGCGCGCCCGCCTGGCCTCTGCCGCCCTGGCCGGTCATGCCCCCGCCTCCCCTGCCCACACCTCCCCCGGGCGCGCCACCACCACCGCCGCCGCCGACACCCTGACTGGGCCCTGCCGTGACCAGGGAACCGGTGTGTCCGGTGGCGGCGGTGTCCACCGCGTAGGCCGCGGGACCCCCCAGTACGGCGATCCCGGTGGCGATCCCGGCGGCCACGGCGACCAGGCGCGCGGCCTCCCGGCCCGCGGCCAGGACCGCCAGCAGGACCACGGCGCATGTCCCGGCGGCCACCACGACCCAGCGGAGCCACGGCAGGAAGTCCGCGCTGCGGCTGAGCAGGACGAACGCCCACCCGGTCGACGCGGCGACCGCCGCGGCCTCGACCACGTGGCGGGCGCGGGCCGACAGGTCACCGCCCGCGATCCCCGCCCATCCGAGCGCGGCGGTCATAGCGACCGGGGTCGCCAGCGCCACCGTGTAGTACGCGTGGAAGGTTCCCGACATGAAGGAGAAGACCACCGCCGTCACCGCGAAACACGTGAGCGCGCCGGTCAACGCGGCCCGCAGCATGTCCCGGCGGGGCCGCCGGCGCAGGGCCCACAGCCCGACAACCGCCAGAAGCAGTGCGGCGGGGATCAGCCAGGACGCCTGGCTGCCCAGCTCGGACCCGAACAGCCGGAGGATCCCGACGCTGCCCGAGGCGGGCCCGCCCGCGCGACCGCCTCCGTCTCCTCCTCCGCCGACGGTGCCGACTTCGGTGCCTGTCAGGCGCGCGAAGCCGTTGTATCCGAAGGTCAGCTCCAGGAAGGAGTCCGTCTGCGAACCGCCGATCCACGGGCGCGAGCCCGAGGGGACGAGGACGGTGAGCAGCACCCACCACCCGCCCGCGACGACCATGGCGAGGATCGCCATGATGCCATGCCACAGGCGCCGCCAGATGCCCCGGGGGCCGAAGGTCAAGTAGACGACGGCGATGGCGGGCAGGACCAGGAACGCCTGCAACTGCTTCGTGAGGAAGGCGAGCCCCACCAGGGCCCCCGCGCCGACCAGCCACCTCAGCCTGCCCTGCTCCGTCGCTCGCAGCCCGCATGCGATGGCGCCGGTGAGGAGCAGCAGGAGCAGCGCGTCCGGGTTGTTGTAGCGGAACATCAGGGTGGCGACGGGCGTCGTCGCCAGGGCCACGCCCGCCCAGAACGCCGGCCACCGCCCGGCGTAGCGGTTCACGACCGCCCACGTGATCGCGACCGTGCCGACACCCATGAGCGCCTGGGGGACCAGGATCGCCCAGGAGTTCAGGCCGAAAAGCCGCACGGACAGGGCCATCACCCACAGCGACAACGGCGGCTTGTCCACCGTGATGGATCCCGCCATGTCGGAGGCTCCCCACAGGAACGCCCACCAGGACTTCGAGCCGGCCTGGACCGCGGCGGAGTAGAACGAGTTCGCCCACCCCGAGGCCGACAGCCCCACGATGTCGAGCACGGCGGTGCCGATCAGGAGGGCCGCGACCTCGGGTCGCGCGGCGAGGGCACGCGCGGTGGCCCGCACCCGCCCGCCGAATCCGGCGCGGCGGCCCACGGAGGCCGCTCCGGACGAGGGATGCCCCGCATTCGCCATGATCATCTCCGTGCCTTTCGATGGTGCGATCCGTTCGATGCCCAGGCGGCCCGACTCGGGCGCGCGATCGGACATATGCCCGGGCGCCCCCTCATCCGCGGATCCCCCGGAACATCCACACGCGCATCGCGACGAAGCGGATGAACCCGCCGAGGATTCCGGCCACGACGACCACCCCGGCCTCGATCAGGTACGACGCGGAGCCGGTGAGCCCCAGGAGGGCCAGGCCGCCCGCCTGCAGCGCCCAGGTCACGGCCAGCAGGGCCAAGCCCTGCGCTTGCGCGCGCAGATGGCCCGCGTTCCCCCTCACCCCGAAGGTGAAGGCGCGGTTCGCGTCCGTGTTGAGGAACGTGGCCAGGATCAGGGAGACCACCGCGGCCGCGGACGCGCCCATGAACGGGCGCACGGCCAGGTAGAGGATCCCCTGGACCAGAGTCGAGACGACGCCCACGACCCCGAAGCGCAGAACCTGGCCGGCCAGCCCCGTGCGGGCCGCCGCCCCGGCGCCCGCGGCACGGCCAGGCCCCGCATCTTCAGCCCGGTCCGTTCCGGGACCGCCGCGCTCGTCCAACGCGCGGACCGAGCCTGCGCCCGGCGCGCCCGGCGCATCCGGCAGCGGGGCCACCAGCCCCTCGTGGATCTGGCGCAGCGGGTAGCGGCCTCGGACCAGGTTCCAGCCGACGCGCCACATGCCCTCGAGGTCCTCGGTGGCCGTGCGCGCGACGTCGACACGCGAATCCGGGTCCTCCACCCAGTCCACGGCCACCTCGCTGATGCGCAGGCCCGCCTGATCGGCCAGCACCAGCAGCTCGGTGTCGAAGAACCACTGGTCGTCGCGCACCCACGGCAGCAGGAGCCGTGCCGCATCCGCGCGGATGGCCTTGAAGCCGCATTGGGCGTCGGAGAAACGCACGCCCAGGAAGACGTGGAGAAGCAGGTTGTAGCACCGGGAGACGATCTCCCGCCGGCCGCTGCGCCGCACCCGCGCCCCCGGAGCCAGCCGCGTTCCGATCGCCACCTGCGAGTGTCCCGACACCAGCGGAGCCACCAGGGCCGGCAGCGCGTCCAGCCCGGTGGACAGGTCGACGTCCATGTAGACCAGCACCTCGGCGTCGGAGCGCTCCCACACGTCGCGGAGCGCCCGGCCCCGGCCCTTGCGGTCCAGATGGACGGCCCGCACGCGGGGCAGCGCCTCCGCCAGCCGGACGGCGCGTTCCCAGGTGGCGTCCGTCGAGGCGTTGTCCACGATCGTGATCCGCGCGGAGGGGCCGCCCGCCTGCGACCAGCTCTCGAGCCAACCGTCCAGACGGGCCACCGAGTCCGCCACCACGCGCGACTCGTTGTAGACCGGGACCAGGACGTCGATGACCGGACGCGCCGGCGCCGAGCCGACCTCGACCAGTGCGGGTGCGGAGGCGGCCAGCGGGTCGTCGGTCGCCGGGGAATGAACTGCCATGGCCACACAGTGATGACCACGCTGTACAGGGCGCTGTGGCGCAGATATGAATGAGCTGTGAGTGCAGGCCTCGCCCGCCCCTCCCGTCACACGATGTGGCGCCGCGCCGCCCAGCGGGTGAGCTCGTTGCGGTTGGACAGCTGGAGCTTGCGCAGCACCGCGGAAACGTGGGTCTCCACCGTCTTGATCGAGATGAACAGCTCGCTGGCGACCTCTTTGTACGTGTAGCCGCGGGCGATGAGGCGCATGACCTCCTGCTCGCGCGCGGACAGCAGATCCAGCTCGTCGTCGGCGGCGGCCACCTCGTGCGTGCCGAACGCGTCCAGGACGAATCCCGCCAGCCGAGGGCTGAACGCGGCGTCCCCTCCAGCCACCCGCTGGACGGCCTCGACCAGGTCGGGGGTGGAGATCGACTTCGTGACGTACCCGCGGGCGCCCGCCCGGATGACCGCGACGACGTCCTCGGGCGCGTCGGACACGGACAGCGCGAGGAAGCGCAGGCCCTCGACGTCCGCGCACGAGGCCGCGACCTCCGCGCCGCCCCCGCCCTGGCCGCCGGGCAGGTGGACGTCGAGCAGGGCCACGTCGGGGCGCAGCTCGCGGCAGGCGGCGATCGCGCCCTCGACGTCGGCGGCCTCGCCGAGGATCGCGAGGTCCGCGCCGGAGCCCTCCAGTTCGGCGCGCACGCCCGCGCGCACCAGCGGGTGGTCGTCGATGACGACGAGTCGGATGGTCATGGGTTCAGTCTCCCTCGTTCGTGTCCGTGGCGGGCGCGGTCCCCATCGACGAGGGCGACGCCGTCCCGGCCCGCCCGGGTCCGTCGGGCGTCTCCCCCGGGTCGTCGGGCCCCCCATCCGCCTGCGAACAGGGGACCTGCAGATGCACCTCGGTGCCCTGCTTGAGTCCGCGGATGGACGCGGTCCCGCCGACGCGCTCCACGCGGCCGATGATGGAGTGGCGGACGCCGTGGCGGTCCTCCGGGATGCCGTCGAGGTCGAAGCCGTCCCCGGCGTCCTTGATGAAGGCGTCGACCCGCCCGCAGTCAACCTCGACGTAGACGGAGATCGGGGGGGCCGCGTGGCGCACGGCGTTGGTGACGGCCTCTCCCGTGGCGGCCGCGAGCGCCAGTTCGGCGGGCCCCGGGACCGTGTCCCCGACGGTGACGACGTCGACGGCCACGCCGTAGGTGGATTCGACCTGGCCGACGGTCTCCCGGACCGCCTCGGCCAGTGAGTCCGCGGCCTCCTCGCGCCCGGTGTACAGCCAGGACCGCAGCTCCCTCTCCTGGGCGAGAGCCAGAGCCCGCACGCGGGTGGGATCGTCGGCGGCCCCCCGGATCAGGGTGAGCGTCTGGAGGACGGAGTCGTGGAGATGGGCGGCGATGTCGGCCCGCTCCGTCTCGCGGACCTGATCCTCCTGGGCGGTGGTGAGCTCCGTGAGCATCCGGAGGAACACGGGCACCAGCGCCACCAGGACCCCCGCGACGGCGACGACGCCGATGAGCGCGCCGCGCACCAGCGCCTGCGGACGGTCGTTGTGGGAGGTGAACAGGACCAGCCCGAGGACCAGCACCAGGACCCCGCCCAGGGCGATCGCGATGACGGTGGGCGTGCGCTCGCGTCCCAGCCGGGGGGCCTGGCTCCAGATCATCACCAGGCCGGCGACCACCAGCAGGGCGGCGACGACGTCGCGCAGCCGCAGGACGTCGTTGGAGGTGAGGATCACCATGAACCCGGCGGCCAGCACCAGGAGCGCGCCGATGACCAGCAGCTGGGTGCGCGAGGTGCGCCACGACCGGTCCGTCCCGACGCGCGCGATGCGCCGCGCCAGCCGTGTCGTCGTGGCGCCGTCGTCGCGCCCCTCGACGGGGACCGTAGCCACCAGCCACAGGTAGAGCAGAATGCCCGCGCCGCCCAGCACCGTCAGGGCGACCATCCCGACCCGGATCCACGCCACCGGCCATCCCAGATGGATCGACAGTCCGGAGCACACGCCCGCCAGCCACGGCGTCGGCATGTCCGCGGACCGGGCCGTCGCGCGCACCAGCTTCGGCCGCGCGGGAGCGGGCGTCGGCGGGACCCATCCCGGGACGCCCTCCCCCGGAGGGCGGCGCGCCCCGCGCGGGGACGAGGGCGCCCCCTGCGCGGGACCGTCGCTCCGATGCCGTGAACTCACTGTCCCATCTTCACATCGTCGTCGGCTCCTTCCCACCCCGCGGCGCCGCGATCAGGGAGCAATCAGGGCATCCCCTCATGGCGTCGGTCGGCGGCGGCCTGCCAGAGTGGAGCCATGAGCACGAATGGACCCGCCGGACCTCCTCCCGGCCAGACGCCGCCCTACGGGTGGCCGCCGCAGTCCCCCCCGCCCCAGGGCGGCTCCTCGGCCTTCTTCGACTCGCTGCGCCGCTCCGGCTGGTACCGCGCGGACAACCGGGTGCTGGGCGGCGTGTGCTCCGGCGTGTCCGCGCGCACCGGCTGGGACCTGGGCCTGGTCCGCGGCGCCACCGTCGTCCTCGCCATCTTCTTCAGCCCCGTGTGGATCGCCTACGGCGTCGCCTGGGCCCTGCTGCCCGAGCAGCGCGATGGACGCATCCATCTGGAACAGCTCATCGACGGGCATCTGGACATCGCCCAGCTGGGCGCCCTCGCCATGCTCGTCCTGGGGATCGGCAACCCCCTCCCCTGGGCGACGGGGGCGGGCGGATGGTTCGTCGCGGGCCTCATCGTCGTCGGCATCGTCGTCGCCATCGCAGCGGTGGCCAGCTCGAAGGGGCAGGACCCGCGGACGGGCACCCCCTATGGGCCGGGCGGCGCCACCACGCCGAGCAACGGCTCGACGCCTCCACCGGCTCCCGCCTTCGCCCAGAGCGCCGGGCCCACGCCGGGGACGGGCCCCGCGCCCGCCTTCGTCGCGCCCGCGTCCGGTCCGGCGGGCGGCCCGGCTCCCGTGTTCGCCCGGAATGCCGCGCCAGCGCCCGGCCCATCCGGTTCCGGCAGCGGACCGACCGACGCCACCCCGGGGACGCCCTCGTCGAAGGAGGAGACACCCATGCCCGACACCCCGCCGACTCCCGACTGGCGCGCCCAGGGGGGACCGGTCCCGCCCGGCCAGCCGTTCGCGGCGCCGGGCCCGCAGGGCCCCGCCGGCTGGTCCCAGAGCGCAGCCGGCTCGTGGTCGCAGCAGGGACCGATGCCGGCTCCCGTGTCCATGCCAGCCCCGCCGCCCCGACGCCGCCCGGTGTCGGCCCGCGTCAATCTGCTGGTCACCGGCCTGGTGGTGCTGGTCATCGCGGTCGCTCTGGCCGTGTTCCTCCGCACCGGCGGGTTCCTGCCTCTGCTCGGAGGCGGCGCGGTCTGCCTCTTGATCGTCGGAGCGGCGCTGGGCGTCGCCTCCGTCCGCGATCGCGGCGCCGGCTGGCTGATCGCCCTCAGCGTCATCGGCGCGATGATCGGGGTCCCCGCGGCCATCGGATTCACTGCGACCCGCGCCGAGCAGAACAACTACGGCGCCACCAGCGCAGGCAGCTACGCGGTCCAGATCGCCCCGGCGCCTGCGCCGCTGTCGGCCGATTGGACGGTCGACGAGCTGTCCGGCGTGGACGACAGTTCGTCCGATGGCGGCTTCTACGGCACGCGCGAGCTGGACCTGGATCTCACCGGCGCCCCTGAGGACACCGACAAGACCATCACCGTGACCGGCCCCTTCCAGAACCTCAACCTCGACGTCCGCCAGGGGCAGTCCGTCCAGATCTCGATCAACGGCTACACGGAGACCGTCACGGGGCACTACTACGCCGGGTCCCAGAGCCTGTCCGACACGATCCCCTGGGTTCCCGAGGTCAGCGAGGTGTCGAGCTCCCTGGCTTTCCGCACGCCGTGGTGGAGCGCCGACCACGCGATCCGGGTGAACATCACGGACGGATCCGGCGCCGTGCAGATCTACGAGAAGCCGCCCGCCTCGGCAGCCGCCGATCAGGGCCAGTCCGGCGCCCAGTCGGGCGCCCAGTCGGGAGACGCCCCGCAGTCCGGCGCTCCGACGCCCTCGCCGTCCGCCAGCACCACCGACCGCCACTGAGAGGAGGCCCTCATGACCACTCCGCACACACCCGAGGATCCGCAGACCGCACCGCTCCCGCCGACGCCCGAGCAGGCAGTAGCGGCCGAACCGCCGACGGAGCCACTCGGGGCCGCCCCGGCGCCCGCTCCGGCCCCGGCTCCCGAGGAGGAACCGGCCGCGACCCAGGAGATGCCGGAGCCGGCCGCGACCGTGACGATACCCGAGCAAGACGGGCCGGACGCCGCCACCACGGAGATGCCGGAACCGGCCGCGACCGCGGAGATGCCCACGCACGACGCTCCCACCGGGACACCTGAGCCCAGGTCCGGGGACACCGCCACCGAGGGATCCGCCCCCGCGGGGGCACCGGTGCGGCCGCCGCGGCGGGAGGGTCCGTCGGCCGTCCCGCCCGTGTGGACGGCGGCCTCGACCAGGCTCCCGGATCCGGACGACCTTCCCGAGCCTCCGGCTCGGCGTGTGCGCGTCGGCCAGCTGATCTGGGCGGGAGTCGTCATCATCCTGGGCGTGTATCTGCTGATCCTGGCGACGGTCACCCACCTCGACTTCGGTGCGCTGCTCATCGGCCTCGTGGCCCTGCTGGGTGTGGGGCTGATCGTGGCCGCACTGTTCACCGGGCGGAAGAAGCCCTCGCCGGCGACCCCGCCGAACTGAGCGGGGACGCTCCCAACGAGCGGAGCGGGAGTGCTCGGGCCCCGCAACGCCCCGCGCGTCCCTTCCCTTCCCTCCTCCCCCGTGACTTCGGTGCTCTTCTCCGCCGACTTCGGTCGTTGGCTGTTGACGAGGGCGGTCTTTGCCTCGGCCGGGGCGGACAACACCAAATGGTCATGGCTCAGCCGACCGGCGGTTCGCGAGGAATCATCTTTCATCAGCGTGGATGCGGCCGTCTGAGGTGTGGTGTGGGTGGGAGGACGGACCATTTGGTGTTGTCTGACCGTGTGGGGCCTGTCCGCCTGGTTCCCCGTTGGCCGGGTGAGCTTGTCGGGCCTCTGCCGGCCCCGCGGGGCGAACAGGGAGCAGACGTGTGAGGATCCGACGGTGGGCCGTCTCGTCAGGCGGGCGCCGCCCTCGCCAACAGCCAAGGACCGAAGTCACCGGGAAAGAGCACCGAAGTCGCGGGAGAAGAGCACCGAAGTCGCGGCTGCCGCGGCGGAGGAGAACCGGCTGGCGCGGACGTGGCGAAGGCGACGCCACCGGGACATGCCGCCGCTCTTCGCGCGCGCGCGCAGCTGGTCGGGGCACCATTGGGGGCATGGCCCAGTCGTCCTCGGGGAGCCACCAGCGCCCCCACGCCCCGCGTCGGCCGGACCGTGCGACGTCCTCCGCGTCCTCCGCGGCGCCCGCGGGTTCCGCGCGGCGCAGTGCGCCCCGGCCCCCCTCACGCCCGGCGCCCGGGCGGGGCGCCACCGGACGGACGGCGTCGCCCTCGTCCGGGACGACGGGGACCGCGCCGAGGCGGCGGACGCTGAGTTTCGGGGGCCTCACGATCTCCGTGCGGCTGCTGGGCATCGCCGTGCTGACGGCCCTGCTGGCCGTCATGCTGGTCCCCTCCGCCTACCAGTGGTGGGAGCAGAACCAGGACTACCGCGACATCGTTGCGCGCGTGCAGGCGGCCCAGGAGCGCAACCAGGAGATGCGCGATCAGTTGGCGCTGTGGAACGATCCGGCCTACATCGACTCGCAGGCCCGGGCCCGGCTCAACTACGTGATGCCCGGCGAGACCCAGTACGCTGTCACGGACCCCGGGGCGGACCACCAGGAGCAGCCGAGCGTGGCCGACGCTTCCACCGGCCCCGACCGCCCGTGGGTCCAGTTGTTCGTCGCCTCCCTCCAGGAGGCCGATTCGCCCGGGAAGTGACCGCCGTTGACCGAGACCGACGCCCATGAGCGGATGACCCCCGCCACGCCCCGCGATCTGGACACGCTGCGCGAGCAGCTGGACCGGGTGCCTCGCGGCGTCGTTGGCATCGGCGCGCGGTGCGTGTGCGGGCGCCCGACAGTGGTCGTCACGGCGCCGCGTCTGGAGGACGGCACGCCGTTCCCCACCACCTTCTACCTCACCTGCCCGCCGGCGGTCCGGGCGTGCTCGACCCTGGAGGCCGGGCATGTCATGGAGGAGCTCACCCGCTGGATCGAGGTGGACGCCGACGCGCGAGCATCCTACGGGCGCGCGCACCTCGACTACATCGCCCGCCGCGAGCGGATCGGGCGCGATGCCGGCGTCGGCGACGTCCCGGAGATCCACGGCGTGTCCGCGGGCGGGATGCCGACCCGCGTGAAGTGCCTCCACGCCCTGGTGGGCCACGCGCTGGCGGCCGGGCCCGGCGTCAACCCGGTGGGTGATCGCGCGCTGGCCCTCATGGCCGAGCGCGGCCTGTGGCGCCCGGACCGCTGCGCCTGCTGAACCTGCCCGTTGCCCGATCGACGAGGGCGCCCCCGGTGGCGGGGTTCGCCGTGCCCCTTCCGTCGAGCGTTCGCGAGGAGACGGCCGGTCGGCGTCCGGGGCGGAGCCCGTGGGAGAATGTCCCCGTGAAACGTGTGGCTGCCATTGACTGCGGGACCAACTCCATCCGACTGCTCGTCGCCGACACGGAGTGGGTCGACCTGCCCGGCGGAGAGCGTCGCGCCCGCCTCTCGGAGGACCTCACCCGCCAGATGCGCATCGTGCGGCTGGGCCAGGATGTCGACCGCACCGGCGTGCTGGACCCGGCGGCGCTGGAGCGCACGTTCGCGGCGACGCGTGAGTACCAGGCGATGATCCGGCGTCTCGGCGCCCAGGAGATCCGGGTGGTCGCCACGTCGGCCACGCGCGATGCCGCCAACGCCGCGGACTTCTCGCGCGGCATGAGCCAGATCCTCGGGGTCGAGCCGCAGATCGTCCCCGGCACGGAGGAGGCCGCCCTGTCCTTCGCGGGCGCCGTCAGCGGGGCGCCCGTGGACGCGCCGCGGCCGTTGCTCGTCGTCGACATCGGCGGGGGCTCCACGGAGCTCGTCGTGGGCTCCGACGCCGTCGAACAAGCCGTCTCCCTCAACATGGGGTCGGTGCGCGTCACGGAGAAATTCTTCGCCGGGATCGCGGCGGACCGCGGAGTCCCGGCCGGCGCGCAGGCCGCGGCCGCCGAATGGATCGACGCGCGGCTCGACGAGGCCGACCAGCGGCTCGATCTCTCGCGCGTCGCCACGATCATCGGCGTGGCAGGCACCGTCACGACGGTCACCGCCCAGGCGCTCGGGCTCACCTGCTACCAGCCGGAGCGCATCGACGGCGCGTCTCTCACCCTGGACCAGACGGAGGAGGCCGTGCGCTTCATGGTCGACCAGCCGGTCCCCGTCAAGGCGGCGCTGGGCTTCATGCCGAAGGGCCGCGAGGACGTCATCGCGGCGGGCGCGCTGATCTGGAGCCGCGTGCTCGCCCGCGTCACTGAGCGTGCGGCCGCGCGTGGGCGCACCATCGATCACACGCTCACCTCCGAGCACGACATCCTCGACGGGATCGCCCTGTCGATGGCGTGATCGCGCCCGCCCCCATAGCCCAATTGGCAGAGGCAGCCGGCTTAAACCCGGTCGAGTGCCGGTTCGAGTCCGGCTGGGGGCACAGATGGTTGAGGCGGACGTCGGCCTCTCGTCGCTGACGGCAATTGCCCCGTGTGGATCGGCCATCTGAACATTGACGGGAGCCGATGTCCGTGTGAGGAGCCGATACGGCGGCTCCCGACGGCGACAACCGCTCCTCACACCGACACAGGCTCCTCGCCGCGCGCGCCGTCTCGGAGCTGATCTGCCAGGGCGCGGCTCGTCCCTCGTCCTCTTGACGAGGCCGCCGCGGGGGAGTGTGCTGGGGACGCGCGGCCGCCCCGACGGCGGCCGCCCTCCGCACCGACCGACCGAGACGAGGACGATCATGACCGTGCTGTACCTGGTCCGCCACGGCCAGACGGAGTGGTCGCAGACCGGGCGCCACACCTCCGTCACCGACCTCGACCTCACGCCCGAGGGGGAGGAGCAGGCGCGCTCGCTGCGCGCGCGGCTGGACCCCGACGACTTCGGCCTGGTACTCAGCAGCCCGCGGCTGCGCGCCCGGCGGACGGCGGAGCTCGCGGGCTTCGCGGACTACCAGATCGACCCCGATCTGGCCGAGTGGGACTACGGCGACTTCGAGGGGCTGACCAGTGAGGAGATCCGCCAGCAGTGGCCGGGCTGGCGGATCTGGTTCAACGGGTGCCGCGGGGGAGAGGGCTCGGAGGAGGTGCGCGCCCGGCTGACCCGGGTGGCGGCGAGGGTCCGGGCCTCCGGGGTGGAGCGGGCGATCTGCTTCGGCCACGGGCACGCCTCCCGGGTGCTGGCCCTGTGCTGGCTGGACTTCCCGATCATCTTCGGCCAGAGCTTCCCGCTGGAGGTGGCCAGCGTGTCCGTGCTGGGACGGGAGAAGGAGTCTCCGGCGGTTCTGCGGTGGAACAGCTGAGGGACCGCCGTTCCGGGCAGGCGGGGGCGCCCTCGTCGCTGCGCCGACAGCGAACCCGGGCCGGACGGGACCCGGCCGCCCCGGAACGCGGTGGCGCCCGCCCGCGCGACGTGAGACATTGGACGCGTACGACCTGAGATCTCCTGGAGGAGCACCATGGCCAACCCCGTCTTCAACCGGCTCGAGACCGAGTGGCAGCACACCACTCCGGCGGGCTATCCCACGATGCCGGGCTACACGCCCGGCGGCGCCCCGGCCTCGACCGCGCCCGCGGCGCCGGCCGCATCCGCCGACCCGAGCTACCCCTACGGCGCCCCCGCCTCGGCAACGGAGGCCGCGGCGCCTCCCGCCACCGGCTGGTCGATGGAGGAGGCGGAGCGCGCCTACGCCGAGCCCCCCGCGGACGCCGTCGACCGGGGCCGGATGACCTACGACGACGTGCTGGTGAAGACCGGCCTGCTGTTCGGCGCCCTGGTGCTGGCGGCCGCCGCGTCGTGGTGGGCGACCGCGCTCAACCCCGCCGCCGGCCTGGGCCTCATGATGGCCGGGCTGCTGGTCGGGTTCGCCCTGGCCATGGTGAATTCGTTCTCCCGGACGATCCGCCCCGCCCTCATCGTCTCCTATGCCGTCGCCGAGGGACTGGCCCTGGGCGCCCTGTCCGCGGTCATGGAGTCCGTGTACCCGGGCATCGTCGTCCAGGCGCTGGTCGCCACGGTCGCCGTCTTCGGCGTCACCCTGGCGCTGTTCGCCTCCGGGAAGGTGCGCAACTCCTCCAAGCTCATGCGCTTCACGCTCATCGCGCTGATCGGCATCCTCGTCTACCGGCTGCTGGACGCGGTGCTCGCCCTCACCGGCGTGATGTCCGGCGGCCTCTCGGGGATCACCGTGATGGGCCTGGACCTGGGCCTCGTCGTCGGCGTGGTCGCCGTGCTCATCGGCGCGATGTGCCTGATCGGGGACTTCGACCAGGCCAAGGTGGGCGTCCAGCGCGGCGTGCCGGCGAAATTCGCGTGGTCGTGCGCCTTCGGCATGATGGTGACCGTCGTGTGGATGTACGTCGAGATCCTCAACATCCTCAGCTACCTGCGCAACTGACGCAGACCCCCTCGGAAGAAGGACACGCCCCATGGACAACGTCACCGTCAGCGGCCCCTTCGGCCACAAGCCCGCCGTCGAGTTCGCCGGCGAGCAGCCCGCGGCCGACCTCCTCATCGAGGTCCTCAACCCGGGCAGCGGCCAGGAGGTCGAGCCCGGCGACCAGATCCAGTGCCATTACCTCGGCCAGGTCTGGAACGGCGAGGTCTTCGACAACTCCTACGACCGGGGCCAGCCCCTGGCGTTCCAGATCGGCGTCGGCATGGTGATCCGCGGCTGGGACGACGGCCTGGTCGGGCAGCGCGTCGGCTCGCGCGTCCTCCTGTCGATCCCCTCCGACTACGGCTACGGCGACCGCGGCGTGCCCCAGGCCGGTATCAAGGGCGGGGACACGCTGGTGTTCGTCACCGACATCCTGGGCGTCAGCTGACCCCGCCGCCGTGACGAGGACGGCCCCGCGTCCCGCGGGGCGCCCCCTCGCGGGACGCCAGGGCTCGGGGAGGGGGTCGCCCTCGTCAGGCGGAGGCGGGCGCCACCGGGCAGGCGATGCCCGTGCGGACGTGGCACTGGTAGCCGTCGGGGTGCTTCCACAAGTAGCCCTGGTGCTCGTCCTCGGCCTGCCAGAAGGGCCCGGCCTGCTCGGCGGGGGCGATCCGCGTCGTGATGGGGCCGAATCCGCGGGGCCCGATCTCGCGCTGGTAGGCGTCGCGCGTCGCCTCGGCGGCGGCCAGCTGCTCGGGCGTGGTCGTCCAGATGGCGCTGCGGTACTGGTCGCCGACGTCGTTGCCCTGCCGGTCGCCCTGGGTCGGGTCGTGGATCTCGAAGAACAGGGCGAAGACCCGGCGGGCGGAGATCTGCGACGTGTCGAAGACGACGCGGACGGTCTCCGCGTGCCCCGTGGTGTGAGTGCACACCTGCGGGTAGGTCGGGTGCGCGGTGTGCCCGCCCATGTAGCCGGTCGCCGTGGCGACGACGCCCGGAGTCTCCCAGAAGACCTTCTCCACGCCCCAGAAACAGCCGGCCGCCAGGAAGAGGACCTCCTGGCCGGGCCCGGGGGCCAGGTCCAGCGGGGTGCCCAGCACGACGTGGCGGGACGAGTCGGGATGCGGGGCGCGCAGGGCGTCGACGGACCGGATCATGAGGTCCTCCTTGTGGGTCTGGACGTGCGCGACCATTGCAGCACAGGCGCGCGGAGGGCGCGAGCCGGGCCGCGCCCGCCCGTGGTGCCCACGGGGCACGCTACAGTTTGTCGACGACGCGAAAGAAGGTGGGGAGATGGCCGAGGCCGGCGCATCATCGGTGAGGAGGTCCTTCTCCGGGCTCTTCGACCGGCTGTCCTCGGCGCGCGGGGGCCACGACGCCGAGCGCGGGCCCCTGGTGCTGCGCGAGAGCCGCCCGCGGCGCTCCGAGGACGACGCCGCCGGATTCGTCACGTGGCCGATGCGCGTCGCCGCCGCGTGGTCGTGGCGGTTCCTCGTGGTCGTCGCCGCGGCGGTCGTCGTCATCTGGCTGTGCGCGCAGGTCCCCGGCGTCCTGCTTCCCGTCGCCTTCGCGATCCTGCTCAGCGTCTTCCTGGCCCCGTTCGTCGACTGGTCCACGAGGCACCTCCATCTCGGGCGGACGTGGTCGACCGCGCTGGTGCTGGTCGTCTCCGTCCTGGTGGTCGCCGGCGTTCTCAGCTATGCGGGCAACTCCGTGTTCAACCAGTTCCCGAGCCTGCTGAGCAGCGCCTCCGACGGCCTGGGGACGGCTGTCTCCTGGCTGTCCGACGGCCCCCTGGGCCTGGACACCACCGCGGTCGACAGCTGGCTGTCCGACTTCCAGACCGAGATCAGCCACTTCCTCCAGACGAACTCGTCGCAGCTCGCCTCGGGCGCGCTGTCCATCGGGTCCTCGCTGATCTCGGTGGTGACCGGCGGCCTGGTCACGGTCTTCTGCCTGTTCTTCTTCCTCAAGGAGGGGCGGCGGATCTGGCTGTGGATCGTCCGCCTGCTCCCCGCCGCCGCCCGCCGGCCGGTCCACGAGGCCGCGATCCGCGGGTGGGTGACGATCGGCGGCTACGTCACCACGCAGATCAAGGTGGCGGCGATCGACGCGATCGGCATCGGGCTGGGCGCCTACTTCCTGGGCCTGCCGATGCTCCTGCCGATCGTCGTGCTCGTGTTCTTCGGCTCCTTCGTCCCGATCCTCGGCGCGTTCGCCTCCGGGGCGGTGGCCGTGTTCGTCGCGGTCCTCGACAAGGACCTCACGGCGGGCCTCATCATGCTGGCGGTCATCCTGGTCGTCCAGCAGATCGAGGGCAACGTCCTCCAGCCCTGGCTGATGTCGGACGCGGTGTCGTTGCACCCCGTCGCCGTGCTCCTAGTGGTGACGGGCGCGGGGTCGCTGGCGGGGATCGTCGGGGCGGTGTTCGGCGTCCCGATCGCCGCCTTCATCAACGCCGCCGTCCTGTACCTCCACGACTACGACCCGATCCCCGAGCTGTCCGCCCGCGAGGACCGCCCCGGCGGGCCGCCCGGCATGCTCAACCAGATGATCGCGCGCAGCTATCGCAGCCAGGGGGTCGCGCCGGTCCCCGCCGCCGAAACGACCGAAAGCGCCGACACGCCGAGCCGACCCCTCGACGAGGGCGACGCCGTCCCCGCGTCGGAGGACGGCCCGTCGACGGACGCTCCCGGGGACGAGACCGCGGACGACTCGGCCGAGTAGCCCGCGCCGCGCGGGCGGGGGCCGGCCAGCCGGCCCGGGCTCAGCCGAGGAACGGGGTGCAGCTGAGGATCCGCACCTCGATCTCGCGGCCGTTGGGGGCCTCGTAGGTCACGGTGTCGCCAGCCTTGTGGCCCATCACCGCGGCGCCCACGGGCGCCTTGGCGGAGAAGACCTGGACCCCCAGGTCCCCGCCGGCGTCACGCGAGCCCAGGAGGAACGTCTGCTCGCGTCCGGCGATCGTCGCGGTGACGACCATGCCGGGCTCCACGATGCCGTCGTCGGCCGGGGTCTCCCCGACCTCGGCGTTGTCCAGCATCTCCTGCAGGCTCTGAATACGCGTCTCATTGAGGGACTGCTCGTTGCGGGCCGCGTGGTATCCGCCGTTCTCGCGGAGATCGCCTTCCTGGCGCGCCTCATCGATGAGGTGCGTGATGTGGGGGCGGCGCACCTGGACGCGCTCGTCGAGCTCGGCCTTGAGGGCGTCGTACTGCGCCTGGGTGAGCCACTGAGTGTCTGCCATGGGTACCTCCAAAAAAAGACCGGCACCGAAAGGTGCCGGTGACAAGACGTCGGTCCAGTATAGCCGCGACGGTCCCGGGCCGCGGGCCCGACGGAACGCGGGCCGCCCTCGTGCGGGGGCGCCCCCGTTCCCGGCGGGGCCCTCACCTGAGCACGGCCAGGTACACCGCGGTGCAATGGCACGCCCACGCCAGGATCGTGAACAGGTGGAAGATCTCGTGGAAGCCGAACCACTCGGGGCTGGGGTCGGGCCGCTTGAGGGCGTAGACGACCGCGCCGACGGTGTAGAGGATGCCGCCCGCGATGACCAGGACCACGATCGCCGGCCCTCCCGCCGACCACAGCTGGGGGAGGTACCAGACGGCCACCCAGCCCAGCAGGATGTACAGGACGGTGTACAGCCACCGCGGCGCCGTCGGCCAGAGCACGGCCAGCAGCACGCCCGCCAGGGCGCCGGCCCACACGATCGACAGGAGCACCACGCGGTCGGTCCCGTGCAGCAGCGCCACCGCCAACGGCGTGTACGTGCCCGCGATCAGCAGGTTGATGTTCGAGTGGTCGAGGCGCCGCATCAGCATCTCCCACGTCGGCGCCCAGTAGATCCGGTTGTACGCCGCCGAGACGCCGAACAGGATGAGGGAGGAGGCCGTGTAGACGGCCGACGCCCACGTCAGCCCCGGCGTGGGGGCCAGCGCCATCAAGACGATGCCCGCGGCCAGCGACAGCGGGGCGGCCGCCAGGTGGAACCAGCCCTTGAGGTGGGGCTTGATGGCGACCACCTGGTCGGGCAGCCACTGCCTGGGGGTGAGGGAGGCGACCTTCATTCCTGCTCCTGTCGTGCGGTCGAAGCGGGTCGGGCGCCCGGTCCTGCGGGGTCGAGCGACACGAAACTACGATACCGTAGGTTACGCCGGGCGCGGGCCCATGACCAGCGGTGCGGGTTAGGCTGGGGGCCGACCGGTCGCGTCGGGCGCGGCCGGGACCGTCGACCCCGAGGAGCATGGATGGCGCCCTGGACCCTCCTCTACAGCCTCTACGAACGGCGCCTGCGCGCCCAGCTGGAGGGCGCCCCCATCCCGCGGCACGTCGGCGTCATCCTCGACGGCAACCGCCGCTGGGCCCGGGCCACGGGAACCACGGCCTCCCACGGGCACCGCGCGGGCGCCGGCAAGATCGGGGAGTTCCTGGAATGGGCGGAGGAGGCCGGCGTCGAGGTCGTCACCCTCTGGCTGCTGTCCCCGGACAACATCGTCGGACGCGACCCGGCCGAGCTGGCCGAGCTCACCGAGATCATCGCCGGCGCGGTGGAGGACCTGGCGGCCTGCCACCACTGGAGGCTGCGGGTGGTCGGCGACCTCTCCCTGCTGGAGGAGCCGCTGTCGACGCGGCTCATCGAGTCGGCGGCGACCTCCGCCGACGTCGAGGGCATGTCCGTCAACGTCGCCGTCGGATACGGCGGCCGCCACGAGATCGCCGACGCCGTGCGCGCCCACCTGCGCGAGGCCGCCGCCAGCGGGCACACCCTGGAGGAGGTCGCCCAGACGCTCACCGACTCCGACATCACCGACCACCTGTACACGCGGGGCCAGCCCGATCCGGACCTCGTCATCCGCACATCCGGGGAGCAGCGGCTCTCCGGCTTCCTCATGTGGCAGTCGGAGCACTCCGAGTTCTACTTCTGCGAGGCCTACTGGCCCGACTTCCGCCGCATCGACTTCCTGCGCGCACTGCGCTCCTACGGGCAGCGCGAGCGCCGCATGGGGCGCTGAGCCCCGCCGGACGCCGGGAGCCGGGAGCCGGGAGCCGGGAGCCGGGCGCTCTCAGCGCACCCCTGCCAGCTCCGAGAGCCACGGCGGGTTCGCGCCCGCCCGGGAGACGGTGATGTCGGAGATCGCGGACGCGCGGTCGAGGATCTGGCGGACCTGCTCGTCGTCGATGTCCCGCAGGGCCGGCCGCGACATGGCGCCCACCAGGCCCAGCGTCCACAGGGCGTCGATGATGCCGCCCATGAACGAGTCCCCGGCGCCCACGGTGTCGATGACCGGCACGTCGGCCGGGACCGCCGCGCGGCGCACGCCGGAGGCAGTGAGGGCTAGCGCCCCCTCCTTCCCGCGGGTGACGATGACGATCGAGGGGCCCATGGTCAGCCAGTCGCGGGCGACGTCGTCGACGGGACGGCCGCCGGTCAGCCAGTCGACGTCCTCGTCGGAGACCTTGACCACGTCCGAGACGGCGACGAACTTGTTGACGACCCGCAGGGACTCCTCGGGGGAACCCATGATGTTCGGCCGCGCGTTGGGGTCGTAGGTGATGATCGCGTGCTGGCGGGCCGTCACCAGGGCGTCGAGGACGGCGGGGCCGCCCGGCTCGATGACGGCGGCGATGGAGCCCGCGTGGACGACGCGCGCCTGGTCGGAGACCTGGATCGGGGGCGTCGGCGCCCACTCGAGGTCGAAGGTGTAGGTGGCCGCGCCGCGCTCGTCGATGGAGGCCGTGGCCGTCGGCGTGCGCGTGGCGCCGAAGGACTCCGGGGTGATGAGCACATGGGAGTCGCCGAAGTGGCGGGCCACCACATCGCCGCGCGCGTCGCGTCCGAGCCACGTCTGCAGGGCGACGTTGCGGCCCAGGCGCCCCAGCGTCATCGCGACGTTGGCGGGGGATCCGCCGGGGATCTCGGTGGCGGCCGCGGGGTTCGACGCGGGGGAGACGATGTCGACCAGGGCCTCGCCGATGGCGAGGACGTGGGGATCGGTGGCGAGGTCCATAGGGGCTCCTGTTCGGGTGGGCGTCACGTCAGCGATACGCCGGGCGGTCGCGCAGGCGGCCGCTCGCGGGGAACGGATCCCAGCCTAGTCGCCGGCGGGAGCCTGCTCGGACGTTCCCGGCGCCGTGGACGGGGCGCGGTCCAGGCGCTGCTGGGCGTCGTCGAGGATCTGGCGGCAGCGGGCGGCCAGCGACTCCCCGCGCTCCCACAGCTGCAGCGTCGCCTCGAGCGGCGCCTGGCCGCCCTCCAGGCGGCGGACGATGTCGACCAGCTCGTCGCGCGCCTGCTCGTAGCCGAGCGTCGCGGGATCGGGGGCGGCGGCCGCGGGGCTGACGGAGGTGGTGGGGTCGGACATCGTGGACTCCTCGGGTGGGATGGGGTGGGGTGGGGTGGGATCGGGTGAGGGACGAGGGCGGCCCCGCCCGGTTCAGCCGGCGGGCGCCGGTCCGGACGGCCCGTCGTCGCGCGACGGGCCGGGGTTCGTGCCGAACACCTGGGCGACCAGCCGGCCGTGGGCCAGAACGGCCTCCAGCAGGTCGCCCTTCTTGACGTCGGCCGCATCGCGGACCAGGCCGCCCGACGGCGTGCGCAGCAGCGAGTAGCCGCGCTCCAGCGTCGCCTGCGGCGAGATCGCCCGCAGTGTCGCCTGCGCGCGGGCCAGCTCCGTGCGCTCGGCGGACAGGCGGCGCTCGACCGCCTGGGCGAGGCGGACGGCCTGCGCGTCGACGAGGGCCCGATGCTGCTCGAGGGCCGCGGTCGGCCGCTGGAGCACGGGGCGGGAGGCGAGGAGGGAGAGGCGCTCGCG
>JAFAAX010000148.1 GCA_023426345.1 Actinomycetes bacterium
GGGGGGGGGGCCCCCCGGGGACGCCCTCATCGGGCACTCCGACCTGTCCCACCCACAGGCGCACCCGCGCCGCCCCCACCCCGAGGAGAGAGATGACATCCCTTCGACCCACTCTGCTGGCCGCCGGCGCGCTGATCGGCGCCCTGGCACTGTCCGGCTGCGTCGCGAACGCCCCTGATGCGGCCGGGACCGCGGCCTCGGGCCAGTCCGGCACGGCGGCGGGCGCCGGCGGCGGCTCGCTGACGGTGGCGATCACGGACGACGCCTGCGACGTCTCGGCTGCGACGATCGGCTCGGGCACCGTCACGTTCTCCCTGACGAACAACGGCACCGTGCGCAACGAGTTCGAGATCCTGGCCGAGGACAAGCTCCGCATCGTCGGCGAGCGCGAGAACCTGGGGCCCGGCACGACGGTCGACTACACGGTGGTCCTGGAGCCCGGCACCTACTACACGGCCTGCAAGAAGAACATGGTCGGCGACCTCGTGGGCGCCGCCGCGTTCACGGTCACCGACTCCGGCGTCGCCGTGGCCGTGTCGGAGGACGACCAGGCGCTCATCGACCAGGCCGTCACGAACTACACGGCCTACGTCAAGGACCAGGCCGGGCAGTTGCTCACCAAGACCCAGGAGTTCGCGGCCCTCTACTCCTCGGGCGACGTCGACGGCGCGAAGGCCGCCTACGCCCCGACCCGCATGTACTACGAGCGCATCGAGCCCACGGCCGAGGCCTTCGGCGACATCGACCCCGCCCTGGACCTGCGCGAGACCGACTGGCAGGACGAGGGTTCGGAGGGCACCTGGACCGGCTGGCACGCCATCGAGAAGGACCTGTGGCGCCCGGAGGGCTATGCCGGCGTCACCGACCAGGAGCGCCAGGACCTGGCCGACCAGCTGGTCGCCGACACGCAGAAGCTCTACGACCTCGTCTACTCGGCCGACTTCAGCATCTCCCTCGACGACATCTCCAACGGCGCCATCGGGCTGCTCGAGGAGGTCGCGACCTCGAAGATCACCGGCGAGGAGGAGGCCTTCAGCCACACCGACCTGTGGGACTTCGCCGCCAACGTCGAGGGCGCGAAGGTCGCCTACGGCAACGTCCAGGACATCGCCGAGGCGAAGGACCCGCAGCTGGCGTCCCAGATCTCGGCGGCCTTCGACGCGATGGACGCCGAGCTGGCCACCTTCGAGGACGGCGACGGCTACGTCCTCTACGACACCGTCGACGACGCCGGGCGCAAGAAGCTGTCCGACACCGTCAACGCGCTGCGCCTGCCGCTGGCCCAGCTGACGGCGGCGATCATCCAGTGAGCGCGGGGGAGAGCCCGCGCGTGCCCGATCCGGGCTCCGGGTCCGGCGGCGGCGCCCCGAGCGCCCCGCCCGAGGGCCCGGGCGCTCCCGCGACCCCGCCACGCGGGACGCCCTCGTCGGCGGGTGCCGGTGACGGCGACGGGCGCGAGCGTCGCGGGCTCTCCCGCCGGCAGTTCATGGGGCTCGGTGGCCTGGGGGCCCTCACCCTGGGGCTCGGCGGGGCCGGCGGCTTCGCGCTGGGCCACCGGCAGGCCGGCGACGGCGTGGCCGCGGAGCTGATGGCCCTGTCCTATCCGTTCCGCGGCGCCCACCAGCAGGGCATCCTCACCCCCGCCCAGCAGCAGATGCACACGGCCGCGTTCGACCTGACGACGACCGACCGCGACACCGTCATCGCGCTGCTCACGGACTGGACGCTGGCCGCCGAGCGGATGACGTTGGGCCAGCCCATCGCCGATCCCTCGGTGGACCCGCTGGCGCCGCCCGCCGACACGGGGGAGACCTACGGGTCGGGTCCGGCCGGGCTCACCGTCACCTTCGCGGTGGGCGCGACCCTGTTCCTCACCGACCAGGGCGAGGACCGGTTCGGCCTGGCCGACCGGATGCCCCAGGCGCTGCGCGACGGGATCCCGCGGATGGCCGCGGAGAAGCTCGACCCGGCGCGCGGCGGCGGCGACCTGCTCGTCCAGGCGTGCTCGGAGGACCCGATGGTCAACCTGCACGCCCTCCACGATCTCACGCGCCTCGCGTTCGGGCGGGCGACGATGCGGTGGACCCAGCTGGGGTACGGGCGGACGTCGTCGACCTCGACCGCCCAGCAGACCCCGCGCAACCTGTTCGGCTTCAAGGACGGGACGTCGAACCTCAAGGCCGAGGACGCCCCCACGGAGCTCGATGAGCACCTGTGGATCCAGCCCGGCGACGATCAGGGCGCCTGGGCCGCGGGCGGCTCCTACCTGTGCTTCCGCCGGATCAAGATGATGATGGAGGTCTGGGACGAGCTGGCGCTCGGCGAGCAGGAGCGCACCATCGGGCGCGACAAGCTCCAGGGCGCGCCGCTGTCCGGCGGCCAGGAGTTCACCCATCCCGACTTCGGGAGCGGCGCGATCGACACGGCCTCCCACGTCGCGCTCATGCATCCCGACAACAACGGGGGCCGGCGGATGCTGCGTCGCGGCTACAACTACCTCCAGGGCGTGGACGAGCTGGGCCGACTGGACGCGGGCCTGTTCTTCGTCGCGTTCGTGCGCTCCCCGGCCGACGGGTTCGTCCCGGTGCTGTCCAAGATGAGCCAGGACCTGCTCACCGAGTACCTCCAGCACGTGGCGTCCGGCGTGTACCTGGTGCTGCCGGGCGTGGGGGAGAGCGACGCGTACGTGGGCCAGTCGCTCTTCTCCTCCTGACCCTCCGCGAGGTTCGCCCACGTGGAGGCGCGAGGTCCGTCGAGGTCGGTGCGTCGACTCGACGGCTTCACCCGTCTCGCCGCCGAAACTGGGACGCGCGGCACCAGCAGCCCTCGAGATCGGTACGTGTGGCACCCACGGAGCTCGCGGCCCTCGAGATCGGTACCCGTGGCAGACCTCTGCGCCACAGATACCGAACTCGGCAACGCCTCCTCCACCCCAACCCCATCACCAAGCCTCCCACCAGCGCAAACGTCGGCACTCGCGTCACAGCAGAATCCGACCACGCATCGAGATCGGTACCCGTGGCAGACCCCACTGCCACACATACCGAACTCGAGCACGGACTGAACCGCGCCAGGTCTGATGCCGCAGGTTGATGAGCTGGGAGGATTGGCGTCCTGCCATACACGACAGATCCCGCCGTACGAGAGCGGGCCGTGCGCCTGGCGGCCTCACGTGGACGGATGATGGCGGAGACGGTGTCCGACAGCGCCCCCAGCCGGAGCGGATGGAACAGGACGCAGATGAACAGGCAGTCCGTGCCGTCGGGCGAGTATCCGAAGTGGAGCCGACAGCTGTTGACGAACAGACCGTGGCCCGGGCCGACCGCGACAGTGGCGCCGTCGACGTAGCAGGTCATCGAACCAGCGAGGATCCGGATGAACTCGAGGTCGTCGTGCCAGTGGCAGGCCGCGCGCATCCGGGGGAAGTCGCGCAGGCGCCCGCGCCGGACGATCGTGCAATTTCCGTGGACACATCCGCAATTCTGCCACCGGGATCCGAGGGATCCCTCACCTATGCTCGCTCTGTGATGATCCGACCGACGGCGTTCCTCCGCGAGCTCGCGCGCCTGACCGGCCCCTTGGCGGTCCAACAGCTGCTGGTCGCGCTCTCCGGCTCGGTCGACGTCATGCTCGTCGCGGGTCAGGGGCAGACGGCGCTGGCCGCGGTGTCGCTGGCTGTGCAGGTCCAGTTCGTGTTCTCGCTGTTCACCGGGGGACTGGTGCTGGGGATGAGCGTCCTGGTCGCTCAGCACTGGGGCGCCGGCGACCGGCCGACCAGCGAGGCCGTCACGGGCCTGGCGATGCGGGAGGCCGCACTGGTGTCGGCGGTGTTCGTCCTGGCCACGGCCCTGGCCCCGCGGTGGGTGATGTCCGTGTTCACCGACGAGCGGGCGCTCATCGAGCAGGGGGCCGTGTACCTGCGGGCGTCGTGCGTCGTGTACCTGGCGACCGCCGTGTCCCAGGTGCTCCTGTGCCTGATGCGCAACACGGGGGCCGCGGCCCTGGGGACGACGGTGTCCGTGGTGGGCCTGGCCCTCCATGCCGGACTGGGCCTGGTCCTGGTCGGGGGCCTCGGGCCGGCGCCGGAACTCGGGGTCGGCGGCGTCGCCGCGGCGCTGGTGGTCTCCCGGTTCCTCGAGGCGGCGTGGATGCTCGGATGCTCGCTGCGACCCGGACGCCCCCGCGCGGACAGGGGCGCCCCGTGGTCCCCTGGGAGCGCTGCGCGTCCCGGCTCGGACGCCCCCGCGCGGACAGGGGCGCCCTGCTCCGCCCCGGACGTGCCCTGGTCAGGGCTTTCTGGGCACTCACGCTGCCGGTCCTGGCCAACATGCTGGTCTGGGGCGGCGGGTTCACGACCTACACGGTCATCATGGGCCGGTTGGGGGAGGATGTCGTCGCCGCCAATGCCGTCGCTCTTCTCGTCAAGGATCTGTTGGTGTGCGTGTGCCTGGGTCTGGGCGGTGCGGGCGCCATCCTGGTCGGGAACAGGCTGGGGCGCGGAGACCTGGCGGCCGCCCGGGCCGCCGGGCGGAGCGTGTGCTGGTCGGCGGTGGTCGCCGGTGCGCTCACGGGGCTCGTCATCCTGGCGATCCGTCCACTGGTCGTGACCGTGGCCGGGCTGAGCCCGGCGGCGAGCCGCGACCTGTCCGTCATGCTGGTGGTGTGCGCGTACTACGTCATCGGCAAGTCCGTGAATGCCACGATCGTGTCCGGGATCCTGCCCGCGGGCGGCGACACCCGGTTCGGCCTGATCTGTGACATCGTGACGATGTGGTGTCTGGTCATCCCCGTGGGGGCACTGGCCGCCTTCGTCTGGCACTGGCCGCCCCTGGCCGTCTACGTCCTGCTCAACTCCGACGAGATCCTCAAGATCCCCGCCGTCATCTGGCGCTACCGGACCCACCGGTGGCTGCGCACCCTCTCCGATTGGAACAGCGATGACCGACACCCCGACACCGTCCTCGACCTCGACCCCGACCTCGACCTCGACCTCGACCCGCACGATGCGTGAGCGCATCGACCACGGGCTGCTCTTCACCGACATGTGTGAAGGGATGCCCCAGGAGCGCGCTGCCGCCAAACGGGCGATGACCGCCTACAACACGGCCGATCTGTCTGATCCTGAGACACGGTTCCGTCTGCTGGCCGACCTGCTGCACGTCACGCCCGAGCACGCCGCGACCGTGTGGGTCGAACCGCCCATCGGCTGCGCCTACGGGTCGCACATCACGCTCGGGGAGGGGACGTACGTCAACATGAACGCGACGTTCGTCGACGACGGTCGCGTCGTCATCGGCAGGCGCGTCCTCATCGGGCCGTCCGTCACGATCGCGACCACGGGCCACCCGATCGACCCGGCGCGCCGCGAGTACATGTTCAGCGATCCCGTGGTCATCGGTGACGATTGCTGGATCGGGGCGGGCGTGGTCGTCTGCCCGGGCGTGACGATCGGCGAGGGTTCCGTCATCGGAGCCGGGGCCGTTGTCACCGCGGACATTCCCGCGGGTGTCGTCGCCGTGGGCACACCGTGCCGCGTCCTGCGTCCCATCGGGCCGGAGGATCGCGACTGCTATCGCCCCGGCGTGCCGTTCGACGCGGAGGACCTGGCGGCGGAGGCACGCCTGCGCGACGCCGACTCCTGAGCCCGACGTTCGCCGGCAGGCTAAGGCCCGAGCAGGGCCAGGGGGACCACGGCGACTCCGTCGGGTCGACGGTAGGCGTCCTTTCCCGTGGTGATGACGACCCGGTCGATGAGATCTGCTCCCATCTGGACGTTCAGCCAGTTGAGGTGCCGGACGTCAAGATCGTCGAGGGACTCGGCCAGTTTGACCTCGACTGCCAGCACGGTGCCGTCTTCGGCCTGCAGGATGAGGTCGACTTCGTGCTCGCCCCGATGCGTCCGGAGATGGGCGACATCGAGCTCCAGGGCCTGCGCGTGAACGCGGATGGAAAGGGTCACCAATGACTCGAAGAGATTCCCCAGGAGGGGTCCGTCGTGGAGGTGACGGTACCGTTCCTCCCGATCGGCAAGGGTTGTGTCACCCAGGAGCGTGCGTTCCGTGACGCCCATGAGGTTCGCCGCGAGGGCGGGGTCCGCGAGTTGGTGCTTCGGGCTGCGGCCCAGGCGCATGATGCCCCGACCCCGGGGCGTCCATGCAGGAACCGGGTCAAGGAGCCACAGCTGGGTCAGCGCCTCGCGGTAGTCGATGATCGTGCTGCGCGCCGGTCTCACCGACGCGGACACGGCGTCGGCAATGGATTCGTAGGAGGCCGTTCCTGACGTGGCAGCGGCGTAGGCCGTGAGCCAAGCGCGCAGGGAGTCGGGTCGGCGGACCGTCGATCCCAGGGCGTCCACTTCGTCGGAAAGCGCGTGGTCGAGGTAACTGGACAGCTCGCGACGGCGCAGGGCCACGGAATCTCGCCGTATTCCGGGGAATCCGGAGGCGAGGATCTCCCGGGTGTAGTCGGTCAGGCCGATGTCGGTGTGGCCCGAGATCCTGTCGGCGGTGCCGTGGAGGAGGTCCGACAGGCTGACCGTGGGGTGCTCCACCTGTCTTTCGGCGAAGGAGAGAGGGCGCATCCGGAGGTTCACGATTCGTCCGGCGCCGGAGTGGATCCGGGCGTGCTGAGGATCGGCGCTGCCCGTGAGGACGAAGCGCCCGGGTGTGCGGTCGTTGTCGACGCTTCTGCGCACGACGTCCCAGATTGGGGGGTCGAGTTGCCACTCGTCGATCAGGACGGGAGGGGGTGCGTGTGTGACACGGTCGCGATCGGCGCGAAGCAGTGCGAGCTGTCCTGGACGGTCGAGTCTGAGGGAGGTGCTGGCGACGCGTGACGCACTCTCGGTCTTGCCGACGGCCTTTGGTCCCTGGATGGCGATGGCAGGCAGCCCGGAGAGGAGGTTCGCGAGCTCGGCGTCAACCGCCCGATCCAGGTACCCATCCATGGGGGAATCCTACAGATTCGTAAGCTGATACGCTACAAATTCGCATCATTGAATGCGACAAACGCGCAGATGCCCTGTCCGTGTTCCGCCACCCGTGCGGACGTCGGGCCACCCCGACCTTCGGGCCCGTTCCTCCGATGGAATAATGAGGGCCGCGCCCACCCAGCGCGCCCATGCTGCCCAGGAGGTCCCGTGGAGTTCCGTTCGATCTACGATCAGGGGTTCGCGCGCGTCGCGGCCGTGACGGTCCCCTCCCATCCGGGCGAGCCCGCGCGCAACGCCGACGCCATCCTGGAGGCAGCCCGCCAGTGCGACGCGCGCGGGGCGGCGGTGGCGGTGTTCCCGGAGCTGTCGGTGTCCGGCTACGCCATCGACGACCTGCTGCTCCAGGACGTCCTGCTCGACGAGGTGGAGGCGGCGCTCGACCGCATCCGCCGGGCCACGGCCGACGGGGATGGCCTGCTTCCCTTGCTGGTCGTCGGCGCGCCGATCCGCCACGACCACCGCCTGTTCAACTGCGCGGTCGCGATCCACCGGGGCCGCGTCGTGGCGATCACCCCCAAGCAGTACCTGCCGAACTACCGCGAGTTCTACGAGAAGCGCCATTTCGCCACGCCCGGACCCGGGACCTCCCCGATCCACACCGCGCCGTGGCTCGGCGGCGACGAGGGCGGCCCGCGTGGCGGGGCCCGTCCGGCGTCGTGCCCTTTCGGGAGCGTCGTCATCGACGTCGAGGACGTGCCCGGCCTGGCGATCGGCATCGAGGTGTGCGAGGACATGTGGGTGCCGGTGCCGCCCTCGTCCCTGCTGGCGCTCGCGGGGGCGACGGTCATCGGCAACCTGTCGGCCTCCCCGATCACCGTCGGGCGGGCGGCGGACCGGGCGCTGCTGGCTCGGTCGGCCTCGGTGCGCCTCAACGCCGCCTACATCTACACGGCGGCCGGCCAGGGCGAGTCCACGACGGACCTGTCCTGGGACGGCCAGACCATGATCCACGAGATGGGGGACCTGCTGGCCGCGGGCGAGCGCTTCCCCGGCGGCATGCGGATCACCATCGCGGACGTCGACCTGGACCGGCTCCGCCAGGAGCGCGCACGCCAGGGCTCCTTCGACGACAACGCGCAGGCGCTGGGACTGGGTCCGGGACTGGGTCCGGCGCCCGACGCGGCGGGGGCGGGCGGGACGGCGTCGCCCTCGTCGGCGGCCACAGCCACCCGCCCCCTCCACGTCGCCCTGCGACTCGATCCCCCTCGGACCGACATCGGCCTGGAGCGCCGGATCGACCGCTTCCCCTTCGTCCCCGACGATGCCGACCACCTGGCGCAGGACTGCTACGAGGCCTACAACATCCAGGTCTCCGGCCTGGAGAAGCGCCTGCGCGCCATCCCGGGGACGAAGCCCGTCATCGGGATCTCGGGCGGACTGGACTCGACGCACGCGCTCATCGTCGCGGCGAAGGCGATGGACCGCCTGGGCCGCCCGCGCACGGACATCCTGGCCTACACGCTGCCCGGGTTCGCCACGTCCGCGCACACGAAGACCAACGCGACGCTGCTGTGCGAACGGCTGGGCGTCTCCTTCGAGGAGATCGACATCACCCCGGCCGCCCGCCAGATGCTCTCCGACCTCCGCCACCCCTACGCGGCCACCGGGGGCGCGGGCGCCACCGACTACGACGTCACCTTCGAGAACGTCCAGGCGGGGCTGCGCACCGACTACCTGTTCCGCCTGGCCAACCACTGGGGCGGCATCGTCATCGGCACCGGCGACCTGTCGGAGCTCGCGCTCGGATGGTGCACCTACGGGGTCGGCGACCAGATGAGCCACTACGCCGTCAACACGGGCGTGCCGAAGACGATGATCCAGCACCTCATCCGCTGGGTCGTCTCATCGGGCCAGTTCAGCGAGGGCGTCGGCGAGGTCCTCCTGTCGATCCTCGACACGGAGATTACCCCCGAGCTGGTCCCCGCCCGCCCCGGCGAGGCCCCGCAGTCCACCGAGGCGGCAATCGGGCCCTACAACCTCCAGGACTTCACGCTGTACTACCTGCTGCGCCGCGGGTACCGGCCGTCCAAGATCGCGTTCCTCGCGGAGAAGGCGTGGGCGCGTCCCGCGTCCGAGGGCGCCTGGCCCCCCGGATTCCCCGACGACAAGCGGGCGTCGTACACGCTGGAGGAGATCGTGTCCTGGGAGCGCCTGTTCCTCAAGAGGTTCTTCGCCAACCAGTTCAAGCGCACCGCGATCCCCAACGGCCCGAAGGTGATGGCCGGCGGCTCGCTGTCCCCGCGGGGGGACTGGCGCATGCCAGCCGACGTGCCCGCCACCGCGTGGATCGCGGAGCTGGAGGCGGGCGTCGCCGGCGTGCCCGGGTCCGGCGTGCCCAGTCCGGGGCCGTCCATTGACGAGGCCGCCCGCGTGGCCGGCTCCGGCGGCCCGGCCTCGTCGCGCGGTCTCGAGGGGACGGCCCCCGGGGCGGGCGGACAGGCGCGGCCGTGAGCGCCCTGCC
>JAFAAX010000174.1 GCA_023426345.1 Actinomycetes bacterium
CCGCTGCCGCGGCACCGCGCCCGTCCGGGCCCGGGCGCCCCTCCGCGCCGCCGCGCGCCCGCGCGAGGCGTTCCAGCGCCGCCCGGTTCGCCGGATCGATGAACGAGTAGCCGCTGATGTAGAGGACGTCCTGGGCGCCCAGGACCACGGCGTCGTAGGCGTCGACCGGCAGACGGGCCTCGGCGCCCCACGTGGAGAGGAACGTGCGCTCCGCGTCCGCGTCGGTGACGGCCACGCAGATCCCCGTGTCGAGCCCCTCGACCGTCGGACCGGTGAAGGTGACGCCGTCGCGCTCCAGGGCGGCGACGACCGCCCGCCCGAGCAGCCCGTCGCCGACGGGGCCCGTGTACACGGCCTCCACGTCCATCCGCCGGATCGCGTGCAGGACGTTGAACCCGCCGCCGACCTGCAGGGAGAACGCGTCGGCGAAGACCTCCCCGCCGCGCTCGGGCAGGCGATCGACCTGCATCGTGACGTCGACGACCACCTGTCCGGTGTGGATGACGCGCGGAGCCATCAGGACCTCCTCAGAGCCGGCAGAGCGGGGACGACCTCGTCGAGGGAGACGTCCGAAACGCGCCGGACCCGGTCGACCCGGTCCCGCGGCCGCGCCGCCGTCCCCGCCGCTCCATCGGAGTGCACCATGCGGGTGACGCTAGCATCCCGACCCGCGCATCGGTTCCCCTCGGAGGGGCACCCGCGCCTCTCACGTACGATCGGTCCATGGTGTGGCTGGCCGTGGCGGTGGCGATCGTCGTCGCCCTCGTCGTGCTCTCACGGCGCCGCGATGTCGTCGAGGAGCCCTGGCGCGACGACGCCGACGCCCTGTTCGGGCCGCGTCGGCCGACCGGGGCGGGGCCGCCCTCGTCGAGGGGGAGGGACGCTGGCGGCCGCGTCCCCTTCTCCCCCGACCCCGAGTTCACCACGATCCCGCGCGCGGAGTACCTCTCCCCCGCCGCGGAGGAGCGCTGGCTGCGCGTCGAGGCGGCGACCGGGCTGGCGGACCTGGCGCTGCGGCGCGACCGCGGGCAGGTGGTCCTCGCCCTGCAGGGCCCGGACGTCCCCGCGGCGCCGGGACGCGCCCTCGTCGATCCCGAGTCCGACGCGCTGTCCCGCCTCGGGCTCCACGTGTTCCGGCCGCGGGGCCTCAGCCTCCACGAGGAGGCGATCCAGGCGGCGGATCTGTGGGCGCCCGCCCCGGTCGTGCTGCGGCGCGTGCCCGACGACCCCGAGTTCGCCGATGCGATCGATGTGTGCGCGCCCGCGGGGAACCCGGGTGGCGCGGGGCCGCTGCTGGGCACGGTCGACCGCGAGCACGCGGCGGCGCTGGCGCCCCTGATGGATTCCGGCGTCGAGCTCTCGGCGGTCACCCTGTCCGGGCCGCGGGCCGGGCGCTTCGGGACGCCGCTGGTGGTGCTGGCGGGCCGGGTCGAGGTGGTGGACGCCCTGCTGCTCTCCCTGGCGTGAGGGACTCAGACTCCGACCG
Organism: Actinomycetes bacterium; assembly: GCA_023426345.1. Classification (GTDB taxonomy): domain Bacteria; phylum Actinomycetota; class Actinomycetes; order Actinomycetales; family Actinomycetaceae; genus Pauljensenia. Next base: position 1,487 of record JAFAAX010000174.1, read on the forward strand.
GCCGCCCGGTGGCGGCCGCCTCGGCGACGGCCAGCGTGGCGGCCAGGGTGCGCATCCCCTCGCGGGCCGTGACGACGGGCTCCGCCTCGCCCCGGATCACCTGGATGAAGTTCGCCAGCTCGTTGGCCAGGGGATCGGTGCGCCGCACCTCCAGGACGCCGTGGTCCAACGGCTCGAACCAGTCGGGCTGCTCGCCGGCGTTCGTCCACAGGCGCAGCGTCGGCACCGACAGCTGTCCCCGGGTGCCGGCGATGATGTAGCAGTCCTCCCCCTCCTGATGGGGGTAGTCGCGGTTCTCGCCCGATGTCAGCTCCCAGGAGCGACTGGAGGTGGCCGCGTCGGAGAGGATGAACGACCCCAGGGCGCCGTTGGCGAAACGCAGGGCCAGGGCGGCGGTGTCCTCGACCTCGAAGCCCCGGGTCGCGTGGGAGGCCATCGCCTGGACAGTCGTGATCTCGCCGACCAGCATGCGGAGGTCGTCGATGTCGTGGATGAGGTTGATGAGGATCGGGCCCGCGCCCTTCTGCCTCCGCCACGCCGCGTCGAAGTACGCCGCCGGCTTGTTGATGAGCATCGAGCCGGACACCGCGACGATCCGGCCGATGGCGCCCTGCTCGATGGCCCGCGCCGCCCGCTGCAGGATCGGGGAGTGCCGCCGGTGGTGGCCGACGAGCACGGGGACCTGGGCGGCCTCGGAGGCGTCGACGAGCCTCTGCGCGTCCTCGACCGTGTTCGCGAGGGGCTTCTCGACGAGGACGGGCAGGCCCGCGGCGATGGCCTCGCAGCCGCCGGGGACGTGCGCCGCGTTCGGCGTCGCCAGGATGACGCCGTCGGCGAGGCGGGCGCCCAGAAGGCCCGACAGGTCCGGGTACCACGGGACGCCGAGCTCCCCGGCCAGGCGGTGGCCGGCTTCGACGGGATCGACGATCGCCGCCAGCTCCGCGCGCGGATCGGCCAGGACGTTCTCGACGTGGCGCCGGCCGATCATCCCGGCTCCGGCGACAGCGACGCGGACGGACATGGATCCTCCTCGATTCCTCCGTGTGCGCCGGACGGTGGGCGGTGGCGGACGACGGGGCCGACCCGTCGCTCAGAGGCGGGGCGGCGCCCGATCAGCGCGCCTGAATTATCCGGTTGGTACAAAGCTATCGCGCGGACCCGAGGGCGCAAGGGACTTCCGGCCCTCCAGCCGGCAAACGCCAGACTTTCGCGGGAGCCGCAGCATAGAATGGTCCAATCAGTACAAAGATGTCGACTGCGCGGCCACCCGCGCGGAGAGCGGGACTCACATGGGACGCTTCGACGACCAGCACGTCATCATCACGGGAGCGACCGGCGGAATCGGCGGGGCCGCCGCCCGGGCATTCGCCGACGAGGGCGCCTCCGTCTCCGTCCTCGGCCGCAACCGGGAGGCGGCGGACGCCGTCGTCTCGGAGATCCAGAAGAACGGCGGCCGGGCCTGCGCCGTCCTGTGCGACATCAGCCGGAGGGACCAGGTGGACCAGGCCGTCCGCGCGGCGACCGAGGCCCTCGGCCCCGTGCGGGTCCTCGTCAACAACGCCGGCCACGACGTCTTCGCGCCCTTCCTCGCGACCACCGCGGACGACTGGCGCGCCCTCATCGACACGAATCTCATCGGGACGATGAACATGTGCCAAGCGGTGCTCCCGGACATGGTCGAGCAGTCCTACGGCCGCATCGTCACCGTGGCCTCCGACGCGGCGCGCGTCGGCTCGACCGGGGAGTCCGTCTACGCCGCGTGCAAGGCGGGCCTGGTCGCCCTCTCCAAGACGCTGGCCCGCGAGCACGCCCGCGACGGGATCACTGTGAACGCCGTCTGCCCCGGTCCCACGGACACCCCGTTGTTCCAGACGTTCATCCAGGGCACGCGCGATCCGGAGAAGTTCGCCCAGGCGTTCCTCCGCTCGATCCCCATGCGGCGCATCGGCACGCCCGAGGACATCGCGTCGTCGCTCCTCTACTTCGCGGACCGGGCGTCCGGCTACGTGACCGGCCAGGTCCTCAGTGTGTCCGGCGGTCTGACGATGGCGGGGTGACGGGCTCCGGGGCGCCCGCGGCCTCAGCCCTCGCGGAACTGGATGCCGAAGCCTCCGCGCGGGTAGTGCCAGGTGAGGGTCCCGGGGGCCGCGACGGCCAGGCAGGTGCCGCACTCCAGGCAGGCGGCGTACTCGACGCCGATGGTCCCGTCGGGCTCCTCCGTGTAGACGTGCGCCGGGCACACCGCCACCAGCATCTTGGCGGTGCCGGTGGCCCGGGCGAGCTCCTGGTCGACCTCGATGTGGGGGCACTCCTCATCGGTCGCGTAGGAGTCCCGGGCCAATCGCTCCGTGACGCTGCCCCATGCGAACCCGGTTGCTGGACTCATGATCGCTGCTCCCCTCTGGCGTGCTTGCTCCGACCATCCTCCCGGACACGATCCGGGACGCTCACAGGGCCCGGATGGCGGCCCAGCCGTCGCGGGCCAGGGTGGTCACCGCGATTCCGGAGCGTTTGAGCGCGGCCCGCGCGACGGCCAGGAGGTGCCGGCGCGGCGTGGTGTCCAGGTCGAACACCCCGTGGAGGACGTCGGCCAGGACCAGCCCGTAGTCGCGGTACATCCTCGGGGTCTCCAGGAACTTCGGCGCCCGCCGGTACAGCTCCATGTCGGCCCCGACGAAGGACGCCCGGAGCTCGGTGAGGTAGCGGTCCATCGAGGCCTGCGAGAAATCGCCCGCCTCCAGCGCCGCATGGATGGCCGTCGCGGCCGCCAGCGCGCTGCCCGCCGCCAGGTCCATGCCCCGGATCGTCAATCCCGTGTTGAGCGTGAAGCCAGCCGCGTCGCCGATGATGACCAGCCCCGGCCGGGTGAGGTCGTGGCTCGCCATCTCCGGCCCGTCCTCGATGGTGAGGTGGCACCCGTACTCCAGCAGCTCGCCGCCCTCCAGGAGCGGGGCGATGGCCGGGTGGGACAAGAAGTGGTCGTGCACGTCCGAGGACGACAAGCCCCGGGCTGCCAGGTCGTCCAGACGCAGCACCACGCCCACCGAGACCGAGTCCCCGTTCGTGTAGAGGAACCCTCCGCCGGCGCACGCCTGCGTGGCGTCCCCGACCACCGCATAGGCCACGCCCTCGCCCGCAGCCGTGTGGAAGCGCTCCTGGAGGCGGTCCTCACCCAAGCGGACCACGGACTTCACGCCCACCGCCAGGTGCTTCGGGGGCTCCTTCGCGCGGATCCCCGCCTCCTGGGCGATGAAGCTGTTCACCCCGTCCGCGGCGACCACCACGCGGGCGCGCAGCTCGTCCTCGCCGGCGACGACTCCCACCACCCGACGGCCAGACCCCGCCGCGCCCGGCGCAGCCGACCCCGCACCAGGCGCGTCGCCCTCGTCGCTGAAGAGGAGGCGGTCCACCTTCGTGGCCGGCAGCACCATGACGCCGGCCTCCTCGCACTGCTCGACGAGCCACGCGTCGAGCTTCGCCCGCAGCACGCTCACTGCGTTGGCGGGCTCGGCCAGCCGCTGATCCCAGTAGTCGATGTTGACGGCAGAGGACTCGTTGAGGAAGGAGATCACGTTGCGGGTGATCACCCGCTCCACCGGGGCCCGCTCGACGAAGCCGGGGAACACCTGCTCCATGACGCGGCAGTAGAAGATCCCACCCGACAGGTTCTTGCCTCCGGGTTCCGCGCCGCGCTCGATGAGCACCACCTGGTGGCCCTCACCGGCCAGCCGGTAGGCGCACACCGCGCCCGCCACACCACCGCCGATCACGATGACGTCGAAGACGTCGTCCTCCTCCTCGGCCACGTCGCCGCCTCCTTCAGCGCAGCGCGGCGGTGACGGCGGGAACGGCCTCGTAGAGATCCGCCACGAGGCCGTAGTCGGCCTCCCCGAATATCGGCGCCTGGGCATCGGAGTTGATGGCGACGATCGTGCGGGCGCCGGAGGCCCCGGCGATGTGCTGCATCTGGCCGGAGATCCCGATGGCGAGGTAGAGGTCGGGATGCACGGTCTGGCCCGAGATCCCCACATACCGGGACTTCGGCATCCAGTCGACGCCCTCGGCCAGCGGACGCGAGCACGCCACCTCCGCGCCCAGGGCCTCGGCGAGCTCCTCGGCCAGGCGCAGATCCTCCCGCGCCTTGAACCCACGGCCCACGGACACGATCCTCTTCGCGGACGCGAGGTCGACCTCGGAGCCCTTGTCGGAGGTCTCCCGGGCGATCCTCGCCGGATGGACCCCGGACGCGGCGGCCGGCGCGACGGGCACGGCGTCGCCCGCGGCCTCGGCGCCGCCGTTCATCACGACGACCACGGGCCCGGACACGGCGACGGACTCCTGGGCGATCCCGCCGAAACGGGCGACCTCGAAGGTTCCGTCGGCGCAGCCCACCACATGGGTGAGCACCGGGGCGTTCAGGTGCGCGGCCACGGCGCAGGCGAGCACGCGCTCCACCGGGCGGTCCGGGGCCAGGACGACGTCGCCGGGCACCGCGGCGACCGCGGCGACCACAGCCGGCGCGGCGGCCTCGGGCGGCACGCCGTCGGCAAGCTCGACGCCGACGACGGAGTCGACGCCGGGAACGGACACCTGGCCGAGCGCGACGACCGAGACGGTGCCGCCGACGGCGCGGCCCAGATCGACCAGCGCCGAGACCTGCGAGGTGGTGGTGATGATCCACGTGGTGGTCATGAGTGGTTCCTCCTTCTCCGGTCGACTCACAGGATTCCGTCGGCGCGCAGCGCGGCGACGAGCTCGGCGGCATCGGACACGATCCGGCCCCCGCGGGCGCGGGACTCCGGCTTCGACCGGCCCGCGACCTCGACGGCGATATCGGCCAGGCCCAGATCGGCGGCCGCGACGACCTCCACCGGCTTCTTGCCGGCAGCCAGGATGTCCTTCATGCCCGGCACCCTCGCCTTCGCGGCGTCGGCGGAGACGGCCGCGACGACAGGGCCCGAGACCTCGATGACGCGCGTCCCGCCAGGGACCTCCTGGGTGATCGCCCACGACCCGCCACCGCCCTCGACGGCCGTGACGTCCTCGAAGCACGGCCACCCCAGGTACCCGGCCACCAGCGCCGGGACGATCTTCGCGTTCTCATCGATCGACGCATCACCGGCCAGCACCAGGTCGACACCGCCCGTGCGCGAGACCAACCCCGCCAAGGCCTGCGCGACCCGGGTCGCATTCCACGCCGCGACCTCGTCCTCGGCGACGAGCACACCGCGGTCGAAGCCCCGCGACATCGCGGCCTTCTTCGCCATGGAGCCGGCCACCTCCGAGGTGCCGACCGACACGCCGACCAGCTCGACGCCGAGGGCGTCAGCCAGATCGCGCCCCACCTGCACCGCCACGGGGTCGTACTCGCTCACCGCGGCCTTCGCCCGCGACCAGTCCACCACCCCATCCGCGCCGACACTGGCGTCCTGCGGATTCGCCGCCCACTTATACGCCACAGCGATGGTCATGAGAGCCCTTCCTTCCGGAAGCCGGGATTGTCCGACCTGCTTCATCGTTGGCCACAAGGGGGTCTCCAGATCCTTCGGGATCCCCCTCACAACTATTAACCAGCGAGTACAATCATGGCATGACGAGGGCGCGGGCGATGGGCCTTAGGTCCCCCATTGACACCATCGGGGGTCCCGATGCCGCCCCTGCCTCCCCCGCATCCGGCCGCCGCCCGCTGGACCCTCCATGCGCGCTCGCCTGCGCCAGCCACGAGCCCGTCCGCGAGTGGCTGTTCGCCGGGCAGCACGACGGCCCGGCCGCCGCCCGCGCGGCCTGGGAGCTCATCGTCGCGGCCAACCCCCTGCCCGCCTGCATGGGGCGGATCTGCTATGCGAACTGCGAGCAGGCCTGCGTCCTCACCGCCCACGGCGGGCCCGTGGCCATCCGCGAGCTCGAGGGCCGCCTCGGCGACCTGGCGATCGAGCAGGGATGGGAGCTCCCCCGGCCGGCGGCCTCCCTGGGGACGCGGGTCGTCGTCGTGGGGTCCGGCCCCTGCGGGATCTCCGCCGCCCACCAGCTGGCCCGCGCCGGCCACGACGTCACCCTCGTGGAGGCGCAGGCCCGGCTCGGAGGCATGCTCCGCCGGGGGATCTCGGAGCAGAGGCTCCCCAAGGCGGTCCTGGACGCCGAGCTCGATCGCCTCCTGGCGCTGGGCGTCCGCGTCCGCACGCATGCCGCCGTCCGGCGCATCGAGGACGTCCTCGACCGCGCGGACGGGGTCATCTGGGCCGCCGGCGCCTCGACCTGCATGGCGATCGTCCGCGGCCGCACCCTGTGGCGCCAGCCCATCCACACCGACGCGCGCTCCCGGAGGACGGCCACGCTCTCGATCGGGCGCGGCGCTCGGGCGGCCGCCGCCCTCACCGCGCATCTCACCGGCGCGGAGCCCCCGCCGGCTCCTCCCCTCCCCGCGTTCCCCGCCGGCGGGCCGGCCCCCGTCCCTCCACAGGTCACGGCCGCGCGACGCTGTATCCTGTGTGGGTCGCGGGGAACACTGCGACCGTAGAAGAACTCCGGTACACCCCCGTCCCCGTGCGACTGTTCCACGATCGTGCCGTTCGGATGGCCCCTGGCGCGGGTGGACCGCGACCAGGAGGACCACGGACATGGAGCAATCAGACTCGGGGACCCCGGGGCGGAACCCCCGCCGGGACCCCGAGCTCACCCGGCGCGAGATCCTCGACGCCGCCACCGTCGTGTTCGCCCGCCACGGGCCCGGCGGCGGGCGCGCCGACGACATCGCCCGGCGCACCAACACGTCGAAGCGCATGATCTTCTACTACTTCGGATCGAAGGAGGGCCTCTACAAGGCCGTCCTGCGTGAGAACTACGCGAGGATCCGCTCCCTGGAGACCCACCTCGGCCTCGACCACCTGGAGCCGGAGGCGGCGCTGCGCGCCCTCGTGCGCGCCACCCTCCAGCACTACGAGCGCTACCCCGACATGGCGCGGATCGTCGCCCTGGAGAACCTCATCATGCACGGCCATGTCGCCGAGCAGGTCGGCGACATGGCCGAGATCAACCGCAGCGCGCCCGCCATGATCGAGAGCATCCTCGAACGCGGCCGCGAGAGCGGCGTGTTCCGCACGGACCCGGACGCGCCGAGCGCCCTGGACGTCCACGAGGTGCTCTCCGCGCTGGTGCTCAACCGGATCTCGAATCAGATGACCTTCCGGGCGGCCTTCGGCCGCGACATGCTGGGGAAGAAGGACTCCCCGCATATCCGCGCGCTCATCGAGGACACCGTCCTGCGCCTGGTCCTGCGCGACGTGGACTGAGTCCGCGCGCCCCGGCGGACGAGGGCGCGGCCGCGGGACGTCCCCGGCCCCGGCTCCCTAGGCCCGCGGCCGGGCCCCCGAGGCGCGGCGCTCCAACGCGGCCTTCTCCTCGCGCAGCTCCTGGACCATCCGGCGCAGCGCGACCTTGTCGATCTTGCCGGAGCTCGTCAGAGGCATCTCGGGGAGGTACTCGACGTACTCGGGGATCTTGAACTTCGCGATCCCGCAGTCGGCGAACCACTCGCGCAGGCCTGCGACGTCCAGATGCGGACGGTCCCCGCGCGCCGCCAGGAAGGCGAGCGCGCGCTGGCCGAGGACGTCGTCGGGCACGCCGATGACCGCGGCGGCGGCGATGTCGGGGTGGCCGAGCAGCACGTTCTCGACCTCGGCCGGACTGATGTTCTCCCCTCCCCGGATGATGAGGTCCTTGATCCGGCCGGTGATGCGGACGTATCCGTCCTCGTCGAGGATCCCGAGGTCGCCGCTGTAGTACCACCCGTCGCCGTCGAGGACCTTCGCCGTGAGGTCGGGCCGGCCGAGGTAGCCGGAGAAGACCGCCGGCCCGCGCGAGGCCTCCTCGCCCTGGACGCCGGGGGGCAGGACCCTGCGGGTCGCCGGATCCACGATCCGGATCTCCGTGCCCGGGCAGGCGCAGCCGTCCGTGTGGAGGACGCGCTCATCCGAGTCCAGGAAGGTCGTCATCGTGTGCGGCGCCGACTCCGTCGCCCCGTAGACGGAATAGAGGCGGATCCCGAGTTCGTGGGCCTGCTGGAGGAGCCGCCGGGGCACGGGCGATCCTCCGCAGCACAGGAAGCGGACCGTCTCCAGTCCCTCGCCGCTCCCCCGGCACATGCACAGGAGGGCATCGATGACGGCGGGCACCGACATCCCGCAGGTCACCCGGTACCGCCCGATCAGGGGGGCCATGTCCCGGCCCTCCGTGGAGTCGCACAGCACCGAGGCCGCCCGCGCGAGGATCGGCATGACGACCCCGTGCATGAAGCCGGTGGCGTGCCCCAGGGGGGCCGGCATGAACATCGCGTCGTCAGGGCCCACGCGCAGCGCATAGGCGAACGACGCCTCGGAGGCGATCAGGTTGTTGTGGGTGAGCATGACCCCCTTGGGCTGGGCCTCCGACCCCGACGTGAAGAGCACCGCGGCCACGTCATCGCCCGACGAGGGCGTCCACCGCTGGGCGGGCATCGGCTCGACGTCCGCAAGCAGGTCCGCCAGACGCGGATCCTCGGGCCGCGCGGCGTCCCCGGCGGAGACGAAGAGGAACGCCTCGGCCGGGGAACCCGCGGCCCGCAGCTCCTCGGGCAGACCGCGGAAGTCCGTGCGGCGGTAGACGGCCGGCAGGACGAGGAGACGGGACTCGCACAGCCGGGTGGCGTAGAGGACCTCGCTGCGCCGCAGGTTCGGCGACAGGGGCGCGATCGTCGCCCCCACCTTCGTCACCCCGATGAGCACCGGCAGGAACTCCGACCAGTTCGGCAGCTCGACGCCCACGATGTCGCCCCGGCCGATGCCGCGCCCGGCCAGCCACGTCGCGAACCGGGACGACAGCTCATCCGCCTCCGCGTACGTGAAGGAGGTGCCCGAGCGGTCGATGACGGCCCGCCGGTCCGGACACGCCCGGACCGCGAGGCGCCACCAGTCGAGGAGGCAGTGGTCGCCCCACCACCCGCTCTCCCGCAGCCGCGCCCTCAGCTGCGGGGGCGCGGCGACGAGTCCGCGCCGGCGCCACGCCTGCCCGCCGTCGGTCATCGTCCCCTCCTCCCGATCGTCACCGTCGCCGTCCGCCCCGTCTGCCGCGCCGGTCACTGCCTCTTCCCGTACTCCTTGCGGAGCTGCCGCGCGATGACGATGGACTGGATCTGGTTGGTGCCCTCCATGATCTGGAAGACCTTCGCGTCGCGCATGATCTTCTCGACCGGGTACTCCTTCGTGTAGCCGTTGCCGCCCATGACCTGCACGGCGTCGGACACGACCTCCTGCAGCAGGTCGGTGACGAACTGCTTGGTGATCGCCCCCTCCTTCTGCACATCGGCTCCCAGGTCGACCAGGTTCATCGTGTGCTGGACCAGGGCGCGGCAGGCGACGGTCTTCGCCGACATGCGGGCCAGCAGGTCCTGGACCATCTGGAACTCGAAGATCGGCTGGCCGAACTGCTCGCGCGCCAGGGAGTAGGACATCGCCTCGTCGAGGGCGCGCTGCATCATGCCGACGGCGATCGTCGCCATGAACGGCCGCGAGACGTCCAGACCCGACATGGCGATCTTGAAGCCCTGGCCCTCCTGGCCGACCAGGTGGTCCGCCGGGATGCGGACGTCGTTGAGGATGAGGTCGCACGTGTTGGATGTGCGCAGGCCCATCTTGTCCTCGTGCCTGCCGTGCTCGAGGCCCTGGCGGTCGGCCTCCACGAGGAAGGTGGAGATGCCCCGGTGCCCGGCGGAGGGATCCGTCTTCGCCGAGATCAGGTAGATGTCCGCGATGCCGCCGTTCGTGATCCAGCACTTCTGCCCGTTGAGGACGTACTCGTCGCCCTCGCGGACGGCCGTCGTGCGGATGCTCGCCGCGTCCGACCCGGAGCCGGGCTCCGTGATCGCGAAGCAGCCGAGGCCGCCCTCGGCGATCTTGTCGGCGAAGAGGCGGGCCTGCTCGGGCGTGCCGGCGAGCATCACGTTGCGGAACGCGACGAACGTCGACACCAGGGTGATCGCGTAGCCGGCGTCGACCTTGCCGAGCTCCTCGAAGACCATCGCGCCCGTCTTGAAGTCGATGCCGGAGCCGCCGTACTCCTCGGGGAGCTCGAGCAGGTGGAGCCCCAGCTCGAAGGCCGAGGAGAAGTCGGACAGCTCGCACTGGCTGTCCCGGTCGCGTTGGGCGACCCCGGGGGCCACCTCGCTCCAGACGAACTCCCTGACGGAGTCCAGGAGGAGTTGCTGCTCGTCGGTGAGGAGCTCGTTCATGGTGTGGTTCCTTTCGGTTCGATGGGGGGCGGCGCCGGATCCGCCGTCAGTTGCGGGGCGAGACCCCGACGGCCCCGCCGGAGTCGAGCACCGCGGCCGCTTCCTCGGGCGAGTAGCCGAGTTCGGCGAGGATCGCCTCGGTGTCGGATCCCTGCGCGCGGGTCAGATGCAGCTCGGGATCCCCCTGGGACTGGAAGCGCACGGGGTTCGTCGGGATCATCCGCTCGGCGCCGGACTCGCACCGCACCGTGCGCAGGACATCGTTCGCCCAGGCCTGCTCGTCCTCGTAGACGTCCGTGGGGACCTGGCAGGCCTCGATCGGGACGTCGTTGGCCAGGAAGAGGTCGAGCCAGTACTTCCGCTCATGGGCGGCCAGAGCCTCATCGAGGATGTCGACGATCTCCCCGTTGAGGTGGTTCGCGTTGATCTCGTCGCAGATGTGGTAGCGGGCGTCGCCTTTGAGGTCGTCGCGCCCGATCAGGCCCATCACCTTGTCGAAGTCGCGGTCGTACTCCGGGGCGCACATCGTCATGATGAGGCCGTCGCCGGCGACGTAGGTGTTGTTGAAGGGATTGATGACCTCGCGGCGGTCCTTCGGGTACTGGTTGCCGTACTGGGCGGAGATCATCGCCGTGTTGAGCATGAAGACGCCGGAGTGGAACAGCGAGGTCGTCACGTAGTCGCCCTGGCCGGTCTTCTCGCGTCCCAGCAGGGCGGCCGCGATGCCGGCCGCCAGGACGAAGGACACTTGGAAGTCCCCGTAGCCGTTCGGCGGGATCATCGGCTGGGAGCCGCGGTTGACCGTCGTGCCCAGCACGCCGCCGCGCGACATGCACGCCGTCATGTCGAAGCCGGCCGCATCCTTGAGCGGTCCCTTCGCGCCGAAGCCCAGGACCTGGCCCATGACCAGCCGCGGGAACTTCGCGTGGAGCGTGTCGAAGTCGTATCCGAGCTTGACCAGCGACTTCACGCGCGTCGAGGTGAGGAACACGTCGGCGTCCGCGAGCAGGCGGTCCATGACCTCCCGGCCGCTGTCCTGACGGAGGTCGACCGTCATGAAGCGCTTGTTCATGTTCGACATGTCGAAGCCGAGGTTCTCGGCGTCGGTGTACGGCGTGCCGAAGACCGCTCCCTGGGTGCGTCCCGGGTCGCCCTTGGGCGCCTCCACCTTGATGACGTCGGCCCCCCACTCGCCGAGGATGCGGGCGACAGTCGGAGCCGCCAGAAACGCCGTCATGTCGACGACCTTGATTCCACTGAGCGGATTCATGATTCCTCACTGTTCGTTTCGATGTCCGGATGGACGCGGCCCGCCGTCGTTGGTGGTGTGCCGTGTGGGTCCCCCTGTGGGGGGCCCATTCCCGGGGGCGGCGACATCGACCGCCCCCGGGAACACGCAGAACTCACCCGATCAGGAGTTCCACAGATCCCCACCCG
>JAFAAX010000038.1 GCA_023426345.1 Actinomycetes bacterium
GCCCCGGCCTGCACCGCGTTGGCCGCGAACAGCGCCGGCACCTCGCGCGGCAGCCAGGACGCCACCGACTTCGCGTGATTGAGGAACAGCCCGTCGTAGACGCTCAGCACCGCGGCGCCCGCGTCGGCCACCACCGCCGCGCCGACGCGCGCGGTCCTCGGCAGGCAGGGCACCAGCGACAGGGCGCCGCCAGCGGCGAACGCCCCGAAGGCCCACGAGCCCCGCGCGATCCACGACGTGCCGGGCTTGGCGAACACGCGCGGGAAGCGCTCCGGGCGGCCCAGGTCGGCCAGCAGCAGGAGGCCCTTGCCTCCCGCGCCCACCGCCCATCCGGCGGCCATGCCCGCCGGGCTCCCCGCGACCGTGGACAGGGCGTAGGTCGTGGCCCCGATCCCGCCCAGCGCCATCTCCCACCACATCTGGGGCACCGCCCACTGGTGGTCGCGCCGGTAGGGCAGCTCGCGGCGCCCCGACTCCAGCCAGGACACCTCCTCGGCGTCGGCGAACCGGGACCCCGAGTCCGGGCGGGACGCGCCCTCGCCGACGGCGGGAGTGGCGGCGCCGGTCCTTTCCGGCATCGACTTCGGTTCTCTTTCCCCGCGACTTCGGTTCTCTTTCCCCGCGACTTCGGTTCTCTTTCCGGGACCGATCTCGGCGGACCCGGCCTCGTCCTGGGCGGCGGGCGCCCAGCCCAGCCCCTCGCGCACGACGGCCTCGGCGGCGGCGTCCACCCAGGACGAGGCCGCCCCGACGACGGCGCCGACCACGCCCTTGAAGCCGCGGATCGCACCCGGCAACGACTCACTCATCGCGCGCCCCCTCGCTGCGCGCCGCGCACGCCCCGGTCACCGCCGCGCCGACCCGCGCGACCACATGGATCGCCACCGCCAGCGCCGCGACGACGCCGGCGACGATGCCCGCGCGCGCCGCGGAGACCGCGCGTCCGTAGACCACCGGATCCACCTCGTTCATGCCTGCTCCCCTTCCCAGTGACGGACCTCGACGGCCACGTCGAAGAAGCTCTGGTTGACCGATGCGGGATTGAGCGTCATGTGCGTGAGCTCGGAGGGGGCTCCCGCGACGTGCTGGTGGCCCAGCCATCCCTTGGGCAGCGACACCATGCCGGCGGGCAGGGCGTCGGACACGATCGCGCGCACCACGACGTGGCCGCGGTCGTTGAAGATCTCGACCATGTCGCCCGTGCGGATCGACCGGGCGGCCGCGTCCTCGGGGCTCATGCGCACCGTCGGCTCCGGATCCAGCTCGCGCAGCATCGGGACCTCCGCGTACTGCGTGTGGACGCGCCAGCGCGTGTGCTCCTGGAAAAAAGTCAGCGGGTACTTGTCGTGGACCGGGGACGTCGGCCACGCCTCGATCGGCGGCTCGAAGTGCGGGAGGCGCTCCTTGACGGCGTCGAAACGCAGGGACGTCGAGGACTGCACCCGCGGCGTCGGGTTCGGGTTGTAGAACTGCGCCCGGCCCGTGGGCGTCGGATAGGTGCCGTCCGCCCCCAGGCAGATGTTCGGCTCGTCGGGATCCTGGTAGGAGATCTTGATCGCGCCCTCGCGTCTGATGCGCTCCAGGGAAAAGCCGTTGGCCGCCGCCCAGTCGTCGCTGATCGCGATCCGCAGCATCTCGTCGTCGTCATCGGGGAAGTACTGCTTGACGCCGAGGCGGGCCGCCAGCATCCTCATGATGTCGATGTCGGGCTTGGACTCGCCCAACGGCTCGACCGCCTTGTCCGCCCAGGTGATGAACGGATGGTTCGCGGCCCACTGGATGTCCTGGCGCTCGAACCAGTGGCAGGCGGGCAGCACCAGGTCGGAGTACTCGACGGTGTCGGAGTTGTAGATGTCGCAGGTCACGATGAAGTCGATCATCGGGAGCACCGTGTCGATCCACTGGTTGCGGTCGCAGTAGGCGCCCAGCACGTTCGCGCCGGACACGTACAGGGCCTTGATCGCGTCGGGCTTGCCCTGGATCGTGCCCTGGTTCGCCAGCTCGAACAGGTCGTCGGTGTAGATATCGCGGGCCATGTGCCCGTCGGGCATCATCCAGTTGACGAAGTCGTAGTTCTCCGCGAAGTACCATTTGAAGCCCAGCTGCGAGCCCTTGCGCGAGACGTTGCCCGTCACGCAGGCCAGTGCCGACTCCGCGAAGGTGGACAGGTGCCCGTTGTCCCAGTGGTCGATGCCCATCGCGTGGTACATGGAGGCGGGCGTCTCGGTGGCCAGGGTGACCGCCATGTCGTAGAGGGTCCGGGCCGGGATGGTGGTGACCTCCTCGGCGTGCTCGAGCGTCCACTCGTCCACCGCGTCCCACAGCAGGTCCAGCGCGGTGCGGACCCTGATGCCGCCCACCTCGAAGAACCCGCGCAGGCGCGTGTCCATGAAGCCGTCGGTGAGCTCGACGGCGCGGTCCTCGGAGTCGCTCCACACGATGAACGGATCCGTGATGACCACCGGGCCGCCCGCGGAGTACAGGCCGTCCGTCGAGGCGACGCCCTCGGCGCCGTCCTCGGCCGCGCCGATCCCGATCCCGGAGCCCGCCGCGCCGGCGCCGCCCTCGTCCTGTTGGGCGGACCCCGCCAGGTCGCTGGCGCGCAGGAACTGCCCGTCGTCCTCGCGCACCAGCAGCGGCGCCACGGTGGAGCGACGGAGGAAGCCCTCGTCCATCAGGCCCTCCTCCATGACGACGCGCGTCATGGCGAGGAACATCGCGGGGTCCGAACCGGGGCGGATCCGCACCCACTGGTCGGCCTTGGACGCCGTGGGCGTGTAGACCGGGTCGATGACGACGACCTTCGCGCCCTTGTCCTTGGCGTCGGAGACGAAGTGCCAGGTGTGGATCTGGGCCTCGGTCATGTTCGAGCCGATGATGAAGATCGTCTTCGCGTTGGCCAGGTCGGCGGGGTCGTTGTTGGGCAGCCCGCCGAAGACCTGCATGAGGCCGTGGGCCTGGGCGACGTCCAGCGTGTTCGACAAGACGGTGGCGTCCAGGGTCGCGAACAGGCGGCGCACGGCTCCGAAGTGGGAGGAGCTCAGCGTCCCGTAGTTGCCCGAGCCCTCCGTCAACGCGATGGCCCGCGAGCCGTACTGCTCCTTCACGCGCTGGAAGTTGTCGACCACCATGTCGATGGCCTCGTCCCAGGAGATCTCCTCCCACTGGCCCGAGCCGCGCGGCCCGACGCGCTTCTTCGGGTGGAGGAGGCGCCGGGCGCTGTACTGCTGCTCGGGCTGGGTGAGGCCGCGCAGGCAGATCCGGTTGTACTTCGGGTCGGGCAGGGGCGCCGGAGAGACGCCGACGACCTTCCCGTCGCGCACGTGGGCGAACAGCGGGCATCCGCCGAAGCAATTCGGGCGGCAGAACGTGCGGACCCACTTCTCGCCGGTCTGCGTCGCGGCCTGCGTCGACGGGGCGTCCGTGAGTGTCGGACCCATCACTATGTCGATTCCCTTCTCCTCAGGGGCGGGTCGGGGTGCCCCCTCGCCGCCTGATCGACATCTGTCGTTTAGTC
This sequence comes from Actinomycetes bacterium, assembly GCA_023426345.1. Lineage (GTDB taxonomy): Bacteria > Actinomycetota > Actinomycetes > Actinomycetales > Actinomycetaceae > Pauljensenia. Next base: position 3,518 of record JAFAAX010000038.1, read on the forward strand.
GCCGTCAATCTAGATCGACGAGGGCGGCCCCGGGGGACGTTGGTCCCCCGGGGGCGGATCGGCCGGAGGTGGGGGCGCCGGAAACCGCGACGTTTCAGGGTGCGGGCGACGTCCGGATGCCGGGGCCGTTGGGCGCGCGACCGCTGCGCGACTCAATACGACAGGTGTCTATTTGCGTGCGGGGGCCTTCTCGTAATCTGTGCCGTCGGACGGGGAGGCTGCGCGAAATGCGGGCCGCAACGTCCCGGCGGGCGTTGCGACGTCACGTTCGCGCACACTCCCGTCCCGATATGCTGAGGGGCGTGAGCGCGCAGACACTGTCACCCGGGACGGCGGAGGACCCCCGGTATCTGCGGGTCCGGGAGGCGCTCACCGACGCGATCCTCCGGCTGGCCGCCACCCGCCGGGCCGAGGACATCCCGGTCCAGGAACTCGCCCGCGAGGCGCGCATCTCCCGGCAGACGTTCTACGGCCACGCCGCCTCGCCCGCGGACCTGCTGACCGAGATCCTCGTCGAGGACCTGGGCCCGACCAACGACCAGTTGCTGGACCCCTTGGAGCCGGGAGCCTCGGACCGGCCGCTCCTGGACATCTGGACGGAGTCGTTCCTGGCCACGCTGGCCCACATCCAGCGCTTCGCTGACGTGTACGCCGTGATGGTGCGCGAGCACTCGACGGTCTACAACCAGGTCCTGGCCTCGATGGAGGCGACCTCCCACGAGTTCGTCCGCCTGACCGCAGGACGCATGGAGGGGGGCGAGCCCGACGAACTCTGGATGGAGATGGCCGCCCAGCAGCAGATCAACAACCTGTCCGCCGCCATCCAGGCGTGGATCCTCACCGACATGGCGGACCCCCCGGAGCAGGTCCTGGCCACCTACCTCACCCTGGTCCCGCCGTGGCAGCTGGCCCACGCGGACGAGTCCGGCCGGATCAGCCTGCGCGGGGTGCGCTCGCCCCGGCGCGCCGGCGATCTCTGAGGCCCCGCCCTGCCGAGGCCCGCGGGGCCGTGTTAGGGTCTTGGCGCCCGCAGGAGTGAACCCTGCGGTTTCCTGTCCGGGTCTCCGCACGAGAGGAAGGACTGCCGATGTCTCCCCACCGGGACGATCCCGAGAAGATGGAGCGGATGCGCCGTTGGCTGGAGACGGCCGCCGCCGAGGTCGACGTCGATCCGCAGGTCCTGGAGGCGGCCCAGGCCCCCCTGCTGGACATGATCTCCGACGTCGCCCACGGGCCCTCGCGGCCGGGCGCCCCGCTCACCGCCTTCCTCATCGGCGTGGCCGCCGGCCGCGGCGCCGACGCCGCCGATCTGGCCGGCCGCGTCGCGAAGTTGGCGCGCGAAGCCACCCCCGCCGGCGCTCCCGCCGGCGACTGACCACCTCCCAGAGGAGCTCATCCCTTCCGTGTCCCCCGTCCACTCCCTTCCCGGACCGAGCACACGGGCGGCCCGCCCAGAGCCGACCGCTCGCACGGCGCTCCCCGCCCCGCGCGCCGACCGCGCGGGGCGCCCTCCGCGCGCGGTCGGACGCCCTGCGGCCGGCACTCCCGCCGAGGTCGGCGCCTCCCGCCTGCTCGTCGATTCTTTTGGGCGGGTGGCCCGGGACCTGCGGGTCTCCCTGACCGACCGATGCAACCTGCGCTGCACCTACTGCATGCCCGAGGAGGGCATGGAGTGGCTCCAGCGCGACAGCGTCCTGTCCGATGACGAGGTCATGCGGCTGGTGGCCCTGGGCGTCACGCGCCTGGGACTGCGCGAGGTCCGCTTCACCGGGGGCGAGCCGCTGATGCGCCGCGGCCTGGAGGGGATCGTCGCCCGCACCGCCGCGCTGCGCACCGATCAGGGCCGGGCTCCCGACATCTCCCTGACCACGAACGCCCTGGGACTGGACAAACGCGCCCGCGCGCTCAGGGACGCGGGTCTGACCCGCGTCAACATCTCCCTGGACTCCGTCGACGCCGACACCTACCGCCGCCTGTCGCGGCGCGACCGCTTCCGCGACGTCGTCGCCGGCATCGACGCCGCCCAGGACGCGGGCCTGTCCCCCGTCAAGATCAATGCCGTGGCCATGCGCGGGCTCAACGACGCCGGCCTGCCCGACCTCCTGGACTTCTGCCTGGACCGCGGCCTGGAGCTGCGCATCATCGAGGAGATGCCGCTGGGCGCCGACGGGGCCTGGCGGATGGACGGCCTGCTGGGCCAGGACGAGATCCTCGCCCTGCTGGCCCGCGACCATGACCTGACCCCCGACGCGCGGGCTGCGGCGGCGGACCCCTCCGCGCCCGCCCGCCTGTGGGACGTCGCTCCCTCGCCGCGGCACCCGGGCGGACGCGTCGGGATCATCGCCTCGATGACGGACCCGTTCTGCTCCGCCTGCGACCGCACGCGCCTCACCGCCGACGGGCAGATGCGCCCGTGCCTCTTCGGCGATCTCGAGATCGACCTGGGCGGCCTCATGCGCTCCGGCGCCTCCGACGAGGACCTCCTCGACGCCTGGGCGGGCGGCATGGCCGTCAAGCGCCGCGCCCACGGCCGCGACCGAGGCGGCCCCGCACAGCCCCTGCGCCGCATGAGCGCGATCGGAGGATGAGCCCCATGAGCACCAGCGCCCCGCCGTCCGCCACGGTCACCCTCCGGTTCTTCGCGGGCGCCTCCCGCGCGATGGGCACCCGCGAGCGCACCCTGCCCCTGGACGCGCCCGCGCCCCTGGAGGCCGTCATCGCGCGGCTCGGCGCGACCGGGGAGGCCGCCCGCGTCCTGGGCCTGTGCACCTGGCTGATCGACACGGTCCCGGCCGAGGGCGGCACGCCCGTGGCGCCGGGCGCGACCGTCGACGCGCTGCCGCCCTTCGCCGGTGGCTGACCTTCTTCTCCTCGACGAGGACGCCCCCGCCGCCCTCGTCAAGGGTGGGGGACCGTTCAGGCGGTCCCGGTCCACTCGTCGGTGCCGTCGGCGAAGATCTGGCGCTTCCACACCGGCAGCTGCTCCTTGACCAGGTCCACCAGCCGGGAGCACGCCATGAACGCCTGGCCGCGATGGGAGGCGGAGACGGCGCCGACCATCGCGACGTCGCCGACCCGCAGCATGCCGGAGCGATGCTCGATGGCGACCAGGACGCCCGGGAACTCGGCGAGGACCTGGGCCGCGACGCGCGCCAGCACGCCGGGCGCGCTGGGGTGGCCCTCGTACTCGATGGCCGTGACGCGGCGGCCCCGGTCGTGGTCGCGCACGACGCCGCTGAACGTCACGACGGCGCCCGCGTGGTCGTCATCCACGGACGCCGCGATCGCCGCCACGTCCAGGGCCCGCTCGCTCACCGCGCACCGGCGGATCCGCTGGTCGGCCGCCTGGGACTCACCCATCGAGGTCACTCTCCCCTGCCTGTGTCCGTGTCCGAACGCCGGAGCCCGCATCGCCGTGGCTCCGGTTTCTCCCCGGGCACATTAGCCTGAACGATGGACCACCTGCACCTTCGGAATCGAGGAATCCATGAGCAATGCGACGGACGGCGCCCCGACGGGCGATCCGGTGGACGCGGTGCGCCTCACCCACATCGACGAGCACGGCGACGCCCGCATGGTCGACGTCTCCGGCAAGCCGGTCACCCTGCGCGAAGGCCGCGCCCGGGCCTTCGTCGCCTGCTCCGCGCCGATCATGCGCGCGCTCGCCGATGACACCGTGCCGAAGGGCGACGCGCTGGCCGTCGCCCGCATCGCCGGGATCGCGGCCGCCAAGCGCACGCCCGAGCTGCTGCCCCTGGCCCACCCGATCCGCCTCGACCACGTCCAAGTCCGCCTGGAGATGGCCGAGGACGGCGTCGCGATCACCACCGTCGTCCGCGCCGTCGACCGCACGGGAGTGGAGATGGAGGCGCTCACCGCCGCCACCGTGGCCGCCCTGGCGCTGGTCCACATGGTCAAGGGCGTGGACCGCGGCGTGGCGTTGGTGCGCGCCGAGGTCACCTTCAAGTCCGGGGGCCGCTCAGGGACCTGGACGCGGCCCCGTCCCGCTGGCTGAGATCTCCGCCGACTTCGGTCCTCTTCTCCCGCGACTTCGGTCCTTCCTCCCGCCGAGACCGATCCCGGCCGGGCCCGACCGCTCCGCCGCCACCCGTCCCGCCCGCTGGGCCCGCCCCTCCCTCCGACTGAAAGGTCATCGCCGTGATCACCCCTGAGGAGTACCTCGATCAGCTACTCGTCGCCCTCGTCCCCGCCCCGACAGCGACGGAGACCGTTCCGGCCCGTCTCGCCGCGGGGCGGACGCTGGCCGAGGACGCGGTGGCCGCGCTGTCGGTCCCCCCGTTCAGGAACTCGGCGATGGACGGGTTCGCCGTCCGGGCCGCCGACCTGGTCGGAGAGGGCCCCTGGACGCTGCCGGTGTCCGGGGACGTGCCCGCCGGGTCCAGCGCTGCCGCGCCCCTGGCTGCCGGCCACGCCATCCGCATCATGACGGGCGCGCCCGTGCCCACAGACGCCGATGCCGTCGTCAGGGTCGAGGACACGGACGCGCGATACGACGCACCAGAGGCGCCCTCGTCAGTGACGATCGTCCGGGCGCCGGCCGCGGGCGCGAACGTTCGCGACGCGGGGGAGGACATCGCGGCGGGCGACATCGCCCTGGACGCCGGCGAGGTCCTGTCCCCGCTGGCCCCGGCCTCGCTGGCCGCCGCGGGCATCGACCGGGTCGTCGTGCGACGTCGGCCGCGCGTCGCCGTCGTGTCGACGGGCGCGGAGCTCGCGGACGTGGCGGCCGCCGCGGGCCCGGACAGCACCGGGACGGGAGCCGACGCGCTGATCCCGGACTCCGACTCCCTCATCGTCACCGCGTTGGCCGAGCGCGCCGGCGGACAGGTCGTCGCGGTCCTCCGCACCGACGACGACCCCGGCCACCTCTGGGACGCGCTGGTCGCGGCCGCCGAGGACGCCGACCTGGTCGTCACCACTGGCGGCATCTCGATGGGCGCGCGCGACGTCGTCAAGCAGGCCGGGCGCGCGCACGGGTTCACCTTCGAGAAGGTCGCGATGCAGCCGGGCAAGCCCCAGGGCCACGGCGTCATCGAGACGGCGGGCGGGCGTCGCGTCGGTGTGCTGGCCCTGCCGGGGAACCCAGTGTCCGTCGCGGTGTCGTTCACCCTGTTCGGCGTGCCGCTGCTGCGCGGCATGCTGGGGCTAGGCGACGCGCCCCGTCTGTTCGCGGTGGCCGGGGACGCGTGGACGCGCCGCGACGGGCGGCGCCAGTACCTGCCCGCGCGCCTGAGCGCGGCGCCGGAGCCGGGCGGCGCGCCCGTCGTCGCGCCCGTCCATCCGCGCGGGTCGGCCTCCCACCTGGTCGCGGCGCTGCATGCGGCGGACGTCCTGGCGGTCGTGCCCGCCGATGTCTCCACCGTCGAGCGGGGCGACGTCCTGGAGATCCTCCCCCTCCAGTGACGAGGACGCCCGCTCACGGGTCTGCTGGCACCGGGAGGGGGGTCGCCCTCGTCGATGAGAGGTGTTCACAGGCCGACGCGGAAGAGACGACCTCAGTGGTCACCGCCGGCCATCTGGTCGACGGCGTGGCGGACGACCGGCAGCAAGACGGCAACAGCGTCACGGACGCCGCCCGGGGAGCCCGGGGCGTTGACGACCAGGACGTGGCGGACGGCCGGGACCGAGCCACCGGAGTCGCCCTCGTCACGGGAGGGGACGCCGCCGCCGGACGCCTCGCCGGGGACGGGGACCTCGCAGATCCCGACACGGCCGCGCGACAGTGCTGACGTCACGATGCCGTGGCTGGTGCCCTGCGCGCGGATCGCGTCGGCCAGGCCCGGGACCTCCCGGGCGATCAGGCCGTCCATCGCCTCCGGCGTGACATCGCGCGGCCCCAGGCCGGTGCCTCCGGTGGTGAGGACCACATCGGCGCCGTCGCGGGCGGCGGCCCGGACCGCGTCACGGATCCGCTCGATGTCATCGGGGACGACGTCGGCCAGGGAGGCGTCACAGCCGCCCTCGGCGAGCAGGCGGACCGCCTCGGGACCAGAGAGGTCCTCTCGCTCGCCTTTGCTGGAACGGTCGGACACCGTGATGACGGCGATGCGCGGATTCACAAGGACAGGATGCCACGCTGACCGGCGCGTCCGCCGACTTCGGTGCTCTTCTCCCGCGACTTCGGTGCTCTTCTCCGGTGAGTTCGGTCGCTCGCTGGGACTCGGCCACCGGGCTCTCCCGTTCCCCGCTGTCTCGGTGTCGTGCTCCTTGACGAGGACGGCGCCGGCTTCGCCGACGCCCCTCGGCAAGCCAGCCGATCCGGTGCGGTGGCGCTGCGGTTCACGAGGGCCCAGGCCGGTCGGCCGTGCCGGTCAGACTGAGCGCGTGTCACAGCTGAAGACCGGTTTCCAGGCCCTCCCACGAGCGCTGAGGCACAGTGCGACCGGCATCAGCGCCCCTCACGCATAGCACCGCAGCCCGCATCCGTCCGGGACACCCGGCGTGTGAGAGAGTCGACGTCCTCCCACCTCACCGTTTCCACCCGTCTGGGACACTCGCCACAGATACCGGTCTCGACCGCAGGCCCGCCACCGCCCCTTCACCGAGACCGGTACCTGTGACACCAGCACCCAGCATCAGGCACCCTCGCACGCCACACGAACCGAAGTCGACGCCGAACAGCACCGAAGTCGCCGCGAAACAGCACCGAAGTCGCGGGAGGGGGATTCCGGGTGTGCGGTCGGATCTCACATCAGGTTCCGCGTCTCCGGGTCGATTCCGAGTATCGCCGCGCGGACGCGGGACGACTAGACTCGCTGACATGCCCGGTCGCGGCCCTGCGGGGTCTCGGCGGGAAACCCACCGCGAACGCGGCGCCAGCATGGTGCGACCGCCGTTGCCGCGTCCATTCCCTCTCACTCAGGAGTCCTTCATGCGACTACCCTCCTCCCTCTCCGCCGTGGCGCTGGCCGCCGTGGCCGCGCTCGGCCTGGCGGCGTGCTCCTCCGGCGACGCCCAGTCCGACACCGGCGCCTCCGCGTCCGGTGCCGACACCGCCCAGTCGAGCCCGTCGGCCGCCACCACCGAGGACGCCACCGCGATCACCGTCTTCGCCGCGGCCTCCCTCAAGGACGCCTTCCCCGAGATCGCCGACACCGTCCTGGCCGAGCAGCACCCGGGCGTCACCGTCACGTTCAACTTCGCCGGGTCCTCCGACCTCATCGATCAGATGGCCGGCGGCGCCCCCGCCGACGTCTTCGCATCCGCGGACAAGAAGAACATGGACAAGGCCGTCGAGCAGTCGCTGGTCGACGACGCCACGAACGTCTCCTTCGCCTCCAACACGCTGGCCCTGGTCACCCCGCCCGACAATCCGGCCGGCGTGACGGGCGTCGACAGCTCCCTGGACAACGCGGACCTGGTGATCTGCGCCGAGGGCGTCCCCTGCGGCAACGCCACGATCAAGCTGGAGGAGGCCCTGGGCGTCACGCTGCATCCGGTCTCCGAGGAGCAGTCGGTCACCGACGTCCTGGGCAAGGTCGAGAACGGCGAGGCCGACGCCGGCATCGTCTACGTCACCGACGCCAAGGGCGCGGGCGACAAGGTCACGACCATCCAGATCACGGGCGCGGACTCCATCATCAACGACTACCGCATCGCCGTGACGGCCGAGCCCTCCGACAAGCAGGCCGCCCAGTGGTTCCTCGACGCCGTCAACTCCGACGCCGGCCAGAAGATCCTCGCCAACTACGGCTTCGCCGGCCCGCTGAGCTGACCGGACCGACCGTGCCCCCACGCACGACCGCGGAGGCGCCCGGCGCCCCCTCGGCGCCGGGCGCATCCGGCATGTCCGGCGCCCTTCCCCCAGCCCCTTCCGCCGCCAACGACTCCGCCGCCACCGCCTCCACCGCCAACGACTCCCCCGCCGCCCCGGAGCCGCGGGGCGCCGACCGGCCCGGCCACGCGGGGCCGCCCTCGTCGATGAGGGCCCCCCGCCGCGCGACCGGCCTGGCGCCGCGGTGGATGTCGGTCCCGGCCGTCATCGCGCTCACGTTCCTGCTGGTGCCGTTCCTCGGCATCCTCACCGGCGCCGACTGGCGGGACTTCCCCGCGCTCATCGCCTCGGAGGCGTCGCTGGACGCGCTGCGCCTGTCGGCGATCACGACGCTGTCCTCGACCGTCGTCTCCGCCGCGTTCGGCATCCCCGTCGCCTACTGGATCGCCGCCGGCAGCGGCCCGGAGGCCTCGCCCGCGCGCCAGGCCGGCGCGAAGATCTGCCGGACCCTGGTCAACCTGCCGATCGTCCTGCCCCCCGTCGTCGCGGGCCTGGCGCTGCTGCTGGTCTTCGGCAAACGCGGGCTGATCGGCCAATTCCTGGCGATCGCGGGCATCCGCGTCGGATTCACGACGATCGCCGTCATCATCGCGCAAGTCTTCGTCGCGATGCCCTACCTCATCGTGTCCCTGGAGGGGGCGTTGCGCACCCGCGGCTTCGATCTGGAGCGCACCGCCCGCTCGCTGGGCGCCTCGCGCACGCGCGTCCTGCGCACCATCACTCTGCCGCTGTCGGCGCCCGCGATCGCCTCGGGCCTGGCGCTCACCTTCTCCCGCTCGCTGGGCGAGTTCGGCGCCACCCTGACCTTCGCCGGCTCCCTGCAGGGCACCACCCGCACGCTGCCGCTCGCGATCTACCTGGCGCGCGAGTCCGACACCGCCTCCGCCCTGTCCATGGCGATCGTGTTGATCGCCGTGGCGGCGCTGGTCGTGGGCGTGTCCGTCTTCGCCACGTCGCGCTGGCAGGCGCGCCTGTTCCCGACCGCACCGCCCCCCGCCGACGCGTTCACCGATCCCGCGCCCACCGTCGCCCCCATTGACGAGGACGGCGCCGGGCGCTCCGCGCCCGGCGCGGCAGACGCGCCGGATGCAGCGGGCGCTGAGGGCGCGCGCTCAGGCGGACGGCACACAATTGTCGATACCACCCACGCGGACGCGCTGGCGTCTGCGCAGGTCGCAGGCTTCTCGGGGAAAGCCGACCCGTCGGGTTCCCCGACCATTTGGTGTCATCGACGTTCCCAGGGTCCCGAGATCCGCATCGACGCCGAGGTCGCCGCCCGCGATGTCCGCCTGAACGCGCATCTTGCCCCCGGGGTCGTCACGGCCGCGATCGGCCCGAACGGGTCCGGCAAGTCGACCCTCATCGGGTTGCTGTCCGGCGAGATCGTCCCGGACTCCGGCAGCATCGAGTTCGGTCCCGCGCCGGATGGGGACCACGGGCCGACCATCGCCCTGCTCAGCCAGCGGGCGCTGCTGTTCCCGCACATGAATGTCCTGGACAACGCGATGTACGGCCTGCGGGCGCGCGGCGTGCCGGAGGCGCAGGCGCGGCGCCGCGCCCTGGCCGAGTTGGACGCGCTGGGGATCGCGGGGCTGGCCCCCCGCAACGCGACGCAGCTGTCCGGCGGGCAGGCCCAGCGCGTGGCGATCGCGCGGGCGATGGTTCTGGACCCCGACGTGGTCCTGCTCGACGAGCCGATGGCCGCCCTGGACGTGCCCGTCGCCCAGACGCTGAGGCTGCAGCTGGCGGCGCGCCTCGCGGCGGCGCGGCCCACGGTGCTGCTGGCGACCCACGATGCCGAGGACGTCGCCGCGCTGGCCACCGACGTCGTGGTCATCCGATCCGGCGAGGTCGTGCGGTCCGGGCCGTGGCGGGAGGTGCTGGAGGGTCCCGGTCCCGACGGGCCCGATGATTTCCTCCTGCACCTCACCGGACGTCAGGCCGTCGCGCTTCCCGGGCGGGAGCGGGTCGTCGTGCGGCCGTCCGAGCTGCGGCTGGAGCCGGCGGGACCGGCGACGTCCGCGGACCCCTCGGAGCCCGCGCCCGGCGATCCCGGTCCCGTCGGCCTGCCTGTGATCGTGGAGGGCCGCACCTGGAAGGACTGGGGGCCCGCTCTGGTCGTGCGCACGCCGGACGGCTCTCTGCTGACCGTGCCGATGCCGGAGGCCGCCGGGGCGTCGGGCGCTGGTGTGGAGGGCACTCGGGGGAAGGGCGCGGACGCGCGGCGCGAGCCCGCGCCCGGGGACGCCGCCGTGGTGATGCTGCGCGAACGCGGGCGGTGACCGGGCGGCGACGCTATCCTGGGCCGATGTTCGAGTACAGAGTGAGCGAGGTCGCCACCCTCGTCGGAGTGAGCGACGACTCGGTGCGCCGGTGGATCGAGCAGGGAAAGGTCCGGGCCCGGCGCGACTCGGGATCGCGGACCATGGTCGATGGCGCCAGCGTGGCGGAGTTCCTCCGAGAACGCGCGTCGGCGTCCTCCTCGCCGCAGGAGATCGACCGCGACCGGGAGCCCGTCTCGGTCCGCAACCACTTCACCGGCATCGTCACGCGCGTCGTGTCCGACGCCGTCATGAGCCAGGTCGACGTCCAGTGCGGGCCCTTCCGCGTCGTCTCCCTGATCTCGACGGAGGCCGTGCGCGAGATGGGCGTCGAGGTCGGGAGGATCGTCGTGGCCGACGCCAAGGCCACCAATGTCTCTCTGCACGTCCCCCAGGGCTAGCCGTCCGGCGCGCCGCGCCCGGCGCCTGCCGTCCGGCGCGCACTGAGGCGCCCATAATGGTCGGGTGAGTGCGAGCCCCTGGAAGATCTACGACGATCTCATCGACCTGGTGCCGCAGGAGGCCCGCGCGACCCGGATCCTGGTCGGCGGCGTCGTCGTCGTGTGCAGCGATGACGGCGGATGCGGCATCGCGGCGCGACAGCGGGGCGGGCCGCGGGTGCCGGCCTCGCAGCGTCCCGAGGTGGGCGCGCGCCTGCGCGACGTCGCCGCGGGTGTGAGGTCCTGGGACCTCGAACTGGCCAGCATCGGCGCGGCAGCCCTCACCTGCGCCCTCAACACGCCCGCCCGCGTGGCGCCGTTCGCCGCGGGACACGACCAGGGGGACGCCTTCACGCGCCGTGCCGACGAGCTCGCGGGGCGCCGCGTCGTCATGGTCGGTCACTTCGACCGCGCCGCGCGGACCCTGCGCGGCGCCTGCGACCTCACGATCCTGGAGCGCGACCCGCACGGCGAGGATCTGCCCGACCCCGCCTGCGAGTACGTGCTGCCCCAGGCCGACACCGTGTTCCTCACGGGCATGACCGTGGCGAACAAGACGCTGCCGCGCCTGGCGGCCCTGTCGGCGGGCGCCACCACGATCCTCACCGGACCGTCCTCCCCGTTCGCGCCGGAGGCTTTCGCTGGGATCCTCGACGAGATCGACGGCAGCGTCGTCGCGGACCCCGCCCGCGTGGTCGACCTGGTCGCTCGCGGCGCCTGGCTCCGCGAGCTCCATCCGGTGCTCCAGCGCTTCGCGGCCCCCCTCGGGCGCGGTCCGCGCGCCGCCGACCCCGCCCCCGGAGGCGACCGCCGATGACCATTCCCGTGCCCCCCGACCGGCTGGCGCAGGCGGTCGCGCGCTTCGATTCGGCGATCCTCATCACCGCGACCGCGCCCGGCCGGTTCGTCAAGATCCACACCGTCGATCCGCGCGTGGAGGACGGCGAGCTGGTCGTCGACCATCCCCGCGGCTCGGCGATCGCGAACGCGGCGGCCGATGCGCACGTGACGCTCGTGTGGGCGGCGCGCGAGCGCCACGGCTGGAGCCTGATCGTGGACGGCCTGGCCCGCACCGAGGACGAGGGCGCCCGCCTGGTCGTGTCCACCGCGGGAGGCATGCTGCACCGCCCCGCCTCCCACGCCGACGGCCCCGCATGGACCTGGGAGCGCTGACTCCCCCACCCGCCGGCTCCCGCGCCCTCGACCCCGCCGGGGATCCCGCTCCGGCGCCGGCCTGGCCCCCAGCGGCAGACGGAAGGGGCCGACAGCACCCGGCTGTCGGCCCCTCCACTCACGGCTCAGGCGTTCGGACGCTTGCCGTGGTTCGCTCCGTGCTTGCGACGGTCACGACGCTTGCGGCCCTTCTTCGACATGGCGGTCTCCTTCCGTCGACGACTCAACCCCGACAGTCTCCCACACGTGAGGCCGATCCCACGACCTCCGCCGGCCCCTCAGCGACGAACGTCACGTGACCGCGGGACTCCTCCGAGCGGGTCGCCCTCGTCACTGGGCGCGGATCGTGCGCGCAACGATGGTCACGCGCAGGGAATCGGGAGCGGACTGCTCCTCGCACCAACAGCGGCGCAGGACGTCGCGGAGGTGGCGCTCGGCGCCCAACGCCCGCTGGCACGTCGGGCACGTCGCCGCATGGGCCTCTAGGACCGCGAGGGACTCCGCGTCCAGGCAGTCGCCCCCGGGGCCCGCGCCCTCGGCCAGTGCCCGTGCCCACTGGAGGTCGACGACCTCGTCGAGGTGCGCGCGCAGCCGCTCGCAAGCCGTGCCGCCCGTCATGTCCGCTCTCACCGCGCACCTCCCGCGCCCGTGCCGATGCCGATGCCGACGGACGCCGCGTAGTCGGCCAGCCTGTCGCGCAGCTGCCGGCGCCCCCGATGCAGCCGGCTCATCACCGTGCCGATGGGGACCTCCAGGATCTGCGCGATCTCCTTGTAGCTGAACCCCTCGACGTCGGCCAGGTAGACCGCCATGCGGTACTCCTCGGACAGCGACGCCAGCGCCTCGCGCACCTGCTCGGAGGGGATGAGGTCGAGCGCCTCGACCTCCGCCGAGCGCAGCCCGCGGTCGTCGTGGGAGGCGGCGTCGGCCAGCTGCCAGTCCTCGACGGTGTCCGAGCTCGCGCGCTTCGGCGAGCGCTGCGCCTTCCGGTACATCGTGATGTAGGTGTTCGTGAGGATGCGGTAGAGCCACGCCTTGATGTTGGTCCCCGGCCGGTACTGGTCGAACTTCGCGTAGGCCTTGGTGAAGGCCTCCTGCACCAGGTCCTCGGCGTCCGCGCGATTGCGGGTCATGCCCAGCGCCGCGCCGTAGAGCTGATCGAGCAGGGGCAGGGCCTCCGCGGCGAAACGCGCGTCGCGCTCCTCGCGGGTCTCTGCCGCCCCGGCTGCGGGAGCCGCGTCGTCGGAAGTGGTCGAGATGATGTCCATCGCCCTCCAGGCTAGCGCTACCCACCGCCACGCGGTGGTCGCGATGGACTCCGTCCCCGTCACCATGACCACTCCAACGCGGGCGGCGCGGGAAATGTTCCCCGGATGAGCCCAAACACTGGCCGTCGCCACCGATGCGTCGGACAATGGAGGCATGAACATCATCCGACTGGTGGCCCGGCCCCTCCTCGCAGCTCCCTTCCTCGTCGACGGGTGGTCGGCGGTGCGCGACCCCGACCCCCACGTCGAGCGCCTGGAGCCGGTCCGTCCTCTCTTCCAGAAGGCGGGCCTGGATCTCACCGACGAGCAGCTCCGCCTCATCACCCGCGGCCTGGGCGTCGTGACGATGGGCGCAGGAGCGGTCCTCGCGGTCGGCGCCGGCCAGAGGGGCGCGGCGACGGTGCTCGCCACGGCGGCGGTTCCGCTGGCGATCGCGAACAACCCCGTGTGGACGGCCTCCTCGAAGGCCGAGCGCTCGGCGATGCGCGACGGCCTCACCCGTTCCCTCGCCCTGTTCGGCGGACTGGTGTTCGCCGCCACGGACCGGCGCGGCAAGCCCTCCGTCGGATGGAAGGTCCGCAACGACCGCGAGCAGCGCGCCGCGATCAAGGCCGCCTCCCGCAAGGCCCGCGAGGACGCGCGCCGGACGTACGCGGCATGACGCCGGCGCCGCCCGCGCCCCCGCCCCGCCCCGCGCCCGACGACGGACCCGGCTCCCCTCACCCGGAGGCGGGGCCCGCCGACCTGTGGTGGCCCGCCCCGCCCGCCACAGGGCCCGTCGACGCGGTCGTTCGCGTCCCCGGTTCGAAGTCCGAGACGAATCGCGCGCTGGTCCTGGCGGCCCTCGCCGACGCCCCCTCGACGGTGCGCGGCGCTCTGGACGCGCGCGACACGCGCCTCATGATCGAGGGTCTGAGAGCCCTCGGCGCGCGCCTGGAGGAGCCCGGCGACGGGACGATCCGCGTCACCCCGCTCGACCGCGTGCGGGCGGGCACCACCATCGACTGCGGGCTGGCCGGCACCGTCTTGCGGTTCCTCCCCGCCGTGGCCGCGCTGGCCGACGGCGAGACCACGTTCCTCGGTGACCCCGCTGCCTGCGCGCGTCCCGTCGCACCGCTCCTCGAGGCGTTGGCGGACGGCGGCGCCACCGTCACCTTCCTCGGCGAGCCCGGTTTCCTCCCCTTCCGCGTCCGAGGGGAGGGCGCGTTTCCCTCTCCCGGCGCGAGCGGCGACCTGCTCGTCGACGCCTCCGCGTCCTCCCAGTTCCTCTCCGCACTGCTGCTGGCCGCGCCTCTGATGTCGCGCCCCGTGACGATCCGCGCGCGCGGGCGCGTGGTCTCCGCCCCGCACGTCGCGATGAGCGTCGAGGCGCTGCGCGCGCGCGGCGTGGCCGTCCGCGAGGCGCCCATCCAGCCTGACGAGGGCGGCCCCGCCGGGCCGGGATGGGCGGTCACGCCCGGCCGTCCCCGGGGAGGCCCCATCAGCATCGACCCGGATCTCTCCAACGCGGGGCCGTTCCTGGCGGCGGCGGCGCTGACCGGCGGGCGCGTGCGCATCCCCGGCTGGCCGGCGCGGACGACCCAGCCCGGCGAGGCGTGGCGCGGGCTTCTGGAGCGCATGGGCGCCCTGGTCGTCGTGGACGGGGACGGCCTGGCGGTCCAGGGCCCGGGCGCCGGCGCGCTGCGAGGCATCGACGTCGACCTCTCCGCCGTCGGGGAGCTCGCCCCGACGCTCGCGGCGCTGGCCGTGTGCGCGACCACGCCGTCGCGCCTGCGCGGGATCGGGCATCTCCGCGGACACGAGACGGACCGGCTGGCGGCGCTGGCCACCGAGATCGCGCGGCTCGGCGGCGACGCCACCGAGCGGCCCGACGGCCTGGAGATCCGCCCGCGCCCCCTCCACGCGGCGCGCGTCCGGACCTACGCGGATCACCGGATGGCGACGTTCGGCGCCATCGTCGGCCTGCTCGTGCCCGGCGTGGAGGTCCAGGACATCGCGACGACCTCGAAGACCCTGCCCGGCTTCGCGCGGATGTGGGCCGACATGCTGGCCGGCGGCGGCCGGGGCGGCTGCGGCGAGGACCACGACGGCCAGGGCGGCCAAGGCGGCCAGGGGAACGGCGCCGCCCCCGCCCGCCCGGAGCCCGCCCGGTGAGCCGGCGAGACACGGGCACCGACGACCCCCGCGTGCGGGTGCGCCCCGGGAGGGGGTCGCGCCCTCGTTCGAAGGTGCGTCCCGACTGGTCCGAGCAGCCCCTCGGACGCGTGGTGTCCATCGACCGCGGCCGCTACGGCGTCGTGCTGGCCGACCCGGAGGGCACGCGCCTCATCGGCGTGCGCGCGCGGGAGCTCGGCCGCGGATCCCTGGTGCTCGGCGACCGCGTGCGGATGACCGGGGACCTGTCGGGCCGCCCCGACACGTTGGCCCGGATCGTCGCCATCGAGGATCGCTCGACGGTGCTGCGGCGCTCGCGCGACGACGCCGCCGACGAGCGCTCCGAGAAGGCCATCGTCGCCAACGCCCAGGTCATGGTCGTCGTGGTGGCCGCCGCCGACCCCGAGCCGCGCACCGGCATGGTGGACCGTTGCCTGGTCGCCGCCTACGAGGCCGGGCTGGAGCCCGTCCTGTGCGTGACGAAGTCGGACCTGGCGGACCCTGCGCCGTTCGTCGCCCGCTTCTCGCCGTTCGGACTGACCTCCGTCGCCGTGTCCCTGCTCGCCCCCGAGGCGGACGGCGACGAGGGCAAGGGCAAAGGCGAGGACGAGGGCGACCGAGCGGACCCCGGCCTCGACCGGCTCCGCGACCTGCTCGCGGACAGGTTCTCCGTGCTGGTCGGGCACTCGGGAGTCGGCAAGTCGACGCTCATCAACGCGCTGGTCCCCGGCGCCGGGCGGGCGACGGGCCATGTCAACGCTGTGACAGGACGCGGCCGGCATACCTCGACGTCCGCGGAGGCCTTCGAGCTGCCGGGCGGCGGATGGGTGGCCGACACGCCGGGCGTCCGGTCCTTCGGGCTGGGTCACGTGAGCGCCGACGACATTCTGGCCGTCTTCCCCGATGTCGCCGAGGCCGCCTCCTGGTGCCTCCCGATGTGCACCCATGCCGCAGACGAGCCCTCGTGCGCGCTGGACGCCTGGGCCGTCGGCGCCGAGCCGTTCGCCCGCGGCGGCGGGGCGCTGGACGCCGACGAGTCGGCGCGCCGCACGGCCCGCGTGGCGGCCGTTCGCCGCCTCCTGGCGAGCCTCCGCGCCGCGAACCCCCTTCCCTAACCGCGAGGTTCGCCCAAGTATGACGCCGAGGTTCGCCCAAGTGTGGGCCCGAGGTTCGCTCGTCTCGCCGCCGAAACCGGGACGTGTGGCACCAGCAGCCCTCGAGATCGGTACGTGTGGCACCCGCGGAGCTCGCGACCCGCGAGATCGGTACCCGTGGCACCCGCGGCGCTCGCGACCCTCGAGATCGGTCCGTGTGGCAGACCTCTCCGCCACAGATACCGATCTCGGCAGCGCCTCCTTCACCCCAACCCCATCACCGAGCCCCCCACCAGCACAAACGTCAGCACTCACGTCACAGCAGAATCCGACCACACATCGAGTTCGGTATCTGTGGCAGACCCCGCTGCCACAGATACCGAACTCGGTCGCGGCCCTCCCCCTCACGGCAGAGACATACCGCAAGGCCGTTGGCGTCACACGTGGGCGAACCTCGCGGGTCCACTCGGGCGAACCTCGAAGGAGGGTCAGAGCGGAGTGCCGGCCGCCAGCTCGCGCAGCACGGTCCGGGCGCCCCGCGCCCGCAGCTCGCCGAGAGCCCGCACGAACGACTCCCGGAAGCGCGGATCCCGTCCGATCTCGCCGAACACCGGCTCGTCCGCCAGGAACGCCCCCGCGTCCCCCGCCTTCTGCGCGGCGATCTCGGGCTCGATGCGCCCCCACGCCTTGTCGTCGACCACGATGGGGGCGCCGCCCTCGTCGATTCCCTCCATGCCGAGCGCCCAGGCGGCGCACATCGCCACCCCCAGTCGTACGGAACGCCCGGCCGCCAGGTTGTCGCGCACTGAGGGCAGGACGAACTTCGGCATGCGGTCGGAGGCGTCCTGGGCCAGGCGGGCCTCCGTGTCGGCGATCGCCGCGTTGGCGAACCGCTGGAACAGGGTCTTGATGTAATCGGGCACGTCGATGCCGGGGACGGGCAGCAGCGTGGGGACGGCCTCGCGGTCCAGGTAGGCGCGAGTGAAGGCGGCGATGTCCGGATCAGAGGCCGCGCGGTCCGCGTACTCGCAGGACAGCAGACGCCCCCAATGCGCCAGGGACTGGTGGGAGGCGTTGAGCAGACGCAGCTTCATCAGCTCATACGGAGCGACGTCGGGGACGACCTGCACGCCGGCCTCCTCCAACGGAGGGCGGCCCATCGTGAAGGCGTCCTGGAGGACCCATTGGGCGAAGGGCTCGGCGACGACCGGCCAGGCGTCGTCGATCCCGAGGTCGTCGCGGACCCTCGCGACGTCCTCCGGGGTGGTCACCGGCGTGATGCGGTCGACCATCGAGTTCGGGAAGGCGACCTCGCGGTCGATCCACTCCCCCAGCTCCGGGTCCGTCATCCGCCCCTGGGCGACCACCGCCGTGCGGGCCACGCGCCCGTTGCCGGGCAGGTTGTCGCAGGACATCACCGTGAACGGCGCGACGCCAGCATCGCGGCGCCGGCGCAGGGCCTCCACCAGGTACCCGAACGTGGTGATCGGGTGGGCCGGGTCGGCGGCGTCGTGGACAGCCCCCGGCGCGTCCTCGCGGAAGGTGCCGGTGGCGTCGTCGATGGTGTAGCCGCCCTCGGTGACGGTCAGGGAGACGATCCGCGTGGCCGGGGCGGCCAGCAGGTCCAGCACCGCGCCGGGATCCTCTGGCGCCCACAGCACGTCGCGGATCGAGCCGATGACCCGGGGCTCGACATGTCCGTCCGGATGCTTGAGGACCAGCGTGTACAGCCCGTCCTGGGCGCGCAGGACATCGCGCATGCGCCGGTCGCCGGGCAGCACGCCCACTCCGGTGATCGCCCAGTCCATCGCCCGCCCGTCGCGCATCAGGCGGTCGAGGTACATCGCCTGGTGGGAGCGGTGGAACCCTCCGACTCCGAAATGGACGATGCCGGTGGTCAGCTGCGAGCGGTCGTAGGACGGCCCCAGCGGCGCGGCGACGTCGGAGAGGGGAAGCGGGGTCGAGGTGGGGGTGGAAGAGGTCATCGTCGGGTCTCCTCGGGGGCGGGCGCGGTCATGGTCCATTGTTCCGCTCGGGCGCCGCCACGCGGGCGGGGACCCGTGCCGGATTCTGGTCCTTCCTTGACGAGGCCGTCCCCGCCGACCTGAGGGCCCGACAAGGCCTCGGGGGCGTCGGCTCAGTCCGCGGCGGAGTGCGGGCCCGGGTGGCCCTCCTGCTCATGGATCCAGACGACCTCGTCGGAGGGGTCGTCCTGCGGCCAGTCCAGGGCGGCCAGGACGTCGTCGTGGATCCACCCGTTGGTCGCCAGCGCGTTGCCGCCCCAGGGGCCGTCCTCGCCTGTGAGCGACGTGAAGCGGCCGCCGGCCTCGCGCACGATCGGCACCAGGGCCGCCATGTCGTGGACCTCCAGCTCGGGCTCGCAGGCGGCGTCGACGGCGCCCTCGGCGACCATCATGTAGCTCCAGAAGTCGCCGAACGCGCGCGTGCGCCAGAACCGAGACTGCATCTCGAGGAACTGGCCGCCGCGCCCGTGGCGCAGCCACCCGTCCAGGGACGAGTACGACAGCGAGGCCTCCTCGATCGCGGGGACGGAGGACACGCGCATCCGCGTCGCCCGCATGAGGGAGGTGCCTGTGAACGCGCCCTGCCCCTCCGCGGCCCACCAGCGGCGCTTGAGCGCCGGCGCGGACACGACGCCCATGACGGGCTCGCCGTCCTCGACCAGCCCGATCAGCGTCGCCCACACGGGCACGCCCCGCACGAAGTTCTTCGTCCCGTCGATGGGATCGAGGACCCACTGGCGGCTCGAATGCCCGGTCGCCCCGCGTTCCTCGCCCAGGATCGCGTCGCGCGAGCGCGTGTGGGACAGCTGGGCGCGCAGGCTGTCCTCCGCGGCCCGGTCCGCGTCGGTGACGGGCGTGAGATCGGGCTTGGACTCCACGATGAGGTCCTGCGCCCCGAAGCGGGCCATCGTCAGGGCGTCCACCTGGTCGGCGAGCACATGGGCCAGGCGGAGGTCGTCGTTGTAGCGGCGGGACTGCGCCGCCGTCGCGGTCGTGGGCATGGCTCCACGGTAGCCGTTCGCCCCGCGCGAACCAGCCAGGACCGCCGCATGTCGTAGTGTGAGCGCATGGCCCGGCCCTTCCTGTTGCTCACGTCCCGCACCGAGGAGGTCGTCGCCGAGGACGAGTTCCGCAATCTCCCCCGCATCGGGGGCATGCTCCCGGGCGAGGCGGTGCGCGTGCGCCTGGAGCGCGAGCCGTTCCCCGACCTCGACCTCGACGACTGGTCGGCGATCATCCTGTGCGGATCCCCCTTCGACGCCGCCACGCCCGAGGAGCGCAAGTCCGAGCGCCAGCGCGACGTCGACGCCCATCTCCACGCCCTCTACGACCGCCTCCTCGACGAGGACCGCCCGTTCCTGGGGATCTGCTACGGGATGGGCACCCTCACGCTGCATCTGGGGGGCAGCGTCGACACCTCCCACGGCGAGGAGATCTCCCCCGTCGCCCTGGCGGTGACGCCGCAGGGGCGCGAGGATCCCCTGCTCGAGGGCGTCCCCGACCGCTTCCAGGCGTACGTCGGCCATCACGAGGCGGCCTCCGCGCTGGCGCCAGGCGCGCGCCTGTTGGTCTCAGGCGGCACCGCGCCCGTCCAGATGATCCGCGCGGGCGCCCACGTCTACGCCACGCAGTTCCACCCCGAACTGGATCTGGCCGGCATCCGCGTGCGCATCGAGGAGTACGCGGATCGGGGGTACTACCCCGTCGCGGAGCGTCAGCGCGTCGAGGACGCCGTCGCCGCCGCGAACGTCGCGCCCGCGCATGCCATCCTGCGCAACTTCGTGCGGGAATTCCGCCGCTGAGGCGGGCCGGCGGCCCGGTCAGACCGCCCGATCCTCCGCTCGCCAGGCGGCGGCCAGCGCCTCGCGCTCCGAGGCGTCGAACCAGACGAGAGGATGCTCCCACAAGGCCGCGACCGCGCGGTCGGCGTCGTCCTGATCGCCGGCCTCCAGCACGGAGCGGACCGCGCCGGCGGCGCCGCCCTCGTCGACGAGGAGCGCCACGACGTCCGCCCACGTGAGGCGCGGCGCGGGGACGCGGAGGATGAGGCCCCCGTCCGCGCCGCCGACCGGCTCCCCCCGGACCGCGGGCGCGTCGGCGGCGAGGACCAGCCGCGTCG
>JAFAAX010000050.1 GCA_023426345.1 Actinomycetes bacterium
GGCCCCCCCCCCCCCCCGGGGCCGTGTCACGAGGTGACCGGTTCTCAGCTGCCGGCCGGGGTCAGCTTCGTGAGGATCAGGGCCGAGCCCAGCTGGGTCGGATCCGGATTCATGTACGGATCGTCATCGCCTGGCCAGCCGGTGTAGTACTTCGTCGAGTACTCGCCGAAGGCCGGGCGCGCGGTGGTGACGATCGCCGGGACCTGGTCGACGAAGATCTCCTGGACCTTCTGCAAGGCGCTGGCGCGATCCTCGTCGGAGGACGCCTTCGCGTAGTCCGCCAGCGCCTGGGTGGCGTCCGGGGAGTCGAAGCGGCCGAAGTTCCATGTGGCGGTCTGGCCGATGTCCTTCAGCTGGGCGCCGTCCATGAAGTTGGAGTACATGTTCCACGGCGTGGAACCCGAGTCGGTCCAGTGCAGGGCCGCGTCGAAGTTGCCGGTCGCGATGTCGTTCGTCCACGTGTCCGCGTTGCGCGCGTCCACCGAGGCGGCGATGCCGATCTGCTTGACGTTCTCCGAGATGATCTGGAGGGCCGTCAGGTAGTCCGACCAGCCCGAGGGATCGGTCAGCGTGAACGTGACGGGCGCCCCGCTCGGATCCATCAGCGTGTCGCCCTGGAAGGTGTAGCCGGCGTCCGTCAGCACCTTCTTCGCGCCCTCGACGTCGGGCGTGTAGGCCTTGCCCTGGAACTCGGAGGCGACGTACTCGTCGCCGGCGGGGCTGGGCAGCCCGGTCACGGACGTCGTGGCGGGCGATCCGCCGGAGGACGCCTGCTGGCTGATCGCGTCGCGGTCGATGACCATCGCGACGGCCTTGCGCAGGGCCGCGTTGTCGAACGGCGCCTTGGTCGTGTTGAGGAACAGCGCGTCGACGCCCAGGTTGGTCGGGTACCACGCGTGGTTGTTCGCGTCCTTGGCCACGTAGACGTTCTGGAAGTCCGCGATGAACGTCCAGCCCCACTGCACGTCGCCGTTGATGAGGGCGGTGGTCAGAGCGGAGTTGTCGTTGTAGGAGGTGTAGCGCAGCTCCGGAACCGCCGGCTTGCCGCCCCAGTAGTCCGGATTCGCGGTCAGCGTCACGGCCTGGTTCGTCCACGACTTCAGCACGAAGGGGCCCGAGCCCACGGGGTTCTGGTTGAGGTCCGTGGTGGGATCGGCGATGTCCTTCCAGATGTGCTCGGGCACGATGAACGTGCCGAGCACCTTCTGGGCGTTGACGAACTCCGACTCCGTGAACGTCACGGTGACGACGTCGCCGTTGACCGAGATGTCGCCCAGGGCCAACGCGTCGCCGTTGAGCGCGTCGTTGTCCTTGCGCAGTTGGAAGGAGTAGGCGACGTCCTGGGCCGTGAGGTCCTGGCCGTCGGACCACTTGACGCCCTGCCGGACGGTGATGTCGATCTGGGTGTAGTCGTCGTTCCAGGTCCACGACTCGGCCAGGCGCGGGGTCGGGTCCGCGGCGGGCTGGACGGAGTTCCAGTCGGCCAGGGGCTCGTAGATGACCTGGGTGTACCCCAGGGAACGGCCGGACGACGTGGCGATGAACGGGTTCGAGTTGTTCGTCTGCGAGCCGTTCGGCATGCCGATCGTCAGCGCGGCGGTGCCCGCGGCGCCCGAGTCGCCGGACGCCCCGGAGCCGGCGGAGCCGCCTCCCGAGGAGCAGCCCGCGATCAGCGCGATGCCGCTCAGAGCGGCGATCGCCGCCGTGGTGAGCCTACGGATGTGCATGGTGCCTCCTTGCACGATGAGGGGAATTGTGTGGTGTGTCTGGGGAAGGGAAGAGGACCAGGACACCGGCCGGGACAGGGTTCCGGGGAGCCGGGCCCCGGCGGACGGACGCTCAGCCCGCGGGGGCCTGCGCCACCCGCCCGGTCAGCCGGATGTCTGCGGCCGACCGGCCGACGGCCACCTCGTAGGTCCCGGGGACCCGGGTCCAGCCGGCCTCCGCGGTCCACGTCTGGAAGGAACGCTCAGGGATGCGGATCGTCACCTCCTCCCCTGCTCCCGGGTCGAGTTCGACCGACGCGAAGCCGGCCAGCCAGAAGGAGGGCAGCGCCCCGGCGGGCGATCCCTCCGGGTCCCCGCCCGCTCCGCCCGAGCGGCGGGACGCGTAGACCTGGACGGTCTCGCGGCCCCGACGAGGGCCCGTGTTCGTCACGGTCACCGCCACGTCCACGGAGCCGTCGGCGGCGGGTCCGGCGAGGGCCAGGCCCGAGTACGCCCAGGTCGTCCAGCCCAGGCCGTGCCCGAAGGGCAGGGCGGGGACGGGCCGGGCCGCGCGGGCGCCCTCGTCAGGCGAGAGGCCCCCGGACCCGCTCCACTGCCCCGCGTAGGACCGGTAGCCGACGTCCAGCCCTTCGGAGAGGACCACGCGGCCGGCGCCGTCGGGGATCGCGTCGGGGACGGGCGTGTCCTCCCACCGCCGCGGGAGGGTCCACGGCAGGCGTCCGGCGGGCTCCTCCGCTCCCGACAGGATGTCGCCCAGGGCGTCGCCGAAGTCCTGGCCGGGCAGCCACATCCACAGGGCCGTGCGCGCCCGGTCCAGCCAGGGCAGCAGGACGGGCCCGCCGGCGTTGACCACCACGACCGCCTCCGGATCGGCGTCCAGCACGGCGTCGACCAGCTCGTCCTGCCGGCCGGGCAGATCCAGGCCCGTGCGGTCCCAGCCCTCGGACTCGACGTCGGCGTTGGTCCCGACCAGGACGACGGTGAGATCGGCGGCGCGCGCGGCCGCCGCGGCCCGGGCGATGCCCTCGTCCTCTCCGGGGCCCGGGACGCGATGGCGCAGGAAGGCGCGCGCCACGTCGCCCCACAGGCTGTGGACCACGGAGAACTCCGCCGCCATCGGCACCGCCCGGCCGCCGGCCAGCGGATGCATCGCGGTCACCGGGTGGTCCAGGGAGGAGTCCATGATGACCTCGTCGGACACCACGCGGTGGACGTCCTCCACCGTCCGCCCGCCCAGCGTCAGGCGCCGCGTCCCGACGTGCCCCAGGCCGATCCGGTGCGTGCCCGGCTCGGGCAGGTCGACCTCGGCCTCCACGCGGATCGTCTCCGCGCCGGGACGCAGATCGGGCGCCGTGCCCGTCCAGGCCCGCTCCTCGGGCCCCGACAGGACCGCGCCGTCGGCGTCGAGCTGGGTGACGAGCACGCCCGCCCGGCCCGTCCCCGGCACGCGGAGGCGCTCGGGGTCCAGGTCGGGGGCGTGGACTGCGCCGTCGACGCCGGCCACGACGTCGATCCGCGCGCCGGGGAAGGCGCGGGCCAGTCCCTGCGCCGGAGCGACCAGGCGGTCGGGCGTCACGTGGGCCGAGCCGCCGCCCTGGTAGAAGGGACGCACGGCGTTCGGGCCGATCAGGGCGATCCGCCGCGGGGGCGCGTCGGCCGCCGCGGGCAGCCGCGCCCCGTCCGTGCGCAGCACCACGGTGC
>JAFAAX010000053.1 GCA_023426345.1 Actinomycetes bacterium
CAACCGCTCCTCCACGCGACTTCGGCTCCCCACGACGAGGGGAAGCCGTCACCGATGAGCCAAACCGGGCACAGACCGGCGGAGCCAACCGCGATGCCCAAGGCGTCAGTGGCCTTCTCGGATTCGACGGCGCTCTCAGGATGCCGGTCGCTCCACCTGCGCATATCCCCGCAGCCAGTAACGGACCATGACGGCATGTCCCTGAGAGCGAGGGACGAGGTCGGCACCGACCAGAGATCCGTCCAGGTCAGATTCAGCGATCCGTCCAGGACAAGTCCGGAAATCCGTCCAGTTGATCTCCAGAAGAGTGGACAATCTGACCGTAGTCGACCACCTTGCCCGCGTCGTCACGCCGAGTTTGCTGAGCTCATGACCTTTGTCGGCGCCGTCCTCATTGAGGGGGCCGAAAGCCTGCGGGTGAGGGGACGAGAAGCCTCGCGAGACCGCCCCGATCGATGGCCATGGAACAGTGCGACGCCTCTCCGTTGCGGCCGGGACCTGTGGGTGCGTGCGGGCTCTCTCCCCTGCGATGATAGGTGGATGAGTGCTCAAACCGAGACTGGGCCCTTCTTCCACGGGACTACCGCGGCGCTGGAGACCGGTGCGCTGCTGACCGCCGGGCACCGGTCGAACTACCGCCCCGAGATCGTCATGAACCACGTGTACTTCACGGCTCGTCGCGACGGGGCGGGAATGGCCGCCGAGGTCGCGGTGCTGTTGGCCGAGGGGCGCGGAGAGGCCGACACACACCCCCACGTCTACGAGGTCGAGCCCACCGGACCGTTCGAGGACGACCCGAACGTGACCGACAAGAAGTTCCTCGGGAACCCGACCCGGTCCTACCGCACGGCGCAGCCGCTGCGGGTGGTGCGCATCATCGACGACTGGACGAGGCTGACGCCGGACGCGCTGGCGATGTGGCGCGACCAGTTGCCTGGGATACAGGTGCGGGGCGAGATCCTCAACTGAGTGGGCGGCGCAGGCACCGGGGGACAGCCTGCGCCCCGCACCGGCTGGGCACTGTACACGTCGGCCGTCACGCGCGACGGGCGCCGGGCCGCCCTCGTCCAGTGGTGCGGCGATCCCGGGGCCGCGGGAACGGCGCCGGGCCGACCGGTAGACTGGGAGCGCCGAATCCGGGGAAGAGTGGGAACCGATGGTCGAACTGACGGCGGACCAATGGAGCGACGTCAACGAGCTCGCGCTATGGATCCACAGGCAGCAGGATGCCGAGCGGATCCAGCGCGGCCTCCTGGAGCGCCTGGGCGCCCTGATCCCCCATGACTTCTCCTGGTACGACCTCTGCCAGGTCAGCGGCGGTCAGCAGACCTACTTCAACCCGATCAGCACGACGATGTCGGAGAAGCAGCTCTCCGACTACTACGAGCACTACGCCGACTCGGACTACGTTCCGTGGATGTTCGGCACGGACCAGCCGCTGATCTACCGCGACTTCGACGTCATCACGCCCGAGGCGCGCGAGCGGGCCCGGATCTACCAGGAGTGGATGAAGCCCTTCGGCATCTACTACGGCATGGGCTGCACCGTCGTCGACAGTGGCATCCTCTACGGGTCGGTGACGATCTTCCGTCGAGAGGACGGCGTCGACTTCTCCGACGCCGATCTGAGGATCCTCGAGGAGGTCGAGCGCCACCTCGGCGTCCAGTTCTCCCTGCTGTGGCCCGACGGGATGTATCCGACGGGACGCGAGGAGAACATCGCGTTGCTGGCCCGCGAGTCGCAGCTGACCGAGCGGGAGGCCGAGGTCCTGCGCCTGGTCGCCGACAGCCTGACGAACAGGCAGATCGCCGATCGCCTGTTCATCTCCGAGTCGACGGTGAAGAAGCACCTGAACTCGCTGTTCCGCAAGATCGGCGTCGACAACCGCGTCCAGGCCGCGCGACTCCTCCAGCGCCGCCAGCAGTCCCCGCGGGGCTGAGGGGGTCAGGCCGTGATGAGCGTGCCGGTGCGGCCGCGCAAGCCGTCCTGGGCCCGCTCCAACGACGTGATGAGCGCCGTCCCGCCGGGGCGATCCTGAAGGAACTGCAGGCATGCCTGGACCTTCGAGAGCATCGACCCGGGGGCGAAATGCCCCTGGTCGATATACGCGCGGGCCTCGGCCGCGCTCATCCGGTCGAGGTCGACCTGCTGGGGCGTCCCGTAGCGGAGCGCCACCTTGTCCACGGCCGTGAGGATGACGAGCATGTCGGCCTTGATGTCGGCCGCCAGGCGCGCCGAGCTCAGGTCCTTGTCAACGACCGCCGGCACGCCGAAGTACGAGTCGTCGCGCTCGATGACCGGCACCCCTCCCCCTCCGGCCGCGACCACCACGTACCCGTCGTCGGCCAGGTCCTTGATCGCGTCGAACTCCACGATCCGGCGGGGCAGGGGAGAGGCCACGACCATGCGCCATCCGCGCCCGGCGTCCTCGCGGAAGACGGCCCCCGTCTCGGCGGCCTTGGCGTGGGCCCGCTCCTCGGTGAGGAACGGGCCCACCGGCTTCGTCGGGTGGGAGAACGCCGGGTCGTCGGGGTAGACGACCGTCTGGGTGAGGACGCTGGCGGTCGAGCGCATGATGCCGCGGCGGCGCAGCTCGTTGAGGATCGCCTGGGACAGCTGGTAGCCGATGTAGCCCTGCGACATCGCCCCGCACTCCGGGAACGGCATCTCCGGGACGTCGGAGTCCTGCTCGCTGGCGGCCGCGAAGGCATCGCTGATCATGCCGATCTGCGGCCCGTTGCCGTGGGTGACCACCAGGTTCATCCCGTCGTCGACCATGTCGACGATGCTGGCCGCGGTCCCCCTGACCAGGTCGAGCTGCTCCTGCGGCGTCCTGCCCAACGCGTTGCCGCCCAAGGCGATGACGACCGACTGTCCGTTCCCCTTCTGATAGGGCACCTGCGCCCTCCTTCCCCGTCGGGTCCCGTGCCGGGACCGCTCATGTGCCTGCCGCGCCGACGCCCGCCGGCCGACGCCCGCTCACCGGCCCGCGCCCGCGGGCTGCTGCTGCGTGATGCAGTGGATGTTCCCACCTCCGTAGACGACCTCGACGGTGTCCACGCCGACCACGGTGCGGTCGGGGAACATCTCTCGGATCTGGTCGAGGGCCAGGGCGTCGTTGGCGTCCCCGTACTGCGGGACGATGACGCCCCCGTTGACGATGAGGAAGTTCATGTAGGACGCGATGCAGGGGTCCTCGGCGGTGCGCGGGATCGTGCCCTCGACCACGTCGATCGCGTCGACCTGCTCCTGCGTCATGAAAGTCGGGGCCGCCGGCATGCACAGCTTGTGGACCGTCAGCCTGCGGCCCTTCGCGTCGGTGGCCTCCGACAGCGTCCGGTAGGCGGCCTGGCAGGCGCCGTAGAAGGGGCTCTCCGGATCGTCGGTCCAGATGCAGGCGACCTCGCCGGGGGCGATGAAGCACGCGACGTCGTCGACGTGCCCGTTCGTCTCCTCGGGGTCGATGCCGTCCTGGATCCACAGGACCTTCTGCGCGCCCAGGTACTCGCCGAGCACGCCCTCGATCTGCTCCTTCGAGTACTGCGGATTGCGCCCCTCCGAGAGCAGGCACATCTCCGTCGTGAGGATGGTCCCCTGGCCGTCGGAGTGGATGGATCCGCCCTCGAGGATGAAGTCGTCGGGACGGTAGCGGTCCACGCCCGCCAGATCTGCCACCTTGACGCTCACCTGCTCGTCCTTGTCCCAGGGGAAGTACAGGCCGTCGACCAGCCCGCCCCAGGCGTTGAAGTGCCAGTGGACCGCGCGCACGCCGCCCCGGTCGTCCACAACGAAGGTCGGGCCGCAGTCGCGGATCCAGGAGTCGTCGGATTCCATCTCGATGACGAGGATGTTCTCCTCCTCGCCCAACGCGTACCGGGCCGCCGCGTAGTCCTGGGGCTTCACCCCGATGATGACGGGCTCGAACCGCGCGATGGCGCGGGCCACGTCCGCGTAGGCCCTCTGCGCGGGCTTCGCGCCGTTGCGCCAGTTGTCGGGCCGGCTCGGCCACAGCATCCAGGCGCGCGTCTGCGGCTCGAACTCGCCGGGCATCCGGTAGCCGTCCTGCTTCGGGGTGGACTGGTCCTGGGTGATGGTTCTCATCGAGGTCTCTCCTTGAGAGGGTGCATGAATGGGTGAGTGAATGGGGCGGCGGGGTCGCGGGATGGCGGGTCGCGGGGCGTCACGCGCGTCCGGCGTCGGAATCGGGGACGAGGGCGACCGCGCCGCCGCGGTTCCCGCCCTCGTCCTCCTCCTCGGAGGGCTCCTCGACGGCCAGGCCGTGGGCGAGGTCCCAGGCGTCCGGGTCCCCCGACACGCCCATCCCGCGGTACTCCTCCGCGCGACCGCGACGCGAGGCCAGGCGCACGATCTCCCCGATGACGGCGAAGACCAGGACGCCGATGAGCATCGGGATCTTCGACATCTCGGCCTCGGACCCGTTGAACGGGACGACGGTCGCGATGAGCGCGAGGACCAGCAGGGCCACCGGCAGCCAGCAGATGATGCCCAGGGTCACCCGCCCGCCGGGCACCTTGAACACGCGGTTCGCGTCGGGGTTCGCGGTGCGCAGACGCAGGAACGCCGGGAAGATCGGCATGTAGGCCACCAGCAGGAACACGATGTTCATCGAGAAGAACACCCAGAACAGGTTGTCCATGCCGACCGCGCTCATGACGGGCGACAGGACCACCAGCACGCTGGCGATGATCCCGTTGATCCACGATGCCCCCGACGGGACGCCGTTGGCGTTGAAGCGGGCGAACGGGGCGGGCATGTTCTTCTTCTCCGCCGCCTTCGCGGCCACGAAGTTCACGCCGAAGGACCAGCTCACCATGTTGCCGAACAGCGTGATGAGGAAGACGATGCCGATGACGATGAACAGCAGGGACCCGTTGCCGGCCATGATGCCGACGGCGTCCATGATGCCGGAGTCCAGCGAGACCTCGTCCGACGGGATGGCCGCGCCGATGCCGAAGGAGCTGAACAGGTAGATCGCGGCGATCGCGATGCCGCCGGCGACGATGGCCTTCGGGATTTCGCGCCGCGGGTTCTCCATGTCCTTCGCGAACACGGCGATGGCCTCGAAACCCATGAAGTTGAACAGGATGACGGACAGGTAGGTGAGTGCGTCGAGGTCCGCGCTGGGCAGGAACGTCCGCGGCGACATGTCGCCGGCGAATCCGTGGCGCACGGCGTAGGCGATGCCGAGCCCGCCGACCAGGACGGCGATGGCGACCTTGAGCACGGCGGCGGCGTTGAGGATCCACGCGGAGTCCGACACCTTCGAGAAGCTGAGGAACACGACGATCCAGATGAACGCCAGCTCGATGACGAGGGACGGCGCCACACCGAGCTCGTGGCCCGTCAGCGTCGCGATCGTCTCCGGGAAGAGGACGGCCAGGGAGGCCATCCACAGGGGGAAGTTCACCCAGTAGTACCAGGATACCCGCGATCCCCACGCGTCCCCGAAGGCGCGTCGCACCCAGTCGGAGACCCCGCCCGCGTCGTCGGCGTAGGTGGTGCCCAGCTCGGAGACGACCAGGCCGTAGGGCAGCAGGAACGTGATGATGAGGAAGATCCACCAGAAGAACTGGGAATTGCCGATCGCCGCCGCAGGGGCGGCCGCCTCGGCGACGAAGACGACGCAGATCACCGTGAGGATCGCGTCGATCAGACGGAACTTCTTCTTACCAGCCATGTCTCACCCTTCCGTGGGGATCGAGGGTGCCTTCGCGCGGGCCCGGCGTCGGCGCCCGGACCGCGCGGACCGTCCTCCGGGTCGGTCAGTCGTCGAGGACCGGTGCGCCGATGCGCGACAGCACCGCGTCGAGGCGCTCTTTGCCGGCCGCCGCGCCCTCGGGGTCCACGGGCGAGCGCGGGCAGAAGTAGGCGAGGAGGCCGCGGATGGAGTGCTTGCGGTTCTCGGCCTCGGCCCAGCACAGCGAGTAGTCGGCGTCCATGACGGCGTCTACCACCTCCTCCCCGCGGGAGGCGGGCAGGCAGTGCAGGAACTTCGCGTGCGGGGAGGCCATCGCCATGAGTTCCGGCGTCACCTGGTAGTCGGGGAAGAAGATCTCCATGCGCTCCTCCTTCGACAGCTCCGCGTCATAGAGGCCATACCAGACGTCGGTGTAGATGAAGTCGGCGTCCGCCAGCGCGGCCCGGCGGTCGTCGGTGACCGCGACGGTGCCGCCGGAGACCTCGCAGTTCCCGCGGCCGATCGCCAGCACGTCCTCGGGGATCTGGTGGCCGACGGGACCGTATTGGACGAAGTCCATGCCCATCTTGGAGGCCATGAACATCTCGGACACGCACACCTGCGTGCAGTCGCCGACGAAGACCAGTTTGCAGTCCTCGATGGCCTTGCCCTCGGGCAGGTGCTCCATCATGGTCAGCAGGTCGCCGAGCTCCTGCGTCGGGTGGTTGTAGTCGGACATCCCGTTGATGACGGGGGCCTTCGAGTACTTCGCGAGATCGGCGACGTCCTGGTGACGGTCCACGCGGGCCATGAGGATGTCGACCAGGCTGCCCATCACGCGGGCGGAGTCCTCGATGGACTCGTGCCCGCCGAGCTGGATGGTGCCGGGCGCGTAGAACTGGGCGTGGCCGCCCAGGTCCGTCATCGCGGTCTCGAAGGAGATGCGCGTGCGGGTGGAGACCTGCTGGAAGATCATGCCGAGGGTCTTGTTCGGCAGCAGCCGCGGGTAGTACCCGGCCTGGATGCACTGCTTCAAGGCCTCGGAGAGCTCGACGAGGTCGAGGATCTCCTCCTTGGTGAGGTCGTTGGTGTCCAAGTAGTCCTTGGGGGCCATGGAATGTCTGCCTTTCGATGGGTGACGGGACGCGGGAGGAGGAGCCGGTGGACGCTGCCTGAGAGACACAGGGAGCGGGCCGGGAGCCGGGGCGCGCCCGAGGGAGCCCGCGGACGAGGACGACCACCCCCGAAGGGGGTCCGCCCTCGTCCGGGGACCGGCGATCAGCGCCGGGCGGCCGCGATCGCGGGGGCGTCGGGCTGCTGGAGCGCCATGCAGTGGATGTTGCCGCCGCACAGCGACCACTCGCGGGTGTAGATCGGGATGATCTCCCGTTCGGGCATGATCTCCCGGAAGAGGTCCATCGCGACCTGGTCGGAGGGCCCGCCGTACTGGGGGACCAGCAGGCCGCCGTTGACGAAGTAGCTGTTGATGTAGGTGACGGCCAGGGGCATGCCCGGGTCGCGCGGCGCGGCGTCCTTGCAGATGTCGACGCCGGCGGCCTCCTCGTCGGAGATGTGCATGACCGGAGGGATCGGGATCTTGTGGATGATCAGCTTGCGGCCCTTCGCGTCGGTCGCCTGGCTGAGCGTGTCGTAGGCGTCCTTGAGGTTCGGGTACTGCGGGTTGTCCTCGTCGTCGGTCCACGACAGGCAGATCTCGCCCGGGCGCACGAAGAAGCAGATGTCGTCGATGTGCCCGTTCGTCTCGTCGAAGGCCATGCCGTCCTTCAGCCAGATGATCTTCTCGAGGTTCATGTACTCCGTGAAGTAGGCCTCGACCTGCTCCTTGGTGAGGTGCGGATTGCGGTTCTGGTTGAGCACCGAGTTCTCCGTGACGATCAGCGTGCCCTCGCCGTCGACCTGCTCGGCGCCGCCCTCGAACACGAGCCCGGTGGCGTCGTACATCGGGACGTCCTCGAGGTCGAGGAGCTTCTCGCCGAACTGCTGGTCGCGCTTCCATGGGAAGTACAGGCCCTCCTCCAGACCGCCGTAGGAGCTCCAGCCCCAGTGGACGGCGCGCATCTCGCCGGCGTCGTTGACGACGTAGGCGGGTCCCTTGTCCTGGGCCCAGGCATCGTCGATCGTCATCTCGACGACGCGGACCTCCTCGGGAAGGCGGGCCCTCGCGTTCTCGTACTGGTCCGCCGAGCAGAACACCGTGAGCTTCTCGTGCTTGACGATCTCCTTGGCGGTCTCCACCAGGGCCGCCTGGCCCGGCTTGCCGCCGAGCCGCCAGGTGTCCTGCCGCTCGGGCCAGATCAGGAAGTCCTGGCGGCGCGGCTCGAACTCTCCGGGGAACCGGAAGCCATCCTTCTTCGGAGTGCTGTCGATGGTCCTCATCTTCGTTCCTCTCTGCTCCGATGCCCATTCACCGGCGCGCCCCCAGTGTCGGTCCCGCCCGGCGGCGCCCGCCATGGGCCGCCGGTTCACACTCTGTGACCCGAGTCGGCCCGCTCGGACACGTCCGGACACCCGTGGTTCCACCCGGGTTCTAGGCCGAACGTCCCCCGTCGCGCGGAGGGAGGGGAGGAGTGGGTCGTCCTCGTCGACGAGGGCGGCGCTGCGCCGCCGGCCGGACGGGCTCAGCTCGCGACGAGCTGGATGAGCATGTTGAGGGTCGAGGCGACGATGACGGTCCCCAGCAGGTAGGAGATCAGCCCCTGATGGAGGGCGAGGCGGCGGATCGCCTTCGAGGAGATGTTGGTGTCGGAGACCTGGTAGGTCATGCCCAGGGTGAACGCGACGTAGGCGAAATCCCGGTAGTCGGGCGCGGCGTCGCCGTTGAAGTCGATGCCCCCCTCATCGTCGACGTAGTAGGCCCGGGCATAGCGCAGGGTGAACAGCGTGTGGATGGCGAACCACGAGGCGACGATGCCCAGGACGCCCACGACGGCGCTGGGGATCGCCTGCTCGTCCGCGGAACGCACCAGCAGCAGCACCAGGCCGGCCACCGAGGCCAGGCTGGCCAGGATCAGCAGCGTGTCGTCGATGCCCTGCCCGGGATCGTTGTCGCGCGCATGGGTGCGGGTGCTCGGCGCGTCGAGGCGGAGGACCAGCAGCCAGGTGGACAGCGAGAACGTGCCGGCGGCCACGGTCCACCCCGCCATCGCCGCCACATCGGCGGGCGCGGGGAGCCCGACGAGGGCGGCGACGACGACGCCCACCGCCAGGCTGGCCAGCAGCCGCGCGCGGATGGAGTCCCGGAACAACGTCATGAGGGGACTCTAGAACGGCGCGCCGCGGGATGGGCGCGGGCGGCGCCATCCCGTTGACGCGCCGCCCCGATCGTGCGCGCCGGCCCCTACGGCCACGACCCCCATCGAACCGATCCACGACGCGAAGGGCCGAGTCGCGGCTAATGAGCAACGTCAGTCCAAGCCTGTCGCACTCGTGAGCGCCGGGATCGGGCACGAGGCAAGAACAGCACTGAGTGTTGAGTGCCCGGCGACATAGGCGTACGCGTCCGGGTCGATCAGCTCGAACAGCTCCCGCACCTCGACAAGGCGATCCTCCAAGCCTGTGCGGGTGGAGAACACCGGCTCGTTGTGGGCGAGCCTGTTGCGGAATTTCACCGCCCGGGCGACCAGCTCGTGCACCCGTGCTCGCCCGACGCCTTTCGGGAAGGCGCGGTGCAGCATCGGGTTCCAGATCGTCGGCGTGCGCTCGCCCACGGTCAGGTTCGACCAGAACCCGAACGTCAACGCCGCGACGACCTCGGCATGGGTCGGCCTCGAGCTCAGCCCGCGTTTCGCATCGGCGAGCCGCGCGAGGCTGGCCTGATTGCGTCGATGCTGTTGAGCGCGGGCGCGCTGGACGCCCTGCTCCAACTGGAATAGCGCCGACTGCGGATCGACCGCCCACTCCGGATACCACCGCGACAACTCGCGGTCGTAGGCGTTGCGGATCGCGACTTCGAGGTGCCCGACATCCACGATCCCTGCCGCAGCGACCCTTGAGTTCCACAGATAGGTCTCCATCGCAAGCCCGTGGTCGCCGCCCGCGACGCGCAGGTAGCGGCCGTAACGGGGCGCGCTCAGCCACCGCACGGCTTGCGCGGCATCGAGCGCCACAGGATCGGGCATACCTGCTATTCTAGAAACATCGCCCCGCGGATAACTGTCCTCTGTCTGGCTTCGGTTAGTTAGGCACCGCGGGGCTTTGTCGTGCCCGCAGCGATGCCCGGGCCATGACGTCGGGCGGATCGTCGTCTAGAACGGCAAGGGCCACCTGGGCCTGTTGGTCCCGACGTATGCGCACACGGCCCATGTCCAGTCGTGGGTCGTCCTCCGTGACACCGACGATGAATGTTCGGTGGATCTCAGGAAGCACTTTCTCCCCACCGAGGTCCCAGCGCCAGCGCGGCAATCAGGGCCCTTGACCGGCAGTCCCGCTCAGACGGACTCCGGCAGCAGCCCCGCCACGCCGCCCACTCGGTCGAACGCCAGGTGCGCCGCGCCGATCAACGCCGCGTCCCCCCCGACAGCCCCGGGAGCCAGGACCGGCACATGGACGACGTGACCGCGCAGCCGGTCGCGCAGGCCGGGCAGCACCACGGATCCCCACCGGTCGAACAGGCCGGAGAAGACGATGACCTCCGGCGCGAGCAGCGCGCAGACGTTGACCAGAGACACGGCGAACTCGTCAAGGACCTCGTCCATGAGCCCACGCGCGGCCAGGTCGCCCGCGGCGTATCGAGCCACGATCCCGTCGGCGTCCAATGGCGCCTCGGCGGTGTCCGGGATCCCCATCGCCCGCGCGCGGCGGACCAGGCTGGCGGAGCCGATGTGGGACTCGAAGTCGCCGAAGCCGGTGTACTCGTTGGACAGGGACTCCTTCTCCACCAAGAGGCGTCCGATCTGCCCCGCGGCCCCGGAGGCGCCGCGCCACAGGCGGCCGTCCTCAATGATCCCGGAGCCGATCCCGTCGAAGACCGCGATGGCGACCAGCGACTTCGTCGCGCCCCAGTGCCCCGAGAGATGCTCGGCCAGCGCGATGAGGTTCGCGTCGTTCTCGACGACGACGGGGATCCCCGCAGAGCGCTCGAGGTCCGCACGCAGCGGCTGGTCGTGCCACCCCAGTGCCGGCGCGAACAACACGGCGCCGTCGTCGGCAACGGGCCCAGGCACCGACACGCCGACCGCCACGACGCGGTCGCGCAGCGTCCCCTCGCTCGACGAGGGCGACGCCCTCTCGCTCGCCCACCATTCGGCGCCGCCCGTCGCCGGGGCGTCCAGCTCCTCCAGGACGCCGGCAACCTGCTCGAAGACACCCGCATAGCGTTCCTCCGGTGACCCCGACGTCGGTCGGTCCCACCGGTGGAGGAGCCGGCCGGCCAGATCGGCCAGCGCCACCGAGGTGTGGTGGTCGGCGACGTCCACCGTCAGCAGCAGCCGGTGGCGCCGGTTCACGTCCACCAGCACCGACGGCCGTCCTCCCGTCGTCGCCGTCGCCCCTGTGTCGACCACCATCCCGACCTCGACCAGGCGGCTGGTCAGGCGATTGACGGTCGCGGGCGCCAGGACGAGGGCGCGCCCCAGGTCCGTCCGGCTCGTCGGCCCGAACGTCATCAGCTGGTCCAGGATCCGGATGCTGTTGGCCCGGGACAGGTCTCCCACACCCATGACGCGATCTCCCGTCCTGCCGACGCCCGTCCGGCCCCCCTCGGGCCGGTTGACAGTGTCCCACCATGAGGAGGGTCCAGCGCGCAGGCCCTGATCGTGCGCGCCCGGGGGAGCCGGGCCGTCCTGGTCGATCCCGAGGGCTCGTCGGCCTCACTCGTCAGTGCGTGCGCGGGTTCCATTCCCCTCGCGCGACGGCCGGCGTGAAGTCCGCGAGATCGACCGGCCATCTCACCGTCTGCCCGGACTCCGCCGAACAATAGGCAGCCATCAGCAACTCGACCACCTCCAAACCATTGCGCAAAGACTCGCGCGGCTGGCGCCCGGCAGCAAAGTCAGCAGCGATGCAACGATCCTCACCCGTGTATCCATAGCTCATCGCCTCATCGGAAAGAATCGGCATGAGACCCTGCTCCGCATTCTGCTTCTCCACCATATCCTCCCCCTGCTCCTGCTGAAGATTGCGAGACAAGAACACATGGGACTCCGTCGACAACGTCGAGGAACCCATCGAATACTCCGGACCCAACAACTCGAAGTTCAAACGCAAGCCCGCCCCGACGTAAGACCACGAAGTCGTCGCCTCCACCACCACCGGCTCGCCATCACCGTTGAGGAACTCGAAGACCGCATGCGCATAGTCCTCCGAAGGCGACCTCGTGTAATCAACCACCCCGGGGTACGTCGCAGACAACTCATGGGCGTAGCGAGTACGGCCCCACTTCAAAGAATTGATGCTCGCCGTCACCGACACCGGCGTCAACCACGTCGACGGATCCACACCGGGAGGCGTCAAGAGGAAACGCCCCGCCTCCACAGAATGACACATCATGTCGTTGAGGACACCACCACCCTCATCCGCCCCATTCCAGAACCACGTGTTATGCGGACCGGAATGCTCCTCCGCCGCGCGCGCCAGATAAGGAGAACCCGACGCCGACGCCCCACGCTCCCACACCAGGCCGTGAGCGCGAGTGATCGAAGGCGAGAACACCTGATTCTCCAAGTAACCATGCAACAGCCCCGCACCCTCGACAAGGTCAAGAACCCGACGCGCCTCCGCCACCGTGCGACCCAACGGCTTCTCCACAGCAATGCCGACGAGCTGGGCGCGACCCTCACAGACCTCGCCGACGATGGCCTCCACAACCTCAACACGCGTGAAGTTAGGGGTCAGCACCCACACCGCATCCACACGCGGATCACGCACCAAAGACACAACATCATCATGAACCGTGACACCCGCACCAACACCGAGATCCTCCACCTCACGCGCCAGCACCTCCGCAGACGCCCGCGTCCGCGACGTCACAGCCACCACATCCGCATCCCTCACCCCCTGCCACGCCCGAACATGAAAACTACCAATGAAACCCGCGCCGACAATACCGACGCCCAACCGCTGTCCAGCATGCATAATGATGTCCTCCTCAAGGACGGGGAGAGGGAATAGAGGTGGGATGAGGTCACGGGAGAGCGACCGCGAGAGGGGACGAGGAGGCCGACGGGCCCGCACGCCGCGGCTGGACGGTCACTGCCGCAGCCTCCGCTGCCGGCCATAGGCGGCCAGCAGGACCACGAGGACCGCGCCGTTGATGATCGTGCGCCAGGCCTCGGGAACGTTCACCGTGGTGAGGAACGATGTGAGGACCGTCAGCACGATCGCGCCGACCGCCGACCCCGCGTATCCGCCGACGCCGCCGGAGGCCAGGGTGCCGCCGATGATGACGGCCGCGACCGCCGGGAGCGTGTAGGAGTCCGCGAGGTTGAGGAACACCGACTCCGTGTAGCCGACCAGCATGATGCCGCCCAGCGCCGCGAAGAGCCCGGAGGCGACGTAGGCCTGGATGACGCGGCTGCGCACGGGCACTCCCGACAGGCGCGCCGCCTCTCGGTTCGCGCCCACCGCGTAGAGCTCCCAACCGAAGCGGGTGCGTCGCAGCAGCAGGATGACGAGGATCGTCACGACCAGCCAGATCCACAGGACGCCGGGCACTCCCAGGAAGGCACGCCCGCCGACCAGCGAGGTGAGCAGCGGCGCGCTGCGCCCACCCGCCACCCCCCGCGTGTAGGCGAGGACCAGTCCCTGGACGACCCCGGTCATGCCGAGCGTCATGACGAACGGCGGGATCCGCAAGTACGCGATGCCCAGTCCGTTGGCCAGCCCCACCAGCGCGCCGGCCAGCAGGGCCAGGAGGAGCCCCTGCGCGAAGTGCGCGTCCGAGCCGTCCATCACGCGGGCCGCGACGATGGCCGCGAAGGTCGCGGTCTTGCCGACCGACAAGTCGATGCCGTCCCCGCCGGACAGTATGACGATGGTCTGGCCCATCGCGATGAACCCGAGGAAGCTCGCGACCCGGAGCATGGAGATCACCTGGCCGGGAGCCCCGAACCCCGGCGAGACGAGCTGGCCGACGATCAGCAGGGCCACGGCGATGAGAGCCGAGATGAGGATCGGGTTGCGCGCAAGGGAGGCGGCCCGCCCGCCGCGCCGCGCCGGGGCCGTCGTGGTGGTGTCAGCGCTCATGGGCGTCTCCTCCCTTCGAGGACAGGACGGACAGGGCGAGCGCCGCGATGATGATGAGACCGCTCGCCAGTTGCCGGTAGGTCGTCGGCACACCCAGGAAGAACAGGATGTTCGAGATGAGTGAGAGGATGAGCGCCCCCGCGAGCGCCCCGTACCCGCTGCCCCGGCCGCCGCTGAGGGCCAGGCCGCCCAGGACGCATGCCGCGATCGAGTTCATCGCGATGTCCGCCCCGATGAAGGGGTCCCCCGACCCGGTGTTGGCGAGGATCGCGAGCGCCGCGAACCCGGCCACGCCCCCGGCGACCGCGTACGAGGCGATCATCGTCCCGGTCACCGGGACCAACGAGGCGAAGGCCGCGTCGCGGTTCCCGCCGATCGCGAACAGGTGCCGGACGAAGACCGTGCGCCTGCCGACCGCCCAGATCAGCGCGCACAGAACGATGAGGAGCAGAGGCACCGGCAGCGGACCGACCGCCATCCGGTAGGTGTCGGTCAGCCCGGAGGGCACGGTGCCGCCCGGCGTGGGCAGGACCAGCAGCGTGACCCCGGAGAAGACGGAGGCCGTGCCGAACGTCGCGATGAGCGGCTGGAGGCGGACGATCCCCACGATGAACCCGTTGAGCAGACCGCACGCGACACCGGTCAGCAGCGCGACCAGGATCCCGAGCGGGATGCGCGTGTTGTCCCCGCCCATCACCGTCATCGCCGTCACGGAGGACAGCGCCGTGATGGCCCCGACCGACAGGTCCAGCCCGCCGCCCAGGATGACGAACGCCTGCGCGAGCGCCGCGAAGACGAGCGGGACGAACGTTGCGAGGTTCGACGTCAGGGAGTAGAGCGTGAAGAACGTCGACTGCAGTGCGGCGTTCGCGACGATCGCCAGGACCAGCAGCCCCGCGGTGACCGCCGAGGGCAGGGACACGGGCGCCAGCCGCAGGCCACGCCTCTTGATGGACGAGGACTGCGCCTCCGGCGCGCTCCGTGGCGGGGTCGAGTGCGCCGGCGCGGTCGGGGTGGGCGTGCTCATCGCGCCACCTCCTTCGAGGAGTCGGGATCGGCGGAGGAGGTCGCCCTCGTCGGGGGCACGGACGAGGGCGCGGAGGACCCCGCCAACGCGGCCTCCACCAGGGAGGACGGGGTGATCCGGTCGCCGACCAGTTCGGTGCGGATCCGGCCCTCGAACATCACCAGCACGCGATCGCAGAGCTCGACGAGTTCCTCGTCGTCGCTGGAGTTGAGCAGGACGACCGCCCCCTGGGCGGTCATCTCGCGGACAATGCGGTAGATCTCCTGCTTCGCGCCCACGTCGACGCCCTTGGTGGGATCGTCCAGGAGCACGATCCTCGGCTGCGTGACCAGCCACTTGCCCAGGACGACCTTCTGCTGGTTGCCTCCCGACAGGGTGCTGACATCGTCGGACAGGGACCCGATCTTGATGGCCAGGCGCTCGACCTGCTCGGCGGCGCTGGCGCGCTCGCGCGGCATGCGCACCCAGAATCCGCCTGCGAGACGCTCTCGCAGGGAGGCGACTGAGAGGTTCTCCAGGATCGAGCGCTTCGACATGAGTCCCTGGGAGTCACGGTCGCCGGGGACGAAGGCCACGCCCGCAGACATCGCGTCGCGAGGACGACGTGGGTGGACCTCGCGGCCGCCGATCATGATCCGCCCCGACACGGCCGGGCTCGCCCCGAACAGCGCATGGAGCAGGTCGGATTGGCCCTGGCCCTGGAGGCCGCCGAGCCCGACGATCTCCCCGGGATGGACCGCGAGGTCGACGTCGTGGAGGTGCGGGCCGGTGAGGCCCGTGACTGCCAGGAGCGGTGGGCCTGACCGGTCCGGCTCGGGGCGACGCTCCTCGGCGACCTCGGCGGCGCGCGCGACGTCCGAGGTGGCGACATCGCCGACCATGAGGTGGACGAGCTCGTCGTCCGACGTCTGCGACATCGTCACGGTCGTGATCGTCCGGCCGCCGCGCAGGATCGTCGCTCGGTGGCAGAGCTCGCGGATCTCGTCCATCCGGTGGGAGACGAAGACGACGGCGGTGCCGGCCTCGGCCAGTGCGCGCGTGCGGGTGAACACGAGGCCCACCTGGTCGCTGCGCAGCGAGGCCGTCGCCTCGTCGAGGACCAGGATCTGCGGACGCCGCAACGCGGCCTTAGCGAACTCGAGGAGCTGACGCTCGCCCGGCGCCAGGCGAGCGACCGGCGTGTCCGGGGTGACGCGAGGGGACAGGCCGGGGCGGATCCACTCGAAGACCTCATCGACGCCCTCGACGGCGCCGCCGTCCCGGAGGAAACCGCCGCGAGCGCTCTCCACTCCGAGGACCAGGTTCTGGGCGACCGTGAGGTGCGGGATCACGGACAGCTGCTGGTAGACGGCCGCGACACCGAGCGCATGCGCATCGCGGGGCGACCCGATCGCGGCCTCGTGGCCGTCGATCGTCACGGTGGCCCGGTCCGGGCGCACCATGCCGGTGAGGACCTTGTTGAGGGTCGACTTGCCCGACCCGTTCGGGCCGAGCAGCCCGTGGACCTCGCCGGCGTCGACCTCCAGCGAGGCGCCCTGCAGGGCACGCACGCCGCCGAAGCGCTTCTGCACGTCGGTCATCACGAGGAATGCCATATTCCTCCGTCTCCTTCTGTCCGGACTGTCCTCACCGCCGAGGCTGGTCCATCTCTTCCACCGACGCTGGTCGTCGGCCGCCGAGTCCGGCCCGACGATCGGGAGCGTGGCCGGGACCGTCACCGATGCGGCGGACCCGGCCACGCGCGCGCCGGCGGAGCCGGCGCCGCCCTCGTCACTGGAAGTACTCGGCCACCTGATCGGCCGTGAGCACGGAGTCGAGGACGTAGGTGTCGTCCTTGTCCTGGACCTTCGCCCACTCGGCGTCGAAGTTGTCATTCGTGATCGTCGGGTCGAGCGGCAGGTACACGGTGTGCCCGTCGGTCACCTTCGAGGGATCCAGCGTCTTGCCCTGGAGCTCGTTGATCGCGAAGCGCAGCGCGGTGGCGCCGGGCCCCGGAGGGTTGAGGACGCCCGCGCTGGAGAATCCGTCAGCCTTGAGGTCGTTCCACATCCGCATGAACCCGACGCGGGCCTCGCCGGAGACCACGAGGTCAGTGGTCTTGCCCGCGGCCTCGACGGCGCGGAGCACGCCCTGGGCCATGCCGTCGTAGGTCCAGATCCCCTTGATGTTCGGGTAGGTGGCCAGGAGGTCGGTGGCGACCGTCTGGCCGGTGGCCTGGTCCCATCCGCCATCCGCGGAGGCGACGACCTTGATGCTGTGCGCGTCGAAGACCGCCTTCGCGCCGGCCCACCGCGCCTCGGTGGCCGGATTGCCTGCCGTGCCCTGGACGGCGGCGATCTCGGCGCCGTCACCGACCTGCTCGGCGAACCACTCGGCGCTGACCTTGCCCAGCTCCTGCTGGTCGATGCCGATGTTGGTGACCAGCTCCGACTCGACCGCCTGGTCGATCGCGTAGACCTTGATCCCCTGGTCGGTCGCCTCCTTGAAGACGGCCGTCAGAGCGGTGCTGGAGTTCGGGTCGACGATGATGACGTCGACGCCCTTGTTGATGAGGTTGCGGATCTGCTGGATCTGGCCGTTGGCGTCCGCGTCCGCGTTCTCCAGGATGAGGTCGTCGACGAGGCCCTGCTGCTTGTACTCGTCGAAGACGGTCTGGATGTCCTCGATCATCTGGGTGCGGTACTCGCTGCCGACGAAGGCGTTCGAGACGCCGATCGTCCACGGTCCCTCACTGGTGGACGCCGTGTCACCACTGGCGCCTCCCGATGCCGAACCGCTCCCTCCGTCAGCCGTCGGCGTCGAGCAGCCGGCGGCGAGTGCCGCCGCCGCTACCACTGCCACGCCGGACCAGATGCGTGATCGCTTCATCGTCGTCCTCCTTGATGTCCGATGCCTCGTCGATTCTTTTTGGATCAAAAAGAACCGGTTGAGGGAGAGGATAGGGCGTGAATGGGCACACAGGCAAGGCCTGCGGGTGCTGTGACCGAATCGCAACCTTGCGGGGTGTGGGGGCGGGGCGGGGTGGGCACGGGGGGCGGAGCGCCGCGGGGCGGCAGCGTATCGGGATGGCGGGCGGGTACGGACGCTTGGCCGCACGATACGAAGACATCAGCCACGAATCCTCGCCTCCATCGAGCACGACCTGAGCAACGGGCGCATCGAGTCCGTCACCACCAAGATCCGCCTCATCGCCCGGGTCGCGTGGAACGGTCAGAAGAGCCAGAAAACGACGTCGCAACGTCCGCCGCCGCGTTCCCACCTCAACTTCCCGCCACCCGATGCAGGAAAGTGAGGTCGCAACGCCGGCCATCGCGTTCCCACCTCAAGTTCCCGCAGGGAGCAGCCGGGTCCTCGAGACATGCCCACGGCGCCACCCTCACCGACTGCCTCCAGCCCTCGGGCCATACCTCGCGGCGAGGGCGGGCGGGGGCCGGGCCTTCGGGAGGTCAGGCGGTCTCGGTCTCCTTCGCGGCGACGCGCATCGTGCGCCGGTACAGCCACACCGTGACCGCGGCGAAGGCGATGATGCCCAGGCCCTGGGCCCATCCCGCGAATCCGTCTCCGACGACGGCGAGCACCGAGTCGTTGCCGGTGGCCGCGACGATGGCCGCGTAGACGACGCCCCACAGGGCCTCGCCGACGATGAGGCCCGTGGCCAGCAGCGTGCCCTGGCGCTTGCGGTCCTCCCCGCGCGGGCCGCGCATGGCCCAGCGGTCGTAGAACATCCCCACGATGGCGCCGACGGCGATCATCAGGGTCGTCGCCATCGGCAGATACATGCCCATGCCGACGGCCAGGGGAGGCAGACTGAGTCGGCGCGTGGTCTTCTTGAGCGCTTCGTCGATGACGATGACGCCGATGCCGATGAGCGCGCCGACGCCCAGGCGGCCCCACGGCAGGTCCCCGCCGAAGACGCCCTGCGCCAGGGAGGACAGCAGCGCGGCCTGCGGGGCGGACAGCGCGTCGGGTCCGGCGCCGGGGGCGCCCTGGAACCCGAAGGCGGTGTTCATGAGCTGGAGCACCGGCGGGATGATGAGGGACCCGAAGACGACGCCGATGATGAGGGCCACCTGCTGCTTCCACGGCGTGGCCTTGACCAGCTGGCCGGTCTTGAGGTCCTGGAGGTTGTCGTTGGAGATCGTCGCGATGCCGAACACGACGGCCGTGGTGAACAGCGTGTAGGCGATGAGCGTCGTCGAGCGGTCGGGATCCGCGCCCCCGCCGAACAGCGCCTTGATGAGCAGGGCCGCCAGGATGACCACCAGCACGCCCACCCCGGAGATCGGGCTGTTGGACGACCCGATGAGGCCCGCCATGTACCCGCACACCGACGCGATGACCAGGCCCATGACGAAGATGAAGACGACGGTGACGGCCAGCATCGAGCCCGTCGAGCCCGCGATCGGGGTCGAGCGCAGGAAGTCCCACAGCAGGATCCCGATGGGGATGAGCAGGGCGACGATCGTGACGATGACGACGGGGAGGGGGATGTCGCGCTCGGTGAGCTCGACCTGCTCACCCGCGGCCCGCTTGCGCGAGGACACCAGCGAGTCCTTGATGCCGACCACGATCGGGCCGATGATCTTGAGCAGCGTCCACACGGCCGCCACGGCGATCGCGCCGGCGCCGATGTAGCGGACGTCGCCGGAGAACACGCTGCCCAGCGCGTCGGCCAGGGACTGCCCGCCCGCCATGAGGTCGGACAGCTCGCCGGAGGCGATCAGCGGCATCGCGACGCCGAAGGACACGAACATGCCGACCAGCATCGCGACGCCGGTGCCCAGGCCGACCAGGTGCCCGACGCCCAGCAGGGCCAGCGACAGGGAGCCGCCGATCATCGTCCCGCCGGCCCCGATGCGGAACGCGCCGCTGAACGACTCGGCGAGGAGCTTGAGCTTGGTGAGGATCGCGAATCCGGCGGAGGCGATGCCGCCCCACAGGATCGTGCGCATGCCGGCCTTGTTGGCGGCCTGGCCCTGCGCGGTGTCCCCGAGCTTGAGCACCTCGGCCGCGGCGACGCCCTCGGGGTAGGGCAGGTCGGAGTGGGTGACCAGCGCGCGGCGCAGCGGGATCGAGTACATGACGCCCAGCACGCCGCCGAGGATGCACACGGCCACCGTGATCCAGTAGGGGAAGTCGTTCCACCAGCCGACCATGATGAGGCCGGGCAGGACGAAGATGATCGCCGCCAGGGTGCCCGCCGAGGAGGCGATGGTCTGGACGATGTTGTTCTCCTGGACCGAGTGGTCCCTGAACTTGTGCAGCAGCGCCATCGAGATGACTGCGGCGGGGATGGACGTGGCGAAGGTGAGACCCGCCTTGAGGCCCAGGTAGACGTTCGCCGCCGTGAACACCAGCGTGATGACGCCGCCGATGAGGATCCCCCGCAGCGTGAGCTCGCGGATGCTCTGCCCTCTCGTCATCGACGAGGGCGCCCCTGTGGCTGAGCTCGCCGCCACCTGTCCCCCCTGGGACTCGTCCTGTGGCTGTGACACGGCCAGACTTCCTTCCGGATCGCGGTGTCCCGGCGGGT
The DNA here is from genome assembly GCA_023426345.1 of Actinomycetes bacterium. Classification (GTDB taxonomy): domain Bacteria; phylum Actinomycetota; class Actinomycetes; order Actinomycetales; family Actinomycetaceae; genus Pauljensenia. The sequence goes on from JAFAAX010000053.1 coordinate 20,461, forward strand.
CGGCGGCCTGGCCGACCGGCCGGCGCCGGGACGCATACCGTGACAGGGTACGGCTCCGTCCAGGCCCCGGTCCATGCTCACCCGCCCGTTCGAGGCGCGATAGACACGCCGGAGCCGCCCTCGTCCGTCCTCTCCCCCGGTGGAGAGGAGCATCGACGAGGGCGGGCGCGCCCCTCTCATGCCCCTCGCGCCTTCCGCGCGCAAACGGGAAGAAGTGTGCCGACTGGTGAGCGCCGCGTACGACGGCCTGGTCGTCATGGTCCGCACGGCGGGCTCGCGCGACCTCACTCTCGAGGATCTGCTCCGCGCCCACCGCACGCTCATGGAGGGCGACCCCACCGAGGCTCCCGACGCGGGACGGCTCCGAACCGTCCAGAACTGGATCGGCGGACCACCCGGCTATCCGGTGGGAGCCCTCCACATCCCGCCGCGCCCGGAGCGAGTGGAAGAGCTCATGGACGACCTCATCGGCTTCCTGGCGAGGGACGATCTGGACCCCCTGATCCAATCGGCAGTCGCCCACGCGCAGTTCGAGTCGATCCATCCGTTCACAGACGGGAACGGCCGGATCGGCCGCACGCTGATGAACGCCGTGTGGCGCTCCCGGGGCGCCACTCGAACGGTCTCCCTCCCCATCGCCGCGGCCCTCGCCGCTCAGCGAGCACGTTACTTCTCCGCCCTGGATCAGTACCGGGAGGGGGATATCGACGGCATCACGACGATCGTCGCCCAGTGCGCGGTCGAGGCAGGTGACGCTTCCCTGGCGTCCAGCCGCCGCCTGGCCTCACTGCCCGCGCAATGGCGCGACCGGACCGGCGTCCGGTCGGGCTCCGCCGCGGCCCGCCTCATCGACCGCCTGCTCGACCGGCCCGTCGTCGACGTCGAGGACGTGAAGTCCCTGACCGGCGCCAGCACGGCAGCGGCCTATCGGGCGCTCGAAGGTCTGGAGGAGAGCGGCGTGCTCCGCCGGCTCTCCGCCTCCCGACGGGACGTGCTCTGGGGCGCCGGGGACGTCCTGGATGAGGCCGACCACCTGATCGCAGACCTCGAGGCCCGCTCCCATGGCCGCTGATCCGAGGCGGCCTCAGGCGGACACCAGCGTCATGGCGACCAGCAGCCCTCCGCCGAAGACCAGCAGGAAGGCGACCATCGGCCAGACGAACCGCAGCCAGTGGGAGTACTTCATGTCGAGCATCTGCAGCGTCGCCATCACGAGGCCCGTGGGCGCCAGGAACAGCATGGCGTACTGGCCCCACTGGTAGGCGCACACGATGACGAAGCGCGGAATGCCCACCGCGTCGGCCAGGGGCGCCAGGATCGGCATGGAGAGCACCGCCAGGCCCGAGGAGGACGGGACCACGAATCCCAGGACGAAGAAGACCAGCAGCATCATCAGGATGAACACCGGCCCGCTCATGCCGCCGACCAGCCGCGTCGCCGCGTCCAGCAGGGTGTCGGAGATGTGGCCGTCATCCATCACCGCGTTGATCCCCCGCGCGAGGCCGATGATCAGGGACACGGCCACCAGGCTCGAGGCGCCGTCCGAGAACGCGTCGACGAGCTGCTTTTCCCGGAGGCGGTCCCGGCCCGTGGCCGTGAGGAACATGATGACGACCGCGATGGTGAGGAAGGAGGCGGCCATGGTCGGGAACCACCAGCCCTGGCTCATCACGCCCCACACCATGATGACGAAGGAGAGGACGAAGAGGACCAGCGTCGCCTTCCGCTGCCACGTGAAGGGGGGAGCCACGGCCGCGTCGTTCTCGAAGGACCACTTCTTCGAGAAGGCGTCGCGGTCCTCGTAGGTGTAGGAGAACGCCGGGTCGGCCTTCACCCGCTTCGAATACCAATGGAGGTAGGCGATCACGGCGATCGCGCCCGCGACGCAGCCCGCGGCGCGCCACCCGATGCCCTCCGTGAACCGGATCCCCGCGGCGTTCGAGGCGATGACCGAGGAGAACGGGTTGATCGTGGAGAACGCCGTGCCGATCGACCCGGCCAGGAAGATCGAGCCCACGCACACGATCGAGTCGTAGCCCAGCGCCAGGAAGACGGGCACCAGGATCGGGTAGAAGGCGACGGCCTCCTCCTCCAGGCCGCACGTCGTGCCGCCGACGATCATGAACAGGGACACGCCGAAGATCAGGAGGAACTCCCGTCCCTTCGTCTTCTTCGTCAGCGCCAGCAGCCCCGCCTCGAAGGCGCCGCTGGCGCGGACGACGCCGATGAGCCCGCCCAGGACGAAGATGAACACCATGATGTCGGCGGCCTCGATGGTGCCGCGCACCATGCTCGTCGGCACGGCGGCGATCCCCGCCGGGTTCTGGGGGACGTGCTGGTAGGTGCCCGGGATCGAGATCGGTTTGGAGAGGTCGCCCGACGTGAAGCTCTCGATCTTGATGGCGACGCCGAGCTGGTCGAGCTCCTCCTGGGTCGCCGGGACCGACTCGACGTCGCCGCTCGGCTGCGTGATCTGCAGCTGGCCGGAGTCCTGTTCGTAGGTGAGCTTCGAGTAGGAGCCCGCCGGAACGACCCAGGTGAGCGCGACGGCGATGATCGTCAGCACGAACAGGATCGTGAACGCCGAGGGGAACGCGCGGGACTTCTTCGGGGGCGGGGCCGTGGCGCCGGAGGCCCCGGCTGAGTCCTCCGCTCCTCCTGCGTCCACGCTGACAGCGGTTTCTTGCATGGTCATACCTTTCGAGGACGCCGGGTCCGTCCCGCGAGTCCTCGCGGGACGGACCCGGATCTGCTGAGTCAGCGGACGATTCGGGTTCCGGCGCGCCCGAGGAGCGCCTCGGCCGCACGCGACGGGGACGTGATGATCGCGGCGCGGCCCTCTCCGCTGTCGACGAAGTCCACGCAGGCCTCGACCTTGGGGAGCATGGAGCCCGGGGCGAACTGCCCCTCGGCCATGTGCCGGCGGGCCTCTTCGACGCTCATCCGGTCGACGGAGCGCTGGTGATCCGTGTTGAAGTCCAGCGCCACCGCGTCCACCGCCGTGAGGATGAGCAGGGTGTCCGCCCCGACCTCGCGCGCGAGCAGCGCGGCCGAGCGGTCCTTGTCCACCACGGCGGGAACGCCCCGCAGGCCGTTGGGGCTCTTCACCACCGGGATGCCGCCTCCACCGGAGGCGACGACCACCACGTCCTGGTCGACCAGCGTCCGGACGATGCCGGACTCCGCGATCTCCTTCGGCTGCGGGGAGGGGACGACCCACCGCCATCCCCGGCCCGCGTCCTCGACGTAGACGTTGCCCGTCTGCTCGCGCTTGCGGGCCGCCTCGTTCTCCGAGAGGAACGCCCCGACCGGTTTGCTCGGGTTCTGGAAGGAGGGATCGTCCTGATCGACGATGGTCTGCGTGAGCACGCCGACGGCGCGCGAGCCGATCCCGCGCGCGGCCATCTCGTTGTCGACGGCCTGCACCAGCTGGTAACCGATGTAGCCCTGGGACATCGCGCCGCACTCGGGGAAGGGGATCTCCGGGGTCTCGCCCGAGGTCCTGGCCGAGTAGTCGGTGGCGACCTTGATCATGCCGACCTGGGGCCCGTTGCCGTGGGTGACGACGACGTCGTTGCCCTGTTCGACCAGGTCGACCAGGGACCGGCTGACGCCTCGGAGGACGTCGATCTGGGAGGCCGGGGTCTCGCCCAGGGCGTTCCCGCCCAGGGCCACCACGATTCTGTGCGTGTGCTCCATGATCCGCCCCTCACGCCAGCGTGGCGTACATGATCGCCTTGATCGTGTGCATCCGGTTCTCGGCCTCGTCGAAGACGCGCGACTGCGCCGACTCGAAGACGTCGTCCGCGACCTCCATCTCGGTGACGCCGAACTTCTGGGCGATGTCGTGGCCGATGGTCGTCTGCGTGTCATGGAACGAGGGCAGGCAGTGGAGGAAGATCGCCTCCGGCGCCGCGTTGTCCATCACGCCGCGGGTCACGCGGTAGGGCTCCAGCAGCGAGATCCGGTGCGCCCACAGGTCGTCGGGCTCCCCCATCGACACCCAGATGTCGGTGTAGATCGCGTCTGCGCCGCGCGTGCCCTCCTCTGCGGAGTCCGTGAGCGTGACGCTGCCGCCGGTCTCCGCCGCGACGGAGCGGCACTGCTCGACCAGGGCGTCCGCCGGCATGAGTTCCCGAGGTCCGCACGCCACGAAGTGGAGCCCGAGCTTCGCGCACACGGCCATCAGGGAGTTCGCGACGTTGTTGCGGGCGTCGCCCATGAACACGACCTTCTGGTGGGCGAAGCCCTCTGGCGAGTTCTCCTTGAGGGTGAGCATGTCCGCGATCATCTGCGTCGGATGGGACTGGTCGGTGAGGCCGTTCCACACCGGGACGCCGGCCTTGGCCGCCAGCTCCTCGACGATCCGCTGGTCGAATCCGCGGTACTCGATGCCGTCGTACATGCGGCCCAGGACGCGCGCCGTGTCCTCGATGGATTCCTTCTTGCCCATCTGGGAACTCCCGGGATCCAGGTAGGTGACGCCCATCCCCAGGTCCATGCCGGCGACCTCGAACGAGCACCGGGTGCGCGTCGAGGTCTTCTCGAACAGGAGGACGATGTTCTTGCCCGCCAGGCGGCGGTGCGGGATCCCGCTCAGCTTGAGTCGCTTGAACTCCTCGGACAAGTCGACGAGACCCCTGATCTCGCTCGACGTGAGGTCCATGATCTTCAGCAGGCTCCTGCCGTGAAGATTCTGAGGCATGGTCCGATCTCCTTCGGTCGCGTTCCCACCGGCCGGTGCGCCCTCGTCGACGTTCCCCGGCCGTGCCGGCTGCCTCGCTGTCAGGCGGCGTCCACAGTCAACGGGCCGACGGCGCCGACCGACAAGGCTTATCCGGACCACAGATGGTTCATCCGGGATCGAGTCCCCCGACCAGCGCGGTTTACGGCGGGTGTAATGGCGTCCGATCAGCCCGGGAGCCCTCCGAAGGCAGGTGCCGGACGATCGCCCTCGGCTATGCTGGTCGGGCGCGATGTGGCGTCCAGCGGAATGCGGTGAACGTGTGGGGATCGTCGTCTATTACTATTCTTTGACCGTCATGCTCTTCGGGGCCGTCGCCGGCACCACCTGCGTGGCGGCGTTCATCGTCTCTCGCCATCGCGAGTGCCTCTGGCTGGGGATCGCGCTCATCGCCTATTTCTTCGACGTCGGCCTGGTGTTCCGGACGACCGCCTCCGGCGGGCTCGCGCAGGTCTCCCCCTATCAGATCACCGGCGCCGCGGAGAGCGTCGTCCTGGGCGTGCTGGTCTTCGGCTCGATCTGGATCGCCGTCCTCACGATCCTCCAGGATCCCCTTCAACTCGCCGCCTTCCCCGTCGCGATCTTCTGCCTGGGCAGCGTCGGGCTCTACGTCGGGCTCCCCGCCGGCCCGCTGCGCGAGTTCCTCTTCTTCTCCATGCGCGGCCTGTTCGAGGCCATGCTGCTCAGCTACATCGGCGTCCGCTACGCGACGATGCGCGGCCGCACGCGGCTGGCGCTGCGCCGCTATGCGCTCTTCTACGCGGGCGCCTGGACGTGGGTCCTCCTCACCGTCGCGGAGAACATCTACTTCCAGTTGCTGCGCGACTACAGCGCCGTCGCGCCCGGTCGGTTCGTCGCACTTCCCGAACGCAACGTCGGCGAGAACATGCTGCTCCTGTGGATCGCCTACTTCGCGGTCCGGCTCAGCATCGACATCTTGCGCGTGCGCTACGAGAAGCCGCCGTCGGGCACGTCCGGGCCCGTCGAACGGCGGCTGAGCGACGCGGTGGAGCTCTACGCCGAGCAGCGCGATCTCTCCGCCCGCGAGCGCGAGGTCCTCCGCCTGGTCCTGGACGGCCGGAGCACGCAGGAGATCGCCGACCAGTTGTTCGTGTCCCCCAGCACCGTCAAGGTCCACGTCCACCACATCCTGGCGAAGACGGGCCGGGCGAACCGCGCGGAGCTGGTCAAGGACTTCTGGAGCCACGCCTGACTCGCCTCCGGGGGATCGAGATCCCCCGCCGGCCGCACCTCACCCCTTGACGGCGCCGCCCATCCCGGCGCCGGACAGGAAGGCCCGCTGGAACACCAGGAACATCACGACGGGGATGAGCGTGGAGATGGCCAGCGCCGCCATCAAGGTGCCCATGTCGACCGTCGCCATGGACTGGAGGTAGACGGACAGCGGTTTGACGGAACCGGACTTCAGCACGAGGAAGGGCCACAGGAAGTCCTTCCACGAGTTGATGACGGCGAACACGGAGATCACGCCCAGGATCGGCCGGGAGTTCGGCAGGACGATGCTCCAGAAGATGCGGACGGGGCCGGCGCCGTCGACGCGGGCGGCCTCGAAGATCTCGCGCGGGAGCGAGTTGAAGAAGCTCGTCACCAGCACGACGTTGAACGCGCTGGCGCCCGCCGGCAGCCACACGGCCAGGAAGTTGTTGATGAGGCTGTCCCCCAGCGGCGGGTTGACGATGATCTTGTACAGGGGGATCAGCAGGACGACGGTGGGCACCAGCAGCGTGGTGAGCACCAGCGCGTTGAGCGCCCTCGCCCATCGGGGCCGCAGGACGGCCAGCACGTAGCCGCCGGTGGTCGCCACCAGGATCTGGACGAACCAGGATCCCAGCGCCACCCACACCGTGTTGAGGAAGTACTTGCCGATGTCGTAGCGGCTCCAGGCCATCGAGATGTTCTGGAGCGTGGGCCCGTGGGGGAACAGCGCCAGCGGCTGGGACTGGATGTCCTGGGTGGGCGTGAACGCGAACTTGGCGAGCAGCAGCAGCGGGCCCAGGCAGGTGACGACCAGTCCGAGGAGCAGCAGGACGTGCATCGCCGTCCACGTCCTCCGCACGGGCGCGCGCCGCCAGTCCGCGGGGGAGAGGACCCGGCGCTCCTCGGGCTCCCGGGGGTCCCGGGCCCCGCGCCGCCCTCGTCGGCGGCTCTCCACGGACGAGGGCGGCGCCGGCCCGGGGATCGCCGGCGGCGTCGAGGTCGGGATTCCCACGGTCATGACTGGCTCCAGGACTTGGTGAGGCGGAAGTAGATGAGGGAGAGGATGCCGAGGAACGCCGCGAGCAGGAGCGACAGGGCGGTCGCCTGCCCGAAGTTGTTGCCCAGCGTGGTGAACGCCAGGTTGTAGACGTGCAGCATGACGGTCTCGGTGGCGTGGTTCGGGCCGCCGTTGGTGAACAGGAACGGCTCGAGGAACACCTGCGCGGTCGCGATGATCTGGAGGATGAGCGTCACCAGCAGCGTCCCGCGCAGGTGCGGGAGCGTGACGTGCCAGATCTTGCCCCACACCGAGGCCCCGTCCACCTCGGCGGCGTCGTAGAGCTCGGTGGGCACGGCCACCATCGCCGCCAGATAGATGATGACGGTGGATCCCGCCCCCGCCCAGGTCGCCTCCAGGACCAGGGACGGCAGCGCCAGCGTCGGGCTGTTCAGCCAGCCCACCGGCCCCAGCCCGAACACGCCGAGGACCGTGTTGAACACGCCGGAGGCGCCCGGGTTGTAGAAGACCTTCCACAGGAGCACCGCGACGACGGGCGGGACGACGACCGGCAGGTAGGCGAGCACCGAGAAGACGCCCCGGTGCCTGCGGACCTCGCTCATCAGCACGGCGGCGACCAGCGGCACGGGATAGCCGAACAGGAGCGCCAGCCCGGCGTACAGCAGGGTGTTGCGCACGGCGACGGGGACCACCGGATCGGCCAGGATCGCGCGGAAGTTGTCCCACCCGATCCAGGTCGGCGGATCGATGAGGTTCGTCTTCTGGAAGCTCATCACCACCGAGGAGACGATCGGCCACCAGGAGAACATGCCGAACACGAGGAGCAGCGGCACGGCGAAGAGCAGTGAGGACAACCCCCCTCCGCGCACCCACGTCGCGGGCGTCCGGCGCCGTCGCGGCGGCGCGGCCTCCGCGGGCGGCGCGGACGTCCCCGCGCCGGTCCTCCCGGTCACTGCCTCACTCATGCCCCGCCCTCCTTCGTGCGCGACTCACGAGGGCGGCCCGGCGTGCCGGACGGTGCGTGACGATGCCGCCCGGCCACCGGAGCCGCCCTCGTGGATGCCCCATGCCTCACTCCGCCGTGTCGAGGATCTGCTGGCCGGCCTTGTTGGCGTTCGCGAGCAGCTGGTCGATGTCCGCGTCCTTGTCCGAGATGACGGCCTGGACGACGGGGAACAGCTGCGCGTACTGGTCCTGGACGGAGGCCGAGGCCTCCGGGATCAGCTTCTGGGTGAACATGACGTCCGTGTAGCCCTTCATGTCATCGAGCGGCACGTTGATGAAGTCGTGGATCCACTCCAGGTTCTCCTCGTAGAGCGACTGGTCGAAGATCGGGAGCACCGGCGTGCCTACGGCCTGGGGCGGGTCGGCCTCGGCGCGGGTCTTCGCGTCGGCGATGGCCTGGTCCTTGTCCTGCAGCTTGGACAGGTACCACCAGTCGATCCACTTGACGGCCGCGTCCTTCTGCTCGTCCGTGGACTCCTTGGACACGGCGGCCATCGTGCCGCCGGTCAGCGCGCCGCCGTCGGCGCCCTCCGTGGGGATCGCGGTCATGCCGTATCCCCAGTCCGCCGTGACGCCGTTGGCCTCCACCAGCGAGTTGTAGATGTCGGAGCCGGACGTGTACATCGCGAAGTTGCCGGCCGCGAACTCCTGGTTGATCTCGCCCCACCCGAGGTCGGTGCGGTCATAGAGCGACCCGTCCTCCCACTTGAGGTCGTGGAGCCACTCGAGTTGGTCCTTCACCTGGGGCGCGTCGAGGTGGGCCGTGTACGTCGTGCCGTCGAAGTCCTGGATCGTGCCGCCGCGCGAGTTCGCGGCCGCCACCAGCATCCACCCGCCGGCGTTGTCCAGGGCCATCATCGCGTAGCCCGCCTTGCCGGTCTTCTCGTGGATGACCTTCGAGTCCTCGCGGACCTCGTCCCAGGTCGTCGGCGGCTTGTCGGGGTCCAGTCCGGCCTGCTCGAACAGGTTGCGGTTGTAGTGCAACGTCACGGCGTAGACGGACTTCGCCGGCACCGCGTAGATCGTGCCGTCCGCGTCCTGGCCGTTGGCCAGCAGATTCTGGTTGAACTGGTCGCCGTAGGGCAGGGCGCGCACCAGCGCGTCGATGTCGGCCAGCTGGCCGTTCTGGATGAGGGTCTTGCCGTCGGTTAGCGGGATCTCGAAGACGTTGGGCAGCGTGCCGCCGGCGAGTTCGGTGGTGAACGTGGTCGCGCGCCACTCGTAGTCGTCCGCGATGACCGTGATGTTCGGGTACTTCTGCTGGAAGCTGTCGATGCGCTCCTTGAGCTGCTGCTTGGCGGCGTCGTCGGCCGTGGGCAGCAGGCCGGCGACGTGGATCGTCACCTGGTTGCCGCCGGAGGCGCCGCCCGAGCCTGCGGCGGCGCCGGACTGGTCCGAGCCGGAGCCGCAGGCCGCCAGCGGCAGTGCGAGGGCGCCGGCCAGAGCCAGCGCCGCGATCCGTGAGTACTTCATCGTCACTCCTTGTGGTCGTGGGTTGCGGATGATGGAGGGGTGTCGGGGGGAGGGGGCGCGGTGTCAGACGAGGGACGCCTCCCTCCACTCGGCGACGGGATCGGGGGCCTCCAGGAGGACCGCCGTGTCCGGGAACAGCTCGGCGCGCACCGTCGGGTCGCTGGCGATCAGGAGGCGCGTTCCCGACGGCAGGGCCGTCCTCGCCGCTCCGACGGACACCGCGCACACCAGACGCCCCCGTCGGAAGGCGAGGACGCCGTCGGGGGCGCCCTCGATCCATCGCAGGGGGGCGCGGCGCAGGTCCTCCTCCCGGTGGCGGCGTTCGATGAGCCCGCCGTAGAGGTGGAGCATGGAGGCCGGATCGCGTCGCTCCGCCTCGACGGTGAGCGGGCCCCACCCCTCCGGCTGCGGGAGCCACGTGGAGGCGCCCGGAGCCGTGAAGCCGTAGGGCGGGCGGTCCCCGCTCCACGGGATGGGAACGCGGCACCCGTCCCGCCCGGGGCTCGACCCCCGGGTGCGGGCGTACATGGGATCCGTCAGGCGCTCCCTGGGGATGTCCTCGACCTCCGGCAGCCCCAGCTCGTCGCCCTGGTAGATGTAGAGCGCGCCGGGCAGGCAGGCGACCAGCACGGCCGCGGCGCGGGCCCGCCGCTCGCCCAGGCGCAGGTCCGTCGGGATGCCGAACCTCTTCGTCGCGAACGAGAAGGAGGAGTCCTCCCGTCCGTAGCGCGTGACGGGCCGGGTGACGTCGTGGTTGGAGAGCACCCAGGTCGCCGGGGCGCCGACGGCGCCGTGGCCGGCGAGCGTGCGGTCGATGGAGTCCCTCAGCTCCGCGGCGCCCCATGGGCGGGCCATGAAGTCGAAGTTGAACGCGCAGTGCATCTCGTCGGGACGCAGGTAGTGCGCGAACCGCTCCGCGTCCTCCAGCCACACCTCTCCGACGAGGATCCGCTCGTCCCCGTCGCGGCGCGTGTAGTCGTCGAGCAGCGCCCGCCAGGAGCGGTAGACGTCGTGGACGCGGTCGCGATCGAGATAGGGGTGCTCCGATCCCGGGGCGCGGCCGTCCGCCGAGGGAGGCAGCGCCGGGTCCTTCGAGATCAGGGCCGCCGAGTCCACGCGGACGCCGGCGACGCCGCGGTCCAGCCAGAAGCGCAGCACCTCGAGGAACTCGGCCGCCACCTCGGGGTTGTCCCAATTGAGGTCCGGCTGCGAGTCGTCGAACAGGTGGAGGTACCACTGTCCCGGCGTCCCGTCGGGTTCCGCGACGCGCGTCCACGTGCCGCCGCCGAACTCCGAGGTCCAGTCCGTGGGCGGCAGCTCGCCGCGGTCGCCGCGCCCGTCGCGGAACCAGAAGCGGGCCCGCTGCGGGGATCCGGCGGGAGCGGCCAGCGCCTCGCGGAACCAGGCGTGGCGGGCGGAGACATGATTGGGGACGATGTCGATGATCGTGCGGATCCCGCGGTCCCGGGCCTCCGCGATGAGGGCCTCCGCCTCCTCGATGTCGCCCAGGACCGGGTCGATCGCCCGGTAGTCGGCCACGTCGTAGCCACCGTCCTCCATCGGGGAGGCGTACCAGGGCGTCACCCAGATCGCGTCCACGCCCAGCTGCGCGAGGTCCGCCAGGTGCGCGCGGGCTCCGCGCAGGTCGCCCACCCCGTCGCCGTCGGAGTCCGCGAAGCTGCGGGGATAGACCTGGTAGATGACGGCGCTGCGCCACCAGGCGTCGGCGGGAGCGGACGCGCCCGCGGTGGTGCCCTGCGTCATCGGCGACTTCCTCGGTCTCGTGGCCGTTCCGTCGTCGGTCGGGCCGGACTGCCTTGTCTGTGCCACAGAGACTAAATCACAGAGCTGGATCTACGCAAGAACTGGACATCATTGAGACGCAATCGTGATGATATGGATCACGTCACGGAGGCGCAGGGAACCGTCGACACGAGCGGCGCGCCGTCGGGCGGACCCCGGCGGGGGGTCGCGCGGGCGGCCTCGCGGATCGAACGCGGGCGCGCGGGCGCGTCGGGCGGCGGCCCGGGTCCGCCTCAGCGGGTCGGGGCGACGGCCGTCGAGTGGCGGACCACCAGTTCCGGGTCGAAGACCGTCTCCGAGGGGGGGCCCTCACGGCCGGGGACCTGAGCGAGCAGGAGGTCCACGGCGGTGCGGGCCATCGCCTCCACCGGCTGGCGCACGGTGGTGAGCGGCGGCTCGGTGCAGTTCATCAGCGGGGAGTCGTCGAAGCCGACGACCGAGAGATCCCGGGGCACCTCCAGCCCCTGGCGGCGCGCGGCGCGGATGGCCCCCAGGGCGATGAGGTCGGAGGCGCAAGCGATGGCCGTCGCGCCGCGCTCGATGAGCGGTCGGGCGGACGCCTGGGCGCCCTCGACGGTGTAGGTGGAGCGGGCGACCAGCGACTCGTCGAACGCGACGCCGCGGCGGGCGCAGGCCTCGCGGGCGCCCTGGAGCTTGCGCTCGGAGGGGATGTGGTCGACGGGCCCCAGGAGGAACGCGATCCGGCGATGGCCCAGCGAGGCGAGGTGGCCGACCGCCAGCTCCATCGCCAGCACGTCGTCGCACACCACCGACGGGAACGGCAGCCCCTCGACGGCCGCGTTCACCATGACGACGGGGAGGCCGCGCTCGGCCAGCGTCGCGTAGTGGGCGTGCGGGGCGTTGCGCTCGGCGTAGTTGCCGCCGGCGAAGATGATGCCCGACGCGTGCTGGTCGAGGAGCATCTCGAGGTAGTCCTCCTCCGCCACGCCCCCGACGGTGCGGGTGCACAGCACCGGCATGCAGCCGCGCTGGGCCAGGACCGTGCCGGCGACGTCGGCGAAGGCCGGGAAGATCGGGTTCGCCAGCTCCGGCAGGACCAGTCCCACCTGCCGGGCGCGGGCGCCGCGCAGCTTCGTCGGCCGCTCGTAGCCCAGCACGTCCAGCGCCGTCAGCACGGCGGCGCGCGTCTGCGAGGAGGCGCCGTCGCGCCCGTTCAGCACGCGGCTCACCGTCGCCTCGGAGACGCCCACCATCTTCGCCACATCCGACAATCGAGACATGGGGACATCGTAACGGGGACGCAAGATCCTTTCGCGTTCTTGCGCAGTCTTGCGTTCGAGGTCACAGGCGGGCGGCGATCTCCTCGCGGCTCGGGCAGGTGGCCGGGCCCGCATGCGTCGTCGACAGCGCGCCCGCGATGTTCGCCATTCTCAGAGCCTCGGGCAGGTCGGCGCCCTCGGCCAGCAGCGCGCACAGGACCCCTGCGTGCGCATCGCCGGCGCCGTTGGTGTCCACCGGCGCGACGGGGATCGAGGGGACGCGGCGGACCCCGCCGCCGCCCGCGGGGCACCACCAGGCGCCGGCGGCCCCGACCCTGCTGATCACCGGGGAGCCGAGCCGACGGGCCAGCCCCGCGCACAGGGCGGGGATGTCCGCGTCCGCGGGGCCCGGCCGGGACTCCTCCCCGGGGTCCGCGGGACCGGTCTCCACGCCGAGGCGGGCGGCCAGGATCCGGGTCTCGCGCTCGTTCGCCGACCAGATCGGGCGCAGGAGCATGAGCGCCTCCAGCGTCGCGATCGGGGCGTCGCCGATCATGGGGGAGGTGTCGACCAGGGCGCGCACCGGGGGCGGAACGACGTCGGGGCGGCTCGCCGCTGCCGCGGCACCGCGCCCGTC
>JAFAAX010000055.1 GCA_023426345.1 Actinomycetes bacterium
CCACCGTGGTGACCGTCACCTGCTGGGAGCGGATCTGCGCGACCAGGCCGGAGGCGTCCGCCCCGTCGCCCACCACCACCGCGCCCGCGGGCGCCCCCGCGACAGCGCGCGCCAGGCCGATCCACGCGGACGTGGCCTGGGCCGTCTGGTCCCCGCTCTGCGCCGTCCCCGACGCCGCCGCGGACGAGGGCGGCCCGACCACGACGATCGCCTGCGCGGCGCCCGCCGGATCCTGGTCGAGGGAGATCAGCGGGACCGTCGGGTCCGTCAGCATGTCGGAGACGAGGCTCTGCTCCGAGCCGGAGGAGGTGAGGATCTCCACCAGGGCGAACCCGATGACGGCGTCCGAGGTCGCGTCGTCCGGCGCGGGGGTGGCGAGGTGGGTCGACAGCGGGCCCGCCAGCGTGTCGCGGTACTGCGCTGTGGACGGCGACTGCCAGTTGTCGGTGAGCGAGATCCTCCCCGCCACCGTGGCCCCCGCCGTCGTCAGCTCCTTCGACACGGCGGCCACGTCCTCGTCCGCGGTGCCCGGCAGGGTGACCATCGCCACCGCGACGCCGGTCAGGGTGCCCGGCAGGACGCGCTCGCCCAGTTCGGCGAGCGCCGAGTCCTGCGCGCGCGTCTGCGCCTGGGCTGCCGCCAACTGGCCGGACACATCCACGGCGGCCGTCTGATCGTCGGACGCCCAGGCGTCCCCGAGGCGGGCCTGGAGGGGCCCGGCGCCCAGGATCACGCCGATCGCCAGGGCCAGGAACACCGAGATCAGCGAGACCAGGTGGTAGCGGAAGTTGATCATGTCGTCCTCTCAGCCGGCCGATCCCGGGCCGGTTCCAGAATTCACGAGGTCCGTGAGGCGGCGCGCGACCGCCCCGGCGATGTCCTGCCCCCACGGCGTCGACCACAGCGCCGCGCCGAGCGCGAGCAGCGCGACCAGGGCGAGGAGCAGCATCCACCCTCCCGCCACCCGGGGACGGTACGTTGCCCGAACGGCCTGCGAGGACACCAGCCGCTCCCCCGCGCGCAGGCGCGTGAAGAACAGCGCCGCCATGCCCGCCCGCCCGCGGTCCAGGAAGTCCCCGAGCGAGGCGTGCGATCCGACGGTGACGACGACGGAGGCCCCCGCGGCGTCGGCGAGGATCACCGCGGCGTCCTCGGCGCCGCCCGTCACGGTGAGCACCTCGTAGGGGACGCCGAGCTTGTCCAGACGGGCGCGCCCCGGCGCCACGCCGTCGTGCCCCGAGCGCACCACCAGGTCCGCGCCCGAGCGCAGCGCCTTCTCGGGCACGAGGTCCATGTCGCCGACGATGACGTCGGGGCGCAGCCGCGCCGACAGCGCCGCCTGCGTCGCGCCCTCCACCGCGATGACCGCCGGATCCGTGTCGCGGATCCAGCGCCGCAGCCGCCTCAGCTCGTCCGGCGTGTCGGTGTCGGGGAGGATCAGCAGCACCGGCCGGCCGGCCAGGTGCGCGCGCAGCGACGGGACGCCGACGTCCTCCAGCAGGAGGTCGGACTCGCGGTCGAGGTACTCCCCCGTTGACGCGGCGAACGCCTCGACCTGTGCGGCGACGCCGCGCCGGGCGGCCTCCGCCGACTCGGCGACGTCCTCGCGGGTGCGGCGGCGCCCGGTGGCCACCACGCGGCCGCCCCGGGAGACCGTGCCCGCCGAGGACACGGCCACCGCGTCGCCCTCACGCAGCGTCATCACATCCGGCCCCAGGTCGTCGACGAGGACGATCCCCGCCTCCACCAGCAGCCCGGGGCCCTGGTTCGGGTAGCGCCCCGTCGACGAGGGCGACGCGTTGAGCACGGCGGCCGGACGGGCGGCGACCAGCGCCTGCGCCGTCGCCCGATCGAGGTCCGCGCGGTCGATGACCGCGATCTCGCCGGGTTCCAGACGAGCGGCCGCCTTGATCGGCCGCTCGTCGACGCGCACGCGGCCCGTCGTCGGGGACGCGGCGTCGGGCGGCGGGGGTGGCGTGTCCAGAGAGCTCACGCCCCCCATGGTGGCACGACGGCCGTCTCGATCAACTCACGCGCGTGACGGCGCGCCGCGTCCGTGCCGGCCTGCCCGCCCATCATGCGCGCCAGCTCGTCGACGCGGCTGTCGCCGGACACGCGCCGCACGGAGGTCGTCGCCCCCTGCTTGTCGACGACGTAATGGTCGTCCGCGAAGGCGGCGACCTGGGCGAGGTGGGTGACGACGAGGACCTGCCGCGTCTGGGCGAGCCGGGCGAGGCGCGCCCCGACTTCCGTCGCCGTCCGGCCGCCGATCCCGGCGTCGACCTCGTCGAAGACGTACGTCCCGCCGTCGGGGCGTGATCCCAGGACGACCTCCAGGGCGAGCATGATGCGGGAGAGCTCGCCGCCGGAGGCGCCCTGGCTGATCGGCCGCAGCGGCAGCTCGGGGTGCGCCCGCATGAGGAACTCCACATCCTCCAGCCCGTGGGGTCCGGGCTTGCGTGGCGTCAGCGCGACCTCGAGGTGCGCGCCCCGCATCGCCAGACCCTGCAGTTCGGCGTCGACCCCGTGGGAGAGGCGTTCGGCCAGCTCCGCGCGCGAGCGCGACAGGGCCCCGCCGACGGTGAGGACCTCCTGCTGGGCGACGCGCAGCCGCTCCTCCAGCTCCGCGGGGTCCGTCGCGGGGGAGGTGAGCGCGTCGAGCCGCTCCTGCGCCGACCTCGCCCAGTCCAGGAGCCCGGCGGCGTCGGCGGCCCGCCCGACGAGCAGTTCGCGCAGCGCGGCGCGGCGCTCGTGGATCGCGGCGAGCCGCTCCGGATCCGCCCGCAGAGCGTCGAGGCGCGATCGCGTGTCGTCGATGACGGCGTCGAGCTCGAGGGCCGCGGACATCAGCCGGTTCGCCGGGTCCGCCAGATCCGGGTCGAAGGCCTGCCCGTCCCGGAGGGCCTCGGCGGCGCTGCGGACCAGGTCGACGGCGCCGGGCTGGTCGTCCGCCCCTCCCAGGATCGCCTCGGCCTGGGAGAGGCCGACGCGGAGGTCCTCCACGTTCGTCAGCCTCCGAGACTCGGCGATGAGGTCCTCGTCCTCGCCCTCGTGGGGGTCGAGTGCGGTGATCGCCGCGAGGGCCTCGCTCAGCCCCCGCACCTCCTCCTCCCGCTCGGACGCGGACGCGCGGGCGGCGTCGCGGGCGCGCCGCGCCGCCACCGCGCTCTCCCAGCGCCGGCGGTACTCCTCGCGCAGCGCCAGATGGTCCGTCCCGCCGAACAGGTCCAGGGTGTCGCGCTGGACGGCTGCCCGGCGCAGGCGCATCTGGTCGGCCTGGCCGTGGATCGTCACCAGGCCCTCCCCGGCCTCCGCCAGCACGGAGACGGGGACGGGGCGCCCGCCCAGATGCGCGCGCGAGCGGCCCGGGGCGGCGACCGTGCGGGAGATCACCAGTTCGCCGTCCTCGACCGCCACCCCCTGCTCCTCGAGCTCCGCCGCCCGCTCCCGATCCACCTCGAAGACGCCGTCGACCTCGGCGCGGGGGGAGCCCACGCGGACGACGGCCGTGTCGGCCCGGTCCCCGATGAGCAGCTCGAGGGACGTGAGGACCATCGTCTTGCCGGCCCCCGTCTCCCCGGTGAGGACCGTGAGCCCGGGCCCCAGCTCGAGGTCGGCGGACTCGATGACGCCGAGGTTGCGGATGCGCAGGTTCGTGATCATGGCCGGTGCCCCTCCGGCGCGCGCCATCCGCGCACCGGCAGGTCGAACTTCGTGACGAGGCGCGTGGCAAACGGCGTGCCGTCGAGGCGCACCAGCTGCACGGGGCGCCTGCCGACGGTGGCGACCACGCTGGTCCCGCGCGGGGCCGTGGTGCGCCTCAGGCTGTCGCACCACACCTCGGGCGCCGACCAGTGGTCCTCGAGCACGATGACCTCGAGCACCGAGGACGGCCCGACGACCAGGGGGCGCGTGAACAGGCCGTGCGCCGCCAGCGGGGCCATCACGACGGCCTCCGTGTCGGGCCACACCACCGGCCCCCCCGCGGCGAACGAGTAGGCCGTCGACCCGGTCGGCGTGGCCAGCACGATGCCGTCCGCTCCGTAGGTGGACACGTCCTGCCCGTCGACAACCAGCGCCAGATGCACGGGATGGGCGACGTCCGTGTGCATGACGACCGCCTCGTTGAGGGCCCAATCGGTCACGGACGATCCGTCGGGGAACCGCAGGGTGACGTCCAGCGTCATCCTCGAGTCGACGACGAACCGGTGGCGGGCCAGGCGGTCGATGACGCTCGGGATGCCGCTGGCGGAGGCCTCCGCGAGGAAACCCATGTGGCCCATGTTGACGCCGAGCAGGGGGACGTCGAAGCGCCGCGCATGGTCGGCCGCCGCCAGGATCGTCCCGTCGCCGCCCATCGCCAGGACGATGTCGACGTCGTCGCAGGCCTCGTCCTCGGGGACCACCTCGATCCCCCGGGACTCCAGCTCCCGTCGCGCCACCTCCGCCGCCGCGATCGCGTCCGGCCGGTTGACGTGCCGGACCAGCATCACCCGCTCCGTCATGGGGCGTTCCTCCTCCCGGCTCCTGCGGGGCCGTCCCGGACGGCCGCCGCGATCGCGTCGGGCAGCCGCGCCGGGTCGATCGCCTCCGGATGCCCGGCCCGCATCGCCAGGAAGTACTCTACGTTGCCCGCCGGACCGGGGAGCGGCGAGGCCGCCACGCCGTAGACGTCGAGGCCCAGGTCCAGCGCGCACCGGGCCACCGTCTCGACGGTCTCGACGTGCTGGTCCGGGTCGCGGACGACGCCCCCGCGTCCGAGCCGCTCCCGCCCGATCTCGAACTGGGGCTTGACCATCAGCAGGAAGTCCGCGTCGGGGCGGGCCGCGCGCACGAGGGCCGGCAGGATCAGCGTGAGCGAGATGAAGGAGAGGTCTCCGACCACGAGTCCCGGGGCGGGCGCGACGTCCTCGGGTCGGAGCGTGCGCACGTTCGTCCGGTCGTGGACCTCGACCCGGGGATCCGTGCGCAGGTTCCAGGCCAGCTGCCCGTACCCGACGTCGACGGCCACCACGGCGGACGCGCCCCGCCGGAGCAGGACGTCGGTGAAGCCCCCCGTCGACGCGCCCGCGTCGAGGCACCGCCGGCCCTCGATGCGCGGCGCCGAGCTCCCCAGGATCTCGAGGGCGCCGAGGAGCTTGTGCGCGCCCCGGGAGGCGTACTCGTCCTCGGCCGCCGGGTCGATGAGGATCGCCTGCGCGGGATCCATCTGTCGCGCGGGCTTGGTGACGACCGCGCCGTCCAGGCGCACCCGTCCGGCCTCGATGAGCTCGCGCGCCTGGACGCGCGAGCGGACCAGGCCGCGGCGGACCAGTTCGGAGTCGATGCGACGCAGCCGCACGTCAGTCCCTGGCCTCGTCCAGCGCGGCGCGCAGGTCCTCCTCCAGACCGGCGAGCGTGCGGATCTGCAGATCCACCGGGAGGTCCTCCACACCGTCGAGGCGTGCGCCGACATCCGGAACGCGGGACGCGCGGGGTTCCGGCCCGGATGCCGACGCGTCGCTCACTCGGACTCCTCCGGCGCGTCCGTCCGGTCGACGTCCTCGTCCTCGTCGGCCGTGTCCGCGAGGAGCCGCTCGAGCTCCTCCTCGCCCGGCAGGAAGGCCGGCGTGTCGTCCGCGGGGTCCAGGGCGTCCGCCGAGCTGCCGAGGTCCTGGTCCTCGTCGGTGAACGCGGCGGTCGCGACCACCTCGACCGCCTCGACGACGCCAGTCGGGTCGTCGTTGTCGACGACCGCGATCTCCGGGCACGACACGGGGCTTCCCGCGTGGTCCCATGCGGCGGCCGCCAACGCCCGATACGAGTCGAGCGTGACGGTGGCCGGCTCGGTGAGGTCGACCCCGTCCAACGACAGGACGCCCCGCCGATCGACCTTCGCGACCTGCGAGAATCCGCAGGTCCACGTCCCGTCCGCGTGATGCTTGGGACGCGGATGCGGCTCCACGAGGCCGCGGAGGTCGCGCGCCAGGAAGGCGGGGCGCTGGCCTCGCGGCGCCAGGATGACGTCGCGCGCCTGGTGGACGCCGGTGAGCACATGGAGCGACGGGATGCCGGCGCCGATCGCCCCGGCCACGTCGGTCTCCAGCCGGTCCCCGATGCCGAGCGGCCGTTCCGCGTCGATGAGCGCCGCGCCGCGGGTGAAGATGCCCGGCAGCGGCTTGCCGGCCGCCGTGGCCCGGGTGCGCGTCGCGTGCTCGACCGCCTTGACCAGCGACCCGTTGCCCAGGGCGAATCCTCGCTCCGTCGGAAGCGTGGCGTCGAGGTTCGTGGCGAAGAACTGCGCGCCCTTGACCAGCGCGTACGCGGCCTCGGACATCTGCTCCCACCCGACGGTCGGCGCGAAGCCCTGCACGACGGCCACAGGGTCGTCGTCGGCGGAGGTCACCAGCTCGAAGCCGCCGTCCGTGACGGCCGTGGTCAGCCCCTCGCCGCCGACCACCAGCACCTTGGCGCCCGGCTCGAGGCGCTCGCCCATGACGGCCACCGCATCCATGGCGGAGGTCATGATCATCGAGGGCTCGACCGTGAATCCGAGCGACGTCAGTTGCTCGGCGACGGACGCCTGCGTCCGCGAGGCGTTGTTCGTGATGAACGCCGTCTTCATACCCGCCTGCTGGGCGGCCGTCACGGAGTCGGCGGCATGCGCGATCGGATCGGTGCCCTGGTAGGCCACGCCGTCCAGATCCATGAGGGCGCCGTCGAAGGTCTCGCACAGCGGCGTCTCACTGGCGCGGAGGTCCGAGCCCCGCCGATCCACATCCGCGTCCTGGAAGAGCTCGATGTCGACGATGTCGGGATCGTCGTCCTCGGACGGCATGTCCGACTCCACCTGGTCGGCCTCCTCGTCGCGCCCGAGTTCGCGCAGACGGTCGGCCTTGACGCTCATCAGCCTGCGGACGAGTTCGGGATCGGTGTCCTCGGGCAGCGCAGCCAAGGCGTCGTCGACGAGCACCAAGCCGACCTCGTTCTCCCCGAGGTCGGCCCGGGCGCCGGACGACACCAGCACCAGCTCGACCTGGTCGGCCAGCTCCATGCCCCTCGTGTCGGCCGCATCGACGATCTCGATGGCCTTCTCCGGACGTCCGAGGCCGCGCTCACTGTCCGCCTCGATGGCGCGCAGCGAATCGTCTCCGCGCATGCGGCGGACGGCGCGGACCTCGCGCAGCGCCTCCTCGTAGCGTCCCGAGGCATACGCGGTCAGCGCGGCGGCCTCGCGCACCAAGTCGACGCGGCCGGCCCGTTTCGCGGCGGCCTGCGCGTGCTGGTACGCCTGCTCCGGATCGAGGTCGAGCAGTTGCCCGGCCATCACCAGGTGGCGCGCCACGATGTCCCGGTTCGGCCCGGACAGCGTGTTCAGGCCTCGCAGCGCGTCCGCGTCCAGTTCCTCCGCGGAGACGCCCGCCGGAATCGTCGGCTCGTCGCCGTGGGGCGAGACGTACTCCTCCGTGCTGGAGAAGAAGGCGGCCGGCGCCTCCTGCCTGCCGCCCCGGTCGTCACGAGGGCGTCCCTGCTGTCCACGCCGGTCAGACCGATTGCGATCATCGTCGCGACGCTGGTAGCCACCGCCCCGTCGGTCGTCATCACGGCGCTGGTAGCCGCCGCCGCGCCGGTCATCCTCACGACGCTGATAGCCGCCACCGCGCCGGTCATCCTCACGACGCTGATGGCCGCCCCGACGATCATCGTCACGACGCTGATAGCCACCACCGCGCCGATCATCCTCACGACGCTGATAGCCACCGCCGCGCCGGTCATCATCACGACGACCTTGATACCCGCCACCCCGACGATCGTCATCGCGACCCTGGTACCCACCGCGCCGGTCATCATCACGACGCTGATAGCCGCCACCCCGCCGGTCATCATCACGACGCTGATAGCCGCCACCCCGACGATCGCCGTCGCGGTCCTGGTAGCCACCCCGACGGTCATCATCGCGACCCTGGTAGCCCCCGCCGCGACGAGCGTCATCGCGACGACCTTGATATCCGCTGCCCCGACGGTCATCATCGCGCCCCTGGTACCCACCGCTCCGGTCGTCGTCACGACGCCGTTCGCCCCCGCGGCGGTCTCCGCCCTGGTCACGGCCGCGCCACGAGCGATCGCCCGACTCACGCCACTTGTGGTCTCCGCCATTCCTGCGGAAGGATCCCGAATCGCCGCGGCCGTTTTCCGCCATTCCTTGTGCTCCCTGTCATCGTCCCGCCACGCGGGTTCATCACGGACGTCGCCCGGACATCCCGCCCTGGCGGGCGCGAAATCGCACGAGCCGCCCGACACCGCGTGCCGTCACGCGCCGGTCCATGATAGCCGATGGGTGTGGCGGGCATAAACGGCGGGCCGCCGGAGTCATTGGTGTGGGATTCCGGCGGCCTGCGTGTTGTTGTGGTGCGGTGGTGTCCTACTCTCCCACACCCTGGCGGGTGCAGTACCATCGGCGTTGTGGGGCTTAGCTTCCGGGTTCGGAATGGGGCCGGGCGTTTCCCCCGCACTATGACCGCCGCACGTTTGTCGACCACACCCTCCCAACCCCCCGGCTTGTGGGGGGTGTGGGTGTGTGGGTTGGTCGTGGACCGCACAGTGATTGTGAGCATACAAGTCTCGCTGTGCCACCCGTTGGGGTGGCGTTGTTGTGTTGAGTATCGGCCCATTAGTACCAGTCAGCTCCCAACAGGTTGCCCTGCTTCCACTTCTGGCCTATCAACCCGCTCATCTCGCGGGGGCCTCACACCCCACAGGGGGGCGTGGAAACCTCATCTTGGAGCAAGCTTCCCGCTTAGATGCCTTCAGCGGTTATCCCTCCCGAACGTAGCCAACCAGCCATGCCCCTGGCGGGACAACTGGCACACCAGAGGTTCGTCCATCCCGGTCCTCTCGTACTAGGGACGGCCCTCCACAAGTTTCCTGCGCGCGCAGCGGATAGGGACCGAACTGTCTCACGACGTTCTAAACCCAGCTCGCGTACCGCTTTAATGGGCGAACAGCCCAACCCTTGGGACCGACTCCAGCCCCAGGATGCGACGAGCCGACATCGAGGTGCCAAACCATGCCGTCGATATGGACTCTTGGGCAAGATCAGCCTGTTATCCCCGGGGTACCTTTTATCCGTTGAGCGACCACGCACC
The DNA here is from genome assembly GCA_023426345.1 of Actinomycetes bacterium. Taxonomy (GTDB): domain Bacteria; phylum Actinomycetota; class Actinomycetes; order Actinomycetales; family Actinomycetaceae; genus Pauljensenia. Next base: position 9,126 of record JAFAAX010000055.1, read on the forward strand.
CACGTGCCATGGCCGGATCACTAGTTCCTGCTTTCGCACCTGCTCGACCCGTCGGTCTCACAGTCAAGCTCCCTTGTGCACTTGCACTCGCCACCTGATGACCAACCAGGCTGAGGGAACCATTGAGCGCCTCCGTTACATTTTAGGAGGCAACCGCCCCAGTTAAACTACCCACCAGGCACTGTCCCCAACCCGGATCACGGGCCAAGGTGAGATGCACACTTGAACCAGAATGGTATTTCAACGACGACTCCACCACGGCTGGCGCCGCGGCCTCACAGTCTCCCACCTATCCTACACAAGCACAAGCGAACACCAATACCAAGCTGCAGTAAAGGTCCCGGGGTCTTTCCGTCCTGCTGCGCGAAACGAGCATCTTTACTCGTACTGCAATTTCACCGAGCTCACGGTCGAGACAGCGGAGAAGTCGTTACGCCATTCGTGCAGGTCGGAACTTACCCGACAAGGAATTTCGCTACCTTAGGATGGTTATAGTTACCACCGCCGTTTACTGGGGCTTCAATTCAAGCCTGCACCCACCACACGGGCGGGATGAGCCCTCCTCTTAACCTTCCAGCACCGGGCAGGCGTCAGTGCGTATACATCGTCTTACGACTTCGCACGCACCTGTGTTTTTAGTAAACAGTCGCTTCTCCCTATTCTCTGCGACCCCCCACCACTCAAAGACGCTTGTTCTCATCATCGCAGGAGGTCCCCCTTATCCCGAAGTTACGGGGGAATTTTGCCGAGTTCCTTAACCGTGATTCACTCGAACGCCTCGGTATCCTCTACCAGACCACCTGAGTCGGTTTAGGGTACGGGCGCCCACCACCCTCGCGTCGAGGCTTTTCTCGACAGTACAGGCACACCACCAGCCACGCATGCGCGCAGCCCCATCAGTCCTCACCCACAATGCCCCCCGGATTTGCCTGAGGGACGGGCCACAACCTTAGACGCACACAACCACCGGTGCGCGGCAGCCACCTCCCTGTGTCACCCCTGTCAATACGCTCACCCCCCACCAGTACTCACCCCACGACCCTCAAGCAAAGTGCCCCCCGAAGGAGACAAGCACTCTCAAGCGACGGAGCTACCCCAATGAACGGCGTTTGACGGTTGGTAGGCGGTACCAGAATATCAACTGGTCATCCATCGACTACGCCTGTCGGCCTCGCCTTAGGACCCGACTAACCCAGGGCGGATCAACCTGCCCCTGGAACCCTTAGTCTATCGGCGCTGGGGATTCCCACCCCAGATCTCGCTACTCATGCCTGCATTCTCACTCCCACCCGCTCCACCCAGGGTCACCCCCCGGCTTCACCGCAAGCAGGACGCTCCCCTACCCACCCCAACACCCCCAGTACCTCAGGTACCGGCAGCTCACGTTGAGGCATCACGGCTTCGGCGGTGCACTTCAGCCCCGCTACATTGTCGGCGCAGGACCACTTGACCAGTGAGCTATTACGCACTCTTTCAAGGATGGCTGCTTCTAAGCCAACCTCCTGGTTGTCAACGCGACCCCACATCCTTTCCCACTTAGCACACGCTTAGGGGCCTTAGCCGATGATCTGGGCTGTTTCCCTCTCGACCACGAAGCTTATCCCCCGCAGTCTCACTGCCACGCTCAACCTAACGGCATTCGGAGTTTGGCTGGCGCCAGTAACCCAACGGGCCCATCAACCATCCAGTCGCTCTACCTCCGCCAGGCAACACGCAACGCTGCACCTAAATGCATTTCGGGGAGAACCAGCTATCACGGAGTTTGATTGGCCTTTCACCCCTACCCACAGCTCATCCCCCGAGTTTTCAACCCCGGTGGGTCCGGTCCTCCACGGCGTCTTACCACCGCTTCAACCTGGCCATGGGTAGATCACCCCGCTTCGGGTCCAGGACACGCGACACACGCCCTCTTCAGACTCGCTTTCGCTACGCCTCCCCCACACGGGTTAAGCACGCCACATGCCACTGACTCGCAGGCTCATTCTTCAAAAGGCACGCCGTCACCCCACAAGGCTCCGACGGCTTACAGGCACCCGGTTTCAGGTACTATTTCACTCCCCTCCCGGGGTACTTTTCACCATTCCCTCACGGTACTATGCACTATCGGTCACTGGGTAGTATTCAGGCTTACCAGGTGGTCCTGGCAGATTCACACGAGATTCCACGAGCCCCGCACTACTCGGGCACCCACCCCACGCACACGCACACGCGTCCACCTACCCGGCTCTCACGGTCTACGGCCCGCCATCCCAGACGATTCAACTCCACACGCACGCACGCGCCCACCCCCGGCAGAGGATGAACAAGTGAGCCCCACAACCCCCCACACGCAACACCCGCCGGCTATCACACGCGCAAGGTTTAGCCATCATCCGCTATCGCTCGCCACTACACACGGAATATCTTCTCCTACGGGTACTGAGATGTTTCACTTCCCCGCGTTCCCCCCACCGCCCTATGAATTCAAACGATGGTGACTAGGCACAACCCCAGCCAGGTTCCCCCATTCGGACACCCCCGGATCAACGCTCGCTCGCCAACTCCCCGAGGCCTATCGCAGGCCGCCACGTCCTTCATCAGCTCCCAATGCCAAGGCATCCACCGAATGCCCAACAAAACTCAACAAAACAACAAAATCACAGCAAAAATAGATGCTCACAACCACTATGCAGTACACAAACAACCCACCACACGAAACACGCAAGACCACAGTCCCACACGCCCCGCAGGCCAACCACCCCCAACAGGTGTTGGAAGTGAACCCGACAGCATGCCTGCCCCATGACACCCAACCCCAACCAGGCCACCACACCCACGGAACATCCGCAGACGCACACGGCAACCCACCTTGAAGCTCCCTAGAAAGGAGGTGATCCAGCCGCACCTTCCGGTACGGCTACCTTGTTACGACTTCGTCCCAATCGCCAGTCCCGCCTTCGACCACTCCCCCCCAACAAGTGGGTTGAGCCATGGGCTTCGGGCGTTACCAACTTTCATGACGTGACGGGCGGTGTGTACAAGGCCCGAGAACGTATTCACCGCAGCGTTGCTGATCTGCGATTACTAGCGACTCCACCTTCACGGAGTCGAGTTGCAGACTCCGATCCGAACTGAGACCAGCTTTAAGGGATTCGCTCCACCTCACGGCATCGCAACCCTCTGTACCAGCCATTGTAGCATGCGTGAAGCCCAAGACATAAGGGGCATGATGATTTGACGTCATCCCCACCTTCCTCCGAGTTGACCCCGGCAGTCCCCCACGAGTCCCCACCATCACGTGCTGGCAACATAGGGCAAGGGTTGCGCTCGTTGCGGGACTTAACCCAACATCTCACGACACGAGCTGACGACAACCATGCACCACCTGCACACCCCCAACCAAATGCGTGAGCCCTCTCAGGCCACTCTGGGTGCATGTCAAGCCTTGGTAAGGTTCTTCGCGTTGCATCGAATTAATCCGCATGCTCCGCCGCTTGTGCGGGCCCCCGTCAATTCCTTTGAGTTTTAGCCTTGCGGCCGTACTCCCCAGGCGGGGCACTTAAAGCGTTAGCTACGGCGCAGAAACCAAGGGAGGCCCCCACACCTAGTGCCCAACGTTTACAGCATGGACTACCAGGGTATCTAATCCTGTTCGCTCCCCACGCTTTCGCTCCTCAGCGTCAGTAACGGCCCAGAGACCCGCCTTCGCCACCGGTGTTCCTCCTGATATCTGCGCATTCCACCGCTACACCAGGAATTCCAGTCTCCCCTACCGCACTCAAGCCTGCCCGTACCCACCGCACGCCCCCAGTTAAGCCAGGGAATTTCACGGCAGACGCAACAAACCGCCTACAAGCCCTTTACGCCCAATAAATCCGGACAACGCTCGCTCCCTACGTATTACCGCGGCTGCTGGCACGTAGTTAGCCGGAGCTTCTTTACCCACTACCCTCACCACACGCACACGCATGGCTTGGTCACGAGCGAAAGAGGTTCACAACCCGAAGGCCTCCATCCCTCACGCGGCGTCGCTGCATCAGGCTTCCGCCCATTGTGCAAAATTCCCCACTGCTGCCTCCCGTAGGAGTCTGGGCCGTATCTCAGTCCCAATGTGACCGGTCACCCTCTCAGGCCGGCTACCCGTCAAAGCCTTGGTAAGCCATCACCCCACCAACAAGCTGATAAGCCGCGAGCCCATCCCCCACCAGAAAAACCCTTTCCACACACCACCATGCGACAGCATATGAATATCCAGTATTAGACACCGTTTCCAGCGCTTATCCCAGAGAAGAGGGCAGGTTACTCACGTGTTACTCACCCGTTCGCCACTCACCACCCCAACCAAAGCCAGAGCAGTCCGTTCGACTTGCATGTGTTAAGCACGCCGCCAGCGTTCGTCCTGAGCCAGGATCAAACTCTCCGAACAAAAAACATCCAGAAAACCCCAACCAACCCAACCACCACACAGCAGCCAGACCAGCCAGAACAATCCCAACCAAAAAACCAAACAAACAAACAAGGCATCAAAAAGCAAACACACTATCGAGTTCACAAACAACACCCACACGATGATCGCCCGCCATCCGGCGGCCTCTCAGAGGTGTCGCACGTCCGATCCGGGGCTCTCGCCCCGCACCGGCGGCGAAGAAGAACTCTACGCAGGTCGGCGCCCGCTGTCAAACCGAACGCCCATTCGGGGCGGACGTCACACCGCCCTGACCACCGCGAGGTTCCTCCGGCCCTTGCGGACCAGCGCGAGCCCCCCGGGCAACAGGTCCCCGGCGCCCAGGGGGGCGTCCTCGTCGGAGACCTTCACGTTGTTGAGGGACGCCCCGCCCGAGGCCACGGTGCGCCGGGCGGCGGACCGCCCCTTCTCCAGGCCCGTGGCCACCAGCGCATCGACGATCGTCGAGCGCCCCACGGCGATCTCCCCCGACGGCAGGTCGCGGGTCGCGGCCGCCAGCGTCGCGGCGTCCACCGTCCTCAGGTCGCCCGACCCCCACAGTGCCTCCGTCGCGGCCTGGACGCGCGCGAGCTGCTCGGGCCCGTGGACCATCTCGGTGACCCGGGCGGCCAGCTCCCTCTGGGCGGCGCGCCGGTGCGGCCGTTCGGCGACCTCGACGGCCAGTTCCTCGATCCGGCCGCGGTCGAGGAAGGTGAAGATCTTGAGCAGCTTGACGACGTCCGCGTCCGCGGTCTGCAGCCAGAACTGGTAGAAGGCGTAGGGGCTCATCATCGCCGGGTCCAGCCAGATCGCCCCGCCCTCGGACTTCCCGAATTTCGTCCCGTCCGACTTCGTGATGATCGGCGTGGTCATGACGTGGGCCTCGTCGCCGTCGACCTTCCGGATCAGGTCGACGCCCCCGACCATGTTGCCCCACTGGTCGTTCCCGCCCGTCTCCAGCGTGCAGCCGTAGCGGCGGTGGAGCTCGAGGAAGTCGTTGGCCTGGAGGACCTGGTAGCTGAACTCCGTGTAGGAGATGCCCTCGTCGGAGTCCAGCCGGCGGGCGACGATGTCCTTGTTCAGCATCGTGCCGACGCGGAAGTACTTGCCGACGTCGCGCAGCAGGTCGATCGCGGACATCCGCGCCGTCCAGTCCAGGTTGTTGACCGTCCGCGCGGGGTTCGGCCCCTCAAAATCGAGGAGGCCCTCGATCTGGTGGCGCAGGTTGTCGGCCCATCCCGCCACCGTCTCCGCGTCGTTGAGCTGGCGCTCGCCGACCAGCCGCGGATCACCGATCAGCCCCGTCGCGCCGCCGACCAGCGCGAGCGGGCGGTGGCCGGCCCGCTGCAGGTGGCGCATGAGGATGAGCTGGACGAGGTGCCCGTGGTGCAGCGACGCGGCCGTGGGATCGAATCCGCAGTAATAGGTGACCGGGCCCGAGGCCAGGTGCGCCCTCAGCGCATCGATGTCCGTGTGCTGGGCGATGAGGCCCCGCCACTGCAGCTCCTCGAGGAGGTCGGTCACGGTGATGTCCTTCACGTGTTTGGATCTCGCCCCGGCGCTCCCGGGGCCGCGTGCCAGCTTACCGACCGGTGGGGCCCACTGGGGCGACCGCCCACGCGCGCAGGTCATCGACGAGGGCGGCCGCCTCCGCCAGCTGCTCGGTGACGCGGGCGGGCGCGGTCCCGCCGCGGCCCGACCGGGCCCGCACGGAGCCCTGCGCGCTGAGGACGTCGCGCACGTCGGGGGTCAGCCGGGGCGACGCCGCGGCGAACTCCTCGTCGGTGAGGTCCCACAGCTCGACGCCCCGGGCCTCCGCGGCGCGCACGCACGCGCCGGAGATCTCGTGCGCCTCACGGAAGGGGACGCCGCGGCGCACCAGCCATTCGGCGACGTCCGTGGCCAGGGAGAAGCCCTGCGGGGCCAGAGCCGCCATGCGGTCGAGGTGCAGTGTCATCGTCTCCACCATGCCGGCGACGGCCGGGAGCAGGATGTCCAGGGTGTCGACCTGGTCGAACACCGGCTCCTTGTCCTCCTGGAGGTCGCGGTCGTAGGCGAGCGGGATCCCCTTGAGGACCGTGAGCAGGGCGGTGAGGTCGCCGATGAGGCGTCCCGCCTTGCCGCGTCCGAGCTCCGCGACGTCGGGGTTCTTCTTCTGCGGCATGATCGAGGATCCCGTCGAGAAGGCGTCGTCCAGGGTGACGTACCCGAACTCCTTCGTGTTCCAGACCACGATCTCCTCGCAGAGCCGCGAGACGTCGACGCCGACCATCGCCGCGACGAACGCGAACTCGGCGACGATGTCGCGGGAGGCGGTGCCGTCGATGGAGTTCGGGCTCGAGTCGTCGAAGCCCAGCTCCGCGGCCACCGCGCGCGGATCCATGCCCAGCGTGTTCCCGGCCAGCGCCCCCGATCCGTAGGGCGACACGGCCGCCCGCCGATCCCAGTCGCGCCACCGGTCGACGTCGCGCAGGAGCGGCCACGCGTGGGCCGCCAGGTGGTGGGCGACGAGCACCGGTTGGGCGTGCTGCATGTGCGTGCGCCCGGGCATCACGGCGTCCCCGGCCCGGCGCGCCTGCCCGAGGAGGGCGTCGGCGACGTCGAGGACGCGCCCGGCCAGATGGCGGGCCTCCTCGCGCAGGTACATCCGGATGAGGGTCGCGATCTGGTCGTTGCGCGACCGGCCCGCGCGGAGCTTGCCGCCGAGGTGCGTCCCCGCGCGCTCCAGCAGGCCCCGTTCGAGGGCCGTGTGGACGTCCTCGTCCCCAGGGCCGGGACGGAACGCGCCGGACGCCACGTCGGCGTCCAGGCGGTCGAGCGCGTCGCTCATGGCGGCGAGCTCCTCGTCGGTGAGCAGTCCCGCGGCGCGCAGGGCGTTCGCGTGGGCGCGGGAGCCGCGGATGTCGACCCGCGCGAGCCTCCAGTCGAAGTGCGTGGACACGGACAGCGCGGCCAGGGCCTGCGAGGGGCCGCCGGCGAACCGGCCCCCCCACAGGCTGATCGGCGTGTCGGGGCGGGAGGTCTGCGGATCGTCTGCCATGCCCCGATGATGCCCCGAGGCGGGGGCCCGCCGCCACCACGCCCACGGGGCGGCGGGTAGTCTGTCCCTGCCCCCGAGGGAAGGCAGGTTCATGACAGGTCCGCACGTCGACTCCGAGATCGGGCGTCTGCGCCGCGTCATCGTCCATCGGCCCGGCCGCGAGATCGAGCGGCTCACCCCGTCGAACCACCAGGAGCTCCTCTTCGACGACCTCCTCGACCCCGCGCGGGCCCGGGCCGAGCATGACGCGTTCACCGCGGTCATGGAGGACCGCGGCGTCGAGGTCCTCCAGCTGCGCTCCCTGCTCTCCCGGACGCTGGCCGTCCCCCAGGCGCGCGCCGCCGTGCTGAACCGCACGCTCAACGAGCGGCGCCTCGGCCCCGTCCTCACCCCGGCCCTCCAGGAGTGGACGGGGACGCTGGACGAGGAGCGGCTGGCGGATCTGTGCCTCGAGGGGCTCACCGTCGACGAATGGAAGGCGGTCTCCCCGGTCCGCTCGCTGGTCACCCGCACCCTGGAGGATGAGGACTTCCTCATCCGCCCCCTGCCCAACCATCTGTTCGCCCGCGACGCCTCGGCCTGGATCGCCGACGGCGTGGCCGTCAACTCGATGAGCAGCCTGGCGCGCGAACGCGAGTCCCTCCACTACTCCGCGATCTACCGCTGGCATCCGCTCTTCGCGGACACCGGGTTCCGGACCTGGTCGACGGGGACGTCCGGCGCGATCCGCTCCGCGGAGGGCGGCGACGCGCTGCTGCTGGGCGACGGCGTCGTCGCGTTCGGCGTGTCCGAGCGGACCACCCCCCAGGGTGTCGAGCGCCTGGCCCTCAAGCTGTTCCTGGCCGGCCAGGCCCACACGGTCCTGGCGGTCGTCCTGCCGCATTCGCGCGCCTTCATGCACCTGGACACCATCCTCACCCAGGTGGATGTCGACACCTTCCTCCTCTATCCCCGCCTGGGCCCCGTCCGCACGATGGTCCTCACCCAGGAGGACGACCACCTGCGCATCGCCGACGCCGGGACGGACCTCGTGGGCGCGCTCGAGGGCGTCCTCGGCCGCGCGGTGAGGGTGATCTCCCCGGAGGGGACGTTCTCCGAGCTCGACCGGGAGCAGTGGAACGACGGATTCAACGCGATCGCGCTGGCGCCGGGCCAGGTCGTCGTCTACGACCGCTCGCCGCTGGCCAACGAGGCGATGCGCCGCGCCGGCCTGGAGGTCATCGAGGTGCGCGGATCGGAGCTGGGGCGGGGCCGCGGAGGACCGCGGTGCATGACGTGCCCGGTCCTGCGCGACCCCGTCGACGCCTCCTGACGCCCGCGACCGCCTGTCAGCGCCTCACAGGGCGCCCTCGCCGACCTGCGGGCCCTTGCCGAACCGCACGTCGCGGGCGGTGGCCAGCTTCGATGTCATTCCGTAGATCTCGATGAAGCCGCGGGAGAACGACTGGTCGAAGGAGTCCCCGGTCTCGTAGGTCGCCAGGTTGAAGTCGTAGAGCGACCCCTCCGAGCGGCGACCGGTGACGGTGGCCCGCCCGCCGTGCAGCGTCATCCGGATGTCGCCCGACACGTACTCCTGCGTGGAGTCGATGAAAACGTCGAGGGACTTCTTCAGCGGGGAGAACCACTGGGCGTCGTAGACGAGCTCGCCCCACCGCTCGTCGACTCGGCGCTTGTACCGCGCCAGCTCGCGCTCGACGGTCACGCGCTCGAGCTCCTGGTGGGCGGCGATGAGCGCCACGGCGCCGGGGGCCTCGTAGACCTCGCGCGACTTGATGCCGACCAGGCGGTCCTCGACGATGTCGATCCGACCGATCCCCTGGGCGCCGGCCCGGCGGTTCATCTCCTGGACGGCCTCCAGCGGGGTGACGGGCCGGCCGTCGATGGCCACGGGCACGCCGTGGTCGAAGGTGAGGACGACCTCGTCGGGCAGAGGCGGATAGGTGGGATCGTCGGTGTAGTTGTAGACGTCCTTCGTCGGGGCGTTCCACAGGTCCTCGAGGAAGCCCGTCTCGATGGCGCGGCCCCACACGTTCTGGTCGATGGAGAACGGGTTGTTCCGCGTCGTCTCGATGGGCAGGTGGTGCTTGTTCGCGTAGTCGATGGCGACGTCGCGGGTGAGCGCCAGATCGCGCACCGGGGCGATGGTCTTGAGGTCCGGGGCCATCGACGTGATCGAGACCTCGAACCGCACCTGGTCGTTGCCCTTGCCGGTGCAGCCGTGGGCGACCGTGGTCGCCCCGAACTGGCGGGCGGCGCGCACGAGGTGCTTGGAGATCAGGGGCCGCGAGATGGCCGAGACCAGCGGGTACGCGCCCTGGTAGAGCGCGTTGGCCTTGAGCGCCGGCATGCAGAAATCGGCCGCGAACTCCTCCTTCGCGTCCGCGACGTAGGCCTCGACGGCGCCGCAGTCCAGCGCCCGCTGGCGGATGACCTCGAGGTCCTCCCCGCCCTGGCCGACGTCGACCGCGACGGCGATGACCTCCATCCCCGTCTGCTCGCCGATCCATCCGATCGCGACCGAGGTGTCCAGTCCTCCCGAATACGCCAGAACCACACGGTCCTTGCCCTGCGTCATGATCGTCCTCAATTCTCTGTCTGTTCTGTGTGTGTCGTGTTCGTGGGGAAGGAGGTCAGCGGGCGTCCGGCCCGCCGTCGGCGGTGCCCGACTCCGCGAGGTGGAGGAGGCGGTCGCGCACGCCGACCGCCTGATCGGCGCCCCGGCAGACGACCAGGATCGTGTCGTCGCCCGCGACGGTGCCGACCACGCCGTCCATGCGCACGGCGTCGATGGCGGAGCCCAGCAGATTCGCGGCGCCGACCGGGGTGCGCAGGACCAGGATGTTCTCCGCCACGTCGGTGCCGACCAGCAGGTCCTGGCACCAGTGGACCAGGCGCGTCGCCGCGGCCTCGGCCTCGTGGGTGAGGCCGCCGTCCGCGTCGGGCACCGAGTAGACCTGGACGCCGTCCTGGTTGCGGACCTTCGTGGCCCGCAGCTCCATGAGGTCGCGCGACAGCGTGGCCTGCGTCGTCTCGATGCCCAGCTCGGCCAGCGCGCCTCGCAGCTGCTCCTGGGAGGTGATCGCCCGGCCGGCCAGGATGTCGACGATCGCGCCGTGCCGGGCGGCTCGGGTCGAGGGGATCGACGCTGTCTCGTCGTTCATCGTGGGGCGCCCTCCTGTTGATCCGCCATTGCCTGCGCCACCAGTATCGGCAGCCGCTCGGTGAAGCTTCGGGCTTCCTCCGCGGTGAGCACCAGCGGCGGGGCCAGACGCAGCGCGGTGGGCGTCGCGGCGTTGAGGATGAATCCGGACGCCCGTCCGGCGGCCACGATCCCGGGCGCGATCGGGGCGGCGAACTCGAGCCCGAGGAGGAGGCCGCGCCCGCGCACCTCGACGAGCTCCGGCAGGTCGAGACCCGCGAGGTCGTCCCTCCAGCTCGCGCCCAGCGACGCCGCGTGCCGGAGCAGCCCGTCGGATTCGATCGTGTCCAGCACGGCGTTCGCGGCGGCTGCGCACACCGGGTTCCCGCCGAAGGTCGTCCCGTGCATCCCGGGGCCCAGGACGCCGCCGGCGTCGCCCAGGCCCAGGCAGGCGCCGATCGGCATCCCGCCGCCCAGGCCCTTGGCCAGGGTGACGACGTCGGGCACGATGCCCGCGGCGTGGTGGGCCATCCACTCCCCCGTGCGCCCCAGCCCGGACTGGACCTCGTCGCAGACCAGGAGCGCGCCGTGCTCGAGCGTCAGGGCGCGCGCGGCGACCAGATATTCCGCCGACAGCTCGTGGACGCCGGCCTCCCCCTGGATGGGCTCGAGGAAGACGCCGGCGACGTCCGGCCCCATCGCGGCCTCCAGGGCGCCGACGTCGCCCGCCGGCACGAACTCGACGCCCGCGATGAGCGGCTCGAACGGCGCGCGGTAGGCCCGCTTCCAGGTGAGCGCCAGCGCGCCCGTGGAACGCCCGTGGAAGGCGTGGTCGAGGGCCAGGATCCGGGGGCGGGGGCGCCCGTCGCGGGCCGCTTGGGCGTTCGCGTGGGCGCGGACGATCTTGAGGGCGCACTCGTTGGACTCCGTGCCGGAGTTCGTGAGGAACACCCGCGACCCCTCGGGCGCCCCGCCGGGCTCGACGAGGCCGAGGAGACGCTCCGCCAGCCTCACCTGGGGCGGCGTCGCGAAGAAGTTGGACACGTGGCCCAGCCGCGCGACCTGCTCCGACACGGCCCGCACGACCGCCGGGTGCGCCTGCCCGAGCAGGTTGACGGCGATCCCACCGAGCAGGTCGAGGTACTCGCGCCCCTCGGCGTCGACGACGCGGGCGCCCGATCCGGACACGAGGACCAGTTGGGGATCGCCGAACGTGTTCATCAGGGAGCCCGCGTACCGGGACTCCCAGCCCTCCCCGCTCATCGGAACACCTCCGCGTGCGCGGCCGTGATCATCGTGCCCACCCCGTCGTCGGTGAAGATCTCCAGGAGCATCGAATGGGGCCGGCGCCCGTCGATGACGTGGACCATCGGGACGCCTCCGTCCAGGGCGGCCAGCGCCGCCTCCATCTTCGGGAGCATCCCCGATTCCATCGTCGGCATCATCGCGCGCAGCTCCTCGTCCGTGAGCCGCGAGATCAGCGTCGAGCGGTCCGGCCAGTCGGCGTACAGGCCCTCGACGTCCGTCAGCATGATGAGCTTCTCGGCGCCCAGCGCGCCGGCGAGGGCACTGGCGGCCAGGTCCGCGTTGACGTTGAGGACGCCCTCGGGGCTGTCCTGGTCGGGGGCCACCGAGGAGATCACGGGGATACGGCCCGCGTCGAGCATCGAGAGCACGGGCGCGGCGTTGACATGCGTGATCTCGCCCACCAGCCCGACGTCGACGGGAGCGCCGTCCACCCAGGCGGGGGTGCGCCGGGCGCGGAACAGGCCCGCGTCCTCCCCCGCCAGCCCGACCGCCTGGTAGTCCTCGCGGTTGAGCAGGGAGACGAGCTCGCGTTGGACCTTGCCCAGGAGCACCATCCGGACGATCTCCATGACGTCCTCCGTGGTCACGCGCAGCCCGTGCTCGAAGGGGGCCGCCAGCCCCACGCGGTCGAGCATCGCGTTGATCTGCGGGCCGCCGCCGTGGACGACCACGGGGCGCACGCCCCACTGGTGGAGGAAGAGGATGTCGTCGGCGAACGCCTGCTTGAGCGACTCGTCGACCATGGCGTTGCCGCCGTACTTGACGACGACGATCCGCCCCGAGTACCGCCGCAGCCAGGGCATCGTCTCCAGGAGGATGCCGGCCTTGTCCTGGGCGCTGATGGACGGGGTCATGAGGAGTACGCGCTGTTCTCGTGGACGTAGCCGTGGGTGAGGTCGTTCGTCCACACGGTGGCCTCCGCGCCTCCCGCGTGGAGGTCCACCAGGACGTCCACCTGCCGGCCGGTCATGTCGACCCCGTCCCGGGGGTCCCCGATGCCTCCGGCGCGGCAGACCTGGACCCCGTTGATGCCCACGTCGAGGCGCGCGGGATCGAAGGGGGCGACGGAGGCGGGAACGGTGCCGACCTGGGCCAGGACCCGGCCCCAATTCGGATCGTTGCCGAAGACGGCGGCCTTGAACAGGTTCGACCGGGACACGGCGCGGGCGCAGGCCTCGGCCGCGGCCTCGTCGCTAGCGCCGCGCACGGTGATGGCGATGTCGTGGCTGGCGCCCTCGGCGTCGCCGATGAGCTGGCGGGCCAGGTCCGCGCAGGCCCGGGTGAGGCGCTCCGCGAAGACGGCCGGGTCGGGCGCGGTCTCCGAGGCGCCGGACGACAGGAGGATCACGGAGTCGTTCGTCGACATGCACCCGTCGGAGTCCGTGCGATCGAAGGTCGTGCGCACCGCCTCCTCGAGCGCCGCCTGGGCGGCGGGGCCGTCGACCAGGGCGTCCGTGGTGAGCACGCACAGCATCGTCGCGAGCCCCGGCGCCAGCATGCCGGCGCCCTTCGCCATGCCGCCGATCGTCCACCCGTCCCCGGCGACCGCCACCGTCTTCGCGACGGTGTCCGTCGTGCGGATCGCGTCCGCGGCCGCGGCCCCCGCCTGCCCGGTGTCATCGAGGGCCGCGACGGCGGCGTCCGCGCCCGCCAGCAGCGCGTCCATCGCCAGCCGCTCGCCGATGAGCCCCGTCGAGCACACCCCGACCTCCTCGGCGCCCATGCCGAGCGCCTCGGCCACGTGCTGGG
>JAFAAX010000087.1 GCA_023426345.1 Actinomycetes bacterium
GCGGCCGCGCGCGCCAGCAGGGCCGCGCCACGCGGGTCGCCCTCGTCGAGGACGATCTCGGGGGCGCCCATCACCCACGTGGCGCGCGCATCGCCCCACGCGGACCACTTCCGCCCGGAGGAGAACGCGACGCGCCACTCCCCCTCCCCGGGGGCCTCCCCCTCCTCCGGCGCCCCCAGCGCCTCCGCGAGGGCGCTCGACGTCGCGTTCTCGCGGACCGCCCCGAGTCGGACGAGGGCGGCCCTGGCGGGCGGACGGAGCTCCTCGCCGTCGAGGCCGGGGTCGATCTCCCGCACGCGGACGCCGCCCGTGGTCAGCGTGCCAGTCTTGTCGACGCAGAGCGCGTCGACGCGGGCCAGGACCTCGATGGCCGGCAGCTCCTGGACCAGCACGCCGCGGCGCGCCAGCGTGGCGGATCCCAGGGCGAAGTTCACGGAGGTGAGCAGCACGAGGCCCTGCGGGATCATCCCGACGACCCCCGCGACGGCGAGCACCAGGGCATGGCGCCAGTCGGCCCCGCCGGCCACGTGGATCTGGGACCACACCATGAGCAGGACGACGGGGACGATTCCCCAGGAGACGACGCGGAGCACGCGGTCGGTGCCCTGCTGGATTTCGGAGGACGCCAGGGAGAACCGCCGGATCTCGCGGGTCAGCGACTGGGCGTACGTGTGCTCCCCCACCGCCGTCGCCCGCATGAGGCCGCCGCCGGAGACGACCGCCGTGCCCGCGAGGACCCGGTCGCCGGCCTCGTGGCGCACGGGGGCCGACTCGCCGGTGAGCAGCGACTCGTCGACCTCCAGGCCGCGGGCGTCCAGCAGCGCGCCGTCCACGGGGACCTGGTCGCCGAGCCGCAGGTGGAGGACGTCGTCGAGGACCAGGTCGGACGCCGGGATCTCCCGGTCCGACCCGTCGCGCACGACGAGCGCGCGCGGCGCGTCGACGACGGCCAGCGCGTCGAGGGTGCGCGCCGAGCGATACTCGGAGAAGACGCCGATGAGGGCGTTGAGGACCATCACCAGGCCGAAGACGGCGTCCTGGGGGTGTCCGACCGCCAGGACGACGGCCACGCACACGGCCAGGATGGCGTTGAACAGGGTGAGCAGGTTGGCGCGCAGGATGGAGCCCAGGGAGCGCGAGGTCCGCGCGCGGACGGCGTTCGTGCGGCCCGACGCGACGCGCTCGTCGACCTCGGCGGCGCTGAGGCCGGCGGCGCCCATCCTCAGCCCTCCGCGATCGGGGCGGACGTCCTCGGCGCCTCCTGGTCCTGGTCGCTCCCCGCCTCGGCGTCCCGCCCGCGCTCCAGGGCGCGCGAGCGCAGGACGGAGGCGATGACGGTGATCGCGAGCGTCCCGATGATGACCCCCAACGACACCGGGATCCCGATGTCGGGGACGCCCTCGAGCCCCCGGCCGCCGTTGAGGAACGGCAGGGTGTTGTCGTGGAGGGCGTGGAGGACCAGCTTGACGCCGATGAACGCGAGGATGACGGCCAGCCCGTAGTGGAGGTAGATGAGCTTCTGCATGAGCCCATCGATGAGGAAGTAGAGCTGGCGCAGTCCCAGCAGCGCGAAGGCGTTGCAGGCGAAGACCAGGTAGGGCTCCCGGGTGAGGCCGAAGATCGCGGGGATCGAGTCGAAGGCGAACATCAGGTCCGCCGACCCCAGGGCGAACACGACCAGCAGCAGCGGCGTCATGAAGGTGCGCCCGCCGTGGCGGTAGAGGAAGCGGTCCCCGACGAAGCCGTCCGTGACGGGGAAGATCCGGCGGATCGTCCGCACGAACTTGTTCTCGTGGTAGTCGCCCTCGTCCGGCTCCTCGACGCCCGTGCCCTCCCGGACTTGCGTGTAGGCGGTGTAGAGCAGCCAGGCGCCGAACAGGAAGAAGATCCAGGAGAACCGCTCGATGAGCGCCGCGCCGACGAGGATGAAGATCAGGCGCAGGATGAGCGCGATGATGATGCCCGACAGGAGGGCCTTCTGCTGGTACTCGCGGGGGACCCGGAACGAGTTCATGATGATGATGAACACGAACAGGTTGTCCAGGGACAGCGACCACTCGGTCATCCATCCGGCGTAGTACTCGGCGGCGAACGTCCCGCCGTAGACGCCCCAGATGATGAGGCCGAAGACCAGCGCCAGGCCGACGTAGCCGAGGGTCCAGGTCGCCGCCTCGCGCATCGTGGGGGCGTGGGCCTTGCGGACGTGTCCGACGATGTCGATCGTGATGAGGACGAGGACGACGACGGCAAGGCCGATCCAGCCCAGGGCGTGAACGTGCACGGGAGACAACCTCTTCGCTTGTGGGGAACCTGATCGAGGTCTGTTCCCACCCACCGGCGCGTCGGCCGTCCGGGCGGCGGCGCCGAGCAGTCCGGGTCCGGGCGATGCCGGGCCGGTCGGCCGAGATGACGGCGTCGCGCTTGTCGGGATTACTCCCCTCGCGGCCCATCCTACTCCGGGGGCCGCGCGCCGCCCCCGTGGGACGCGCCTCACCGCCGCGGCGGGGACGAGGGCGGGTCCGCGGCTCAGTGGGCGGCGCGCATCTGGCGCAGCTCCTTCTTGAGGTCGGCGACCTCGTCCCTCAGCCGGGCGGCCACCTCGAACTGGAGGTCGTCGGCGGCGGCGCGCATCTGGGCGGAGAGATCCTCGATGAGCTGGATCAGGTCCTCCTCGGCCGCGCGGCCCAGCCGCTCGCGGGCCGACGCGGCCTCCTGGCGCGTCTCCTCCGAGGCCCGCGCGTGCCCGATGGGCCGGCCCGAGCGCTCCTGGCGGTAGCCGCCGGCCAACAGCGCGTCCGTGTCGATCTGCTCGCGCGCGAGCATGTCCGTGACGTCGGAGATCTTCTTGCGCAGCGGCTGGGGGTCGATGCCGTGCTCCGTGTTGTAGGCGATCTGGCGGGCGCGGCGGCGCTCGGTCTCGTCGATGGCCGCGCGCATCGAGTCCGTCAAGGCGTCCGCGTACATGTGGACCTCGCCCGAGACGTTGCGGGCCGCGCGCCCGATCGTCTGGATGAGGGAGCGCGTGGAGCGGAGGAACCCCTCCTTGTCGGCGTCGAGGATCGCCACCAGGGACACCTCGGGCAGGTCGAGCCCCTCGCGCAGCAGGTTGATGCCCACCAGCACGTCGAACGTGCCCTGGCGCAGCTCGCGCAGCAGCTCGACCCGGCGGAGCGTGTCGACGTCGGAGTGGAGGTACTCGACCTTGACGCCGCGCTCGGCCAGGTACGTGGTGAGGTCCTCCGCCATCTTCTTCGTCAGCGTCGTCACCAGGACGCGCTCACGGCGCCCGACCCGCTCGCGCACCTGCTCGAGCAGGTCGTCGATCTGACCCTCCGTGGGCTTGACGACGATGCGCGGGTCCACCAGGCCCGTCGGGCGGATGATCTGCTCGACCACGCCGTCGGAGCGCTCCAGCTCGTAGGGGCCGGGCGTGGCCGAGAGGTAGACGGTCTGCCCGATGCGCTCCTGGAACTCGCCCCACTTGAGCGGCCGGTTGTCCATCGCCGAGGGCAGGCGGAAGCCGTGGTCGACGAGCGTCCGCTTGCGCGACATGTCGCCCTCGAACATGCCGCCGATCTGCGGGACCGTGACGTGGGACTCGTCGATGATCAGCAGGAAGTCCTCGGGGAAGTAGTCGAGCAGGGTGTGGGGCGGCGTGCCCGGCCCGCGCCCGTCGATGTGGCGCGAGTAGTTCTCGATGCCGGAGCACGTCCCGATCTCCTTCATCATCTCCAGGTCGTAGGTCGTGCGCATCCGCAGGCGCTGGGCCTCCAGCAGCTTGCCCTGGTTCTCGAACCAGGCGACGCGATCCTCCAGCTCCTCCTCGATCGAGCCGATCGCGCGGATCATCCGCTCCTCGCCGGCGACGTAGTGCGAGGCCGGGAACAGGTAGACCTGGTCGACCTGGCGGATGACGTCGCCGGTCAGCGGGTGCAGCACGGCCAGCTCGTCGACCTCGTCGCCGAACATCTCGATGCGGATCGCCAGCTCCTCGTAGACCGGGATGATCTCCACGGTGTCCCCGCGCACCCGGAACGTGCCGCGCGTGAACGCCAGGTCGTTGCGCACGTACTGCATGTCGACGAAGGCGCGCAGCAGCTGGTCGCGGTCGATGCGCATCCCGCGGGTGAGCTCGACCATGCGGGCGACGTACTCCTCGGGCGTGCCCAGGCCGTAGATGCAGGACACGGAGGACACGACGACGGTGTCGCGCCGGGTGAGCAGCGAGTTCGTCGCCGAGTGGCGCAGCCGCTCCACCTCGTCGTTGATCGAGGAGTCCTTCTCGATGTACGTGTCGGTCTGGGGGACGTAGGCCTCCGGCTGGTAGTAGTCGTAGTAGGAGACGAAGTACTCGACGGCGTTGCCGGGCAGGAGCTCGCGGAACTCGGCGGTCAGCTGCGCCGCCAGCGTCTTGTTCGGCTCCATCACCAGCGTGGGGCGCTGGACCTTCTCGATGAGCCACGCCGCCGTGGCCGTTTTGCCGGTGCCGGTGGCCCCCATGAGGACGATGTCCTGCTCCCCCGCCTCCAGTCTCTCGGCCAGCTCGTGGATGGCGGTGGGCTGGTCGCCGGACGGCGTGTAGTCGGACACCACCTGGAACGGGTTCTCCTGGCGCAGGACGCGCGTCTGCTCACTCACCCCTCCACGGTAGGCCACGCCGCCCCCGCCTTCGAGCGCTGGCCGTGAGCCGTCGCGCCCGCGCGTCATCGCAGCCAGGCGTCCGCCGCCCGGTCGACCACCGCGCGGAGGTCCCCGGGCGTGCCGGCGTTGGCGATCCAGATCGGGGCGGCGGCGCGCCTCTGCTCCGGGCCGGCCTGCGACGCGATGCGGCGACGGGCGTCGGCGCGCGCC
>JAFAAX010000096.1 GCA_023426345.1 Actinomycetes bacterium
GGCGCGCGCCCCGGCGGAGCCGGGGCCGTCCTCGTCGATGGAGGCCGGGTCGGCGGCGGACGAGGGCAGCACCACGGATTCCAGGGACATGCGGCCCGTGGTGACGGTGCCGGTCTTGTCCAGGACCATGGTGTCGATGGTCCGGGTCTGCTCGAGGATCTCGGCGGACTTGATGACGATGCCGAGCTGGGAGGCGCGCCCGGAACCGACCAGGAGGGCGGTCGGCGTGGCCAGGCCCAGGGCGCACGGGCAGGCGACGACCAGCACGGCGACGGCCGCCGTGACGGCCGCCTGGATTCCGTGGCCCGTCGCCAGCCAGCCGATGAGGGTGAGCAGGGAGAGGCCCATGACGACGGGGACGAACACGGCGGAGATCCGGTCGGCCAGTCGCTGGACGGGGGCCTTGCCGGCCTGCGCCTCGGTGACCATGCGGCCGATCCGGGCCAGCGTGGTGTCGGCGCCGACGCGGGTCGCGCGCACCACCAGGGAGCCCCAGGTGTTGACCGTCGCGCCGGTGACGTCGTCGCCGGCCTCGACGTCGAGGGGGACGGACTCGCCGGTGAGCAGCGAGGCGTCGAGGGCGGAGGCCCCCTCCTCCACGATGCCGTCGGTGGCGACCGTCGAGCCGGGCCGGACCACGAAGAGGTCTCCGACCTGGAGGTCCGCGGCGGGGATGGTCTCCTCGACGCGGGCACCGTCCTCGTCGACGCGCAGGCGCGTCGCCTCCGTGGCGCCGAGCTCGAGCAGGGAGCGCAAGGCATCGCCCGCCCGGTAGCGCGTGCGGGCCTCCGCGTAGCGTCCGGTGAGCAGGAAGACGACGATGACGCAGGCGCCCTCGAAGTAGATCTCCGCATGACCGCCGGCGGCGGCGCGCGGGATCAGCGTCATCTGCATGCGCATCCCGAGCATGCCGGCGCCGCCGAGCAGGAGCGCCCACCAGCTCCACAGCGTGGAGGCGACCACCCCGAGGCTGACCAGGGTGTCCATGGTGGTCGACCCGTAGCGCGCCGCCCGGAACGCGGCGGTGTGGAACGGCCACGCTCCCCAGGTGACCACGGGGATCGACAGCACCGCGACCACCCACTGCCAGCCCGTGAACTGCAACGGCGGGATCATCGCGAGCAGCACGACGACCAGAGTGGGGGGCGCCGACACGAGGAGGCGCCGGCGCAGCATCTCGGCGCGGGCGCGCGCCCCCTCGCCGACCTGGGGGGTCGGTGCGGAAAGGCCCGGCGCGCGATGGCCGGATGCGGGTGCGGGGGAGAGGGTCTCGGCGGACATGGGGGCAGTCCTGAGTGTCGTGGGGATGGGGCGGGGACGGGACGAGGGCGGCCGCGTGGTCGCGTCCCGGGGACTCAGAAGTCGCGCGCGATGCCGACCAGCTCGTAGCCGGCCTCGGCGATGGCGGCGCGCATGGCCTCGTCATCGACGCCCGTGTCGGTGACCACGGTGACCGTGGAGGCGCCCTCGGGGTTGAGGATCACGGAGACGTCGGAGACGCCGGGGACGTCCTCGAGCTCCTCGGTGACGGACATCACGCAGTGGTGGCAGGTCATGCCGGTGACGGAGAGCTCGACGGTGCGGTCGATGGCCATGGTGTGTTCCTCCTGGTGGGTGGGTGGTGGGCTAATAGCGGGGCAGCGGGCGCCCGGTCCGCCGCCCGGTCCGCCGCGCGGGGTCGCCGCGCATGGGGCCGTGCAGGGGTCGCGCCGCGAGGCGGGATCAGGATTTGACCAGCCGGGCGATGGCGCGGGTGGCCTCCTGGACCTTCTCGCGCCCTTCCTGGTCGGAGCGCTTGGCGGCGTCGACGACGCAGTGGTTCATGTGATCCTCCAGCAGCCCGAGGGCGACGGAGTCGAGGGCGCTCTGGATCGCGGAGATCTGCGTGAGGACGTCGATGCAGTACGTGTCCTCCGAGATCATGCGCTGCACGCCGCGCACCTGCCCCTCGATGCGGCGCAGCCGCGTGAGGTACTGGTCCGTGGAGTCGCGGTAGCCCGCCATCGATCGCCTCCTGGGTGCGTGTCCGCGCCGTGGCGAGGGCGGTCCCCCGTCGCCGACACCGACGGGTCGAATATACCCTCCGGGGGTATGTTCGGTCAACGGGCGCACGCGGAACGGCGGCCCCCGCCCCGGGAGGCGCGGGCCGCCGCGACACCGGAGACCGCGCGGGTCAGCCCCGGTCCGCGGGACCGCCCGCCAGGGTGCCGAGCGCCGCCACGACGCCGCCGTCGACCAGGATGTCCGTGCCGGTGACGAATGCGGAGTTCGAGCCCAGCAGGAACGCCGCGGCGTTCGCGATATCCGCGGATGTGCCCAGGCGCCCGGCGCCCGAGGCCTCGATCATCGCGCGCATCTGGGCGCCGTTGTCGCTGGCCAGCTCCTCGCGGCCCATCGGCGTCGCGATGATGCCGGGGCTGATGGAGTTCAGGCGGGCGCCGCGCCGGCCCCACTCCACGCTTCCGGCCCGCACGCGCAACTGGTTCGCGAGCTTCGCGATGCCGTAGGCGGCGCCGGGGTCGGCGAGCGCCTCGGAGGAGAGGAACGGCAGGTCGAGCAGGTGGTCCGCCGGTGTGGACGCGAGGGCCTGCTGCACTTCCTGCGGGACGCGCGCGGCGGCCATCGTCCCGGCCATCGAGGCGATGACGATGCCCGAGGCCAAGGGGGCCACGACCTTGCCGAACGCGTCGATGACGTTCGCGACGCCCAAGAGGTCCACGTGCAGGATCGCCTGGGCCGAGGCCTGCTGGGGGGACAGCCCCGCCGTGTGGATGACCTGGATGACGTCGCCGGCCGCGGCCGCGTCCTCGGCCAATCGCGTGACGGACGCCGGGTCGCTGACGTCGACCAGGTGCCCCGTGGCCTCGTACCCGTCTCCGGTCAGGACGTCGACGACGCGGTCGAGCGCCTCCTGGTTGAAGTCCGCCAGCAGCAGGCGTTTGCCGGTTCCCTGTCGTCGGGCGATGAGCTGCCCCATGCCTCCCACGCCGATGACGACCACTGTCTGATGAGCCATGACACCCTCCTTGTTCCCCGAGGACCGACTTTGGTCCTAGGTCAGTGACAGCCTACGGGCCTCGGGCCCTCCTGTCCGGACGATGGTGTCCGGATTGTCGCCGGATCGCCCGCCCGCGAGGACGGCCCCCGATCCGGATACGCTGGGCACGCCGGGCGGAGCACCACCGGGAGGAGGGACCATGGCGCGCAGCTGGTACTACGGGCCGCGCCGTGTCCCGCAGGCCTTCCCCCCGTCGCACCTGCGTCGCAGGGTCCGTCCGCTCGTGCCGAAGATGGCGGCGGACCTGGCCGTGTCCGCGGTGGGGGGACTGCCCCTGCTGCCCGAGGACCTCCGGGATCACGCCCGCCGGCGCGCGGAGGAGATCGGCGCCGGCGTCCTGGAGGACTCCCAGCGGATCTTCTTCGACGAGCCCGGTCTGGACACCCTGCTCATCCGCGCCGTCGCGGGCTTCTCCCGGCGCGTCACGGGCGCGGGGCGCGCCTACCTGCGCGCCCGGGTCGACCTGGGCCTCGATCGCCACGGGCGCGCCGCCGCCATGCTGCCTCTGGTGCCGCGGCGGGGATACGACTCGCTGATGACGACGGTGCTGGCGGTCGGAACCGCCCTCGGCCGTTTCGTCGGCGGTCCCGTCCACGCGCGGGCCTTCTACGACTCGGGGATCGAGAGCGCGGGGGCGCCCTCGTTCACGGGTGCGGATCCCGCGACGCAGGGGGCCCCGCCTCCTCCCGCGGGGCCGAACCTCCCCCTGCCCCCGGGGCATCCGACCCCGGCGGTGCGTCGCTACGACGCGCCGCGGTCGCTCGGCGACATGGCGGCCGACATCGACGACCTCTACTTCGCCGCCGCCTTCGGGCAGGCGGTCAAGGTGACCCGCGTGGGGCCCTCCGCCCGGGACGTCCCCCAGCCCGGACGAGGGCGGCGCTGGCTGATCTCGATCACCGGCACCGACCACTGGGACCTCGGCTCCACGCCGAATCCGGCGGACTTCGAGTCCAACGTTCGCGAGGTCCTCAACGTGCCGTCGGCCGTGCGCGTCGGCGTCGTGCGCGTCCTCCACGAGGCGATGCGCGCCGATGGGGTCCCCCGCGGGCAGTGGGCCGAGGAGCCGGTCCTGGCCGTCGGCCATTCGCAGGGCGGGATGGTGGCCACGGCGCTGGCGGCGGCGGACCCCCGCGAGGTCGGCGTCGATGTCGAGGGCGTGCTGACGATGGGGACGCCCTCGCGACGCCTGCGGGTGCGCGACGACGTCGTCATGCTGGCCGTCGCCCACGACCAGGACGTCGTGCCCGCGATCGACGGCACGCCGGCGATCGCCCCGGACCAGCGGGTGATGGTGGGCCGGCGGCTGGTGCGCCCTCGTCAGGGGCCGCTCTACTACGCGCACTCGTCGGCGACCTACACGGAGACCGTCCGCCAGATCGAGCGGCGCTCCTCGGTGGCGCCGTGGGGCCGCGTCGATCAAGCGGTCGTCCGTCTGCAGGAATACCTCCCCGCCGCGGGCGACCCCGTCCGGGTGATGGTCTTCGACGTCTGGCAGGACCTCCTGGAGCCGCGCAGCGGCAGCACCTGGCAGCGATACGTCGACCTGGACCGCCCCGACTGGGAGCCCGCCGACTTCGCCGAGGACTGGGCGCCGAACCCCCTGATCCCGGGCGTGCCGGCGGACCTCGGCCTGCCGCGGGTCGGCGCGGTGCTGGAGGAGTGGCAGCAGGCGGTGGAGGGCGCGGTGAACGGCGCCGTCACCGGCGTCACCGAGGCCGTGACAGAGGCGGTCTCGGAGGTCGCGCAGTTCGTGCAGGCGCACGTCGGGGCGCAGGGGGCCGAGGGGACCCCCGGCGACGAGGGCGGCTCGGGCGGCCCGTGCGGTTCGGCGGCCCCGGGCGGCGGGGACGCAGAGGACGATCAGGGGCGGGACGACCATGTCCTCGCCGGCGAGGAGCGATGATGGCGGCGCGATCGAGCGGTGGACAGGGCGAGGGGCGGCGCGGAGCGCGGGGCGAGGGGATCCTCGAGGTCCTGCGCGCGATGAGGGCCTCGACGCCCGTCAACAAGGGCACGTCGCCGCGGCTGGAGGGCGGCCGCCGTCTTCCCCAGATCGACAACCCGCTGATCGTGGGGGCAGTCGGGCTGGGAGTGGCGGGCCTGGGGGTCGCGGCGCGCACACTGCATCCGAAGGGCCGGCGCGGCCGGGACGAGCGGTTCCGTCAGCGCTTCGCCGAGTCCCTCACCCGCGCGCCGGGGGACGGGGTGGATCTGGCACCGGAGGACCTCTCCGTGGCCGTCGAGCAGTCCTTCGGCAGACCGGCGCTGGTCAGCGTCGACGTCCGCGTCGATGGGGAGTGGATCGAGCGGACGACCGGGGTCCGGGGACGCTCCTCGTCGGAGCGCCCTGCGTCCGGCGAGGACGACGGTGGGGACGGTGGGGACGATCTCGCCGGCAGGGTCCTCGACGACGTCGTCCTGTCCGATCTGCTCGACCGGATCGCACGGGCCGCGTGGGACAATCCCGAGGTCGCGCCCGTCGCGGTGCGGGGGCGCGTCACGCTGGTCGGAGACGCCGCGGAGCCCCGGGTGCTCGCCGACATGACGCTGCTGGGCTTCCCCGACGAGATCGCCCGGCCCGGCGATCTCTACGACCGCTACGGCGCGCCGGCCTTCGACCCGGCCTGGAGGCCGTGAGTCCGGCCCTGTTTTCCCGGCTCGATGGGGGCTCCGCGGCGTCGCGGAACCGCCGCATGATCGGCACCTCGCGCGGATTCTCGACGCAGGGCTCTGGTATGCGACCGCGTCCCCGTTCCGAGTCCCAGATCTGTCGGTGCCGCCCTCGGCGATGTCTCTCGGAGCCTCTTGACGGGCGCTTCGCCGAGTGATTAGATCGGTGCAATAGACAATGCAACACAGAAGCATGGTCCCAGAGCAGGGAATCAATGGTGATGTCAGTCGTGAAGTCCAGTGCCGAGTGGTGGCGCGACGCCGTGACCTATCAGGTCTATCTCCGCTCCTTCAAGGATGGATCCGGGGATGGAATCGGTGACCTCCGTGGTCTCCGAGAGGGGCTGCCGGCGATCGCCGACCTGGGCTGCGACGCGATCTGGCTCAATCCCAGCTACCCCTCGCCGCAGAGGGACCTGGGCTACGACATCGCGGACTACCGCTCCGTCGACCCGGCCTATGGGACGTTGGCCGATTTCGACGCGGTTGTCGCAGAAGCCCACGAACTCGGCCTGCGCGTCGTGATGGACATCGTGGCGAACCACTGCTCGGTCGAACACCCGTGGTTCCAGTCGGCTCTCGCGGCGGTGCCTGGAAGCCGGTCGAGAAGTCGCTTCCTGTTCAGGGACGGACGGGGGAACGGCGGTGAGAATCCGCCGAACAACTGGGAGAGCGTGTTCGGAGGTCCGGCCTGGACGCGGGTCATGGAGAGCGACGGACAGCCCGGACAGTGGTACCTCCATTCCTTCGACTCCTCGCAGCCGGACTTCAACTGGCGGAGTCCAGACGTCGCGGAGGAATTCGACGAAATCCTGCGGTTCTGGTTCGACCGGGGCGTGGACGGGTTCCGGATCGACGTCGCCCACGGAATGGTGAAGGAGCAAAGCCTGCCGGACTCCTCCTCCTTCCCGGGGACCGACCGGACCGACACCTCGTCGATGTGGGACCAGCCGGAGGTCCACGAGATCTACCGGCGGTGGCGGTCGATCGGGAACTCGTACACGCCGGAGCGCTACTTCGTCGGCGAAGTCTGGGTCTCCTCGAACTCGGGCCTGCGCGATTACCTCAGGCCCGATGAACTCCACCAGGCCTTCGCCTTCGACTTGCTCGTCCAGCCGTGGAGGGCGCAGCGGCTCAAGGCGGCTGTCGACTCCGGCCTCCGGCAATGCCAGGCGGGAGGGGTTCCGGCGTGGGCGCTGGAGAATCATGATGTCCACCGGATCGTCACCCGCTACGGCCAGGAGCAGATGACCGGGCGCCCCGATCCGTCGGACATGATCGCAGCCGCGCGCCACGATGGACCTGCGGACATCCGGCTCGGGATGCGCCGGGCACGTGCCGCAGCAGGCCTCCTGTACGCGCTCCCCGGAACCGTCTTCCTCTATCAGGGACAAGAGCTCGGGCTACCGGAGGTCCTTGATCTTCCGGACGAGTTCCGGACCGATCCGATCTGGTCGCGCTCGGGAGGCGCGGAGAAGGGGCGCGACGGCTGCCGGGTCCCACTGCCGTGGACCGGAGCCGGAACGACCTGCGGTTTCAGTCGGAACGAGGATGCTCAGGCGTGGCTCCCTCAGCCCGGCGTCTTCGCGGCGTTGGCCCGCGACGTGCAGGAGGCGGACCCGGATTCGATGCTTGCCCTCCACCGGCAACTGTCGGAGTTGCGATCCGACTGGTTCCGGGGAGAGCAATGGGACGGGTGGCTGGAGAGCGGCGACGACCGGCTCATCGGCTTCCGCCGGGGACCACTCGTCTGCGCCGTGAACACCGGGGCGTCGCCCGTCGGTATCCCGGCGTCCTGGAGGGCCGAGTCATGCCTCATCAACACCGCTCTGGAGCCCGACCTCCACGCCGTCGCCGCGGACAGCACCAGTTGGTTGCTCGCCGGCGACCTCCACGCCGCGGACGAGGACGGGACCGTCCGCGTCCATGCCCGATGACAGACCGACACAGGAAACACAGGGAACACCACCAAGGAGAAGAACCATGAGCACCACGAGCAGAAGGTTGCTGGCAGCGACGTCAGCAGCCGCCATCGCCGGTCTCGCGCTGGCAGGATGCAGCGGATCGGAGTCGTCGTCCGCATCCGGCTCCCAGTCGGGGGCAGCAGCCGGCGGGGGAACCACGGAGATCACCGTCATGCACTACTGGGACGGCGCCAACGCGGACACCTTCGACAAGATGGTCGACGAGTACAACAGCTCCCATCCGGACGTGAAGGTGACGACGTCCAACGTCCCGAACGCTGACTTCCTGACGAAGCTCCGTGCGTCCGCCACCTCGGGCACGCTGCCGGACATCGCCATCGGCGATCTGGTGTGGGCGCCTCAGATCGCTCAGATGGGGAACCTGGTCGACCTGTCGAAGACCCTCCCGGCGGACACACTCTCCGATATCAACCCGGCTCTGACCGACTACGGGAACATCGACGGGAAGCAGGTCTCCGTGCCGGTGTCGGCGAACAATCTCGCCTACATGTACAACAGGACGCTCTTCGAGGAGGCGGGCCTGGACCCGGACACGCCGCCCACGACGTGGGATGAGCTCATGGCGGACGGCAAGACCATCCTGGAGAAGACCGGGAAACCCGGGTACGACCTCTATACCGAGGCAGGTGACAACGGCGAGGGATTGACCTGGAATTTCCAGGTCAATCTGTGGCAGGCGGGCGGGGAGTTCCTCACCGAGGACAACTCGGCGGCAGCCTTCAACACTCCTCAGGGGAAGAAGGCGCTCCAGTTCTGGGTGGATCTCATCCAGTCGGGTGTCAGCCCGTACGCCAGCTGGGGTGAGTTCGAGAAGGGTGGCGGCGGCTCCGCCATGGAGGGATCCTGGATGGTGGGGATCTGGGCCCCGGATCCGCCCTTCGACTTCGATGTCGCGCAGCTGCCGGTGCCCTCCGACGGGGAGCAGGCGACGAACCTCGGTGGCGAGCAGGCGCTGGTGTTCGACAACGCGGCCGACCGGTCCGCGGCTGCTTCCGACTTCCTGGCCTGGTTCCTCGAGCCGGAGCAGGTGACCAGCTGGAGCGAGGCCGTCGGGATGATGCCCGTCCTGACCTCCGTGGCCAACGGCGACGACTATCAGAGCTGGGTGAAGGACAGCGAGCCGCGCCTCCTGCCCTACGTCGAGCAGATGCAGTACGCCCACACCCGTCCGAACACGCCGCTGTACCCGAAGATCTCCCTCGCGTTCGCGCAGGAGCTGGAGAAGGCCTTCTCCGGCGAGGCGACGGTCGACGAGGCCCTGGCCTCGGCCGAGTCGGCCGTCAACGACGTGATCGCGAATGGCTGACAGATGAGCAACGCAACGCGAGCACCGAAGCCGGGCGGGAAGGCCGAGGTCGGTCGCGCGCGCCGTCGGGGAGGAGGGGGCGACCGAGAGCAGACGCTCACGGCTTGCGTCTTCCTCCTCCCCGCGGTGGCGATCATCGGGATATTCGTCCTCTATCCGATCGTCTCGGCGGGATACACCAGCCTGACGTCGTGGGACGGATTCTCACCGGTCAAGGACTTCATCGGGGTCGACAACTATGCGCGTCTGGTGCAGGATCCCGAATTCCGGAACAGTCTGCTGGTCACGCTGATCTACGCCACGGGCGTGTGCGTCCTCAGCGTTGCCTCCGGTCTGGGAATCGCACTCCTCCTGGACGCGCCGATCCGAGGCCGAGGGATCTACCGGACCATCTACTTCCTGCCGGTCGTCACCTCCTCCGTCGCGGTCGCGATCGTCTGGAAGTACATGCTCGATCCCTCCGGACTGCTCAACGGGCTCCTCGCGAGGATCGGCGTCGACGGACCGGACTGGCTGCAGAACCGGTGGATCGCCCTGGCGGCCCTCACGCTGATGACGGTGTGGAAGAACATCGGTTTCAACGCGATCCTCTACCTGACAGCCATGC
This sequence comes from Actinomycetes bacterium, assembly GCA_023426345.1. Taxonomy (GTDB): domain Bacteria; phylum Actinomycetota; class Actinomycetes; order Actinomycetales; family Actinomycetaceae; genus Pauljensenia. The sequence goes on from JAFAAX010000096.1 coordinate 9,630, forward strand.
AGTCCCTTCCGGACAGCGTCTATGAGGCCGCGCAACTGGATGGCGCGGGGATGTGGCAACGGGTCCGCTTCATCACGGTCCCCCTCCTGTCACCGATGACGTTCTTCGTCGTGGTCCAAGCGCTCATCAACAGTTTCCAGGCGTTCGACTTGGTCTATGTCTTCACCGAGGGCGGGCCCCGCGGTGGGACGGACGTCCTGGGGATGTTCATGTATCGCCAGACCTTCCGCCTGGGTGACTTCGGCTATGGGACGGCCATTGCCTTCGTCGCGTTGGTCCTGGTCCTCGGCGTCACCTTGGTCCAGTGGAGGGCCAGCGGGTCGGAGGAGAAGTCATGAGAACGACGCTTCCGGGACGGATCGCGCGCCACGCCGCACTCATCGTCGGCGCCGCGACGATCGTGATCCCATTCCTCTGGATGTTCACGACCTCCCTCCAGACCCGTGCCGAGACATACACCAACATCTCGATCTGGCCGACCTCCTGGCATTGGGAGAACTACGCGAGGGCCTGGGAGTCCGCGCCCTTCGCCCAGTACTACCTGAACTCGGCCCTCATGTCCCTCGGCATCGTCGCCGGGCACGTGGTGCTCGACTCGTTGGCCGCCTATGCCTTCGCGCGCCTGGAGTTCCCATTCAAGAGGACGATCTTCACCGTCTTGATGGCGACGATGATGGTCCCGACATTCGTCACGATCATCCCGACGTACTCGATCGTGGCGAGCCTGGGGTGGATCGACACCCTGACAGCCCTGATCGTGCCCAGGCTCGCCGACGTCTTCGGCATCATCCTGCTCCACCAGTACTTCATGTCCATCCCCCGCGAACTGGAGGAGGCCGCACGCATCGACGGATGCAGTCGTGCCGGCACGTTCTTCCGGATCGTGCTCCCGCTGTCGGGGCCGTCCCTGGCGACGCTGGCCCTGTTCAGCTTCCTCTTCGCCTGGAACGACTTCCTCTGGCCGCTCCTGGTGACGAACACCGATGCCCACCGGACGATCCAGATCGGTCTGCAGGCGTTCGTGGGCCGCTACGGGACATCCTGGAACTACCTCATGGCGGGCACGCTCAGCGCAACGATTCCCAGTGTCGTCGTCTTCGCCTTCTTCCAGAGGGCGCTGGTCCGGGGAATGGCGACGACAGGAATGAAGGACTGACCGATGAGCACACCGGAATGGCTGGCGGATGCCGTCTTCTACCAGATCTTCCCCGATCGATTCGCCAACGGCGATCCGACGAATGATCCTCCGGATGTCGAGCCCTGGGACAGCGAACCGACCCGGGACAACTTCATGGGCGGCGACCTCCAGGGAATCATCGACCACCTCGACCACATCGCCGGTCTCGGGGTCAACGTCCTCTACCTCACCCCGGTCTTCGAGGCGGGCACCAACCACCGCTACGACGCCACCGACTACTTCGCGATCGACCACCGTCTGGGCGACGCGAGCGTCTTCGACCGGTTGATCGCGCAGGCGCACGCGCGGGGAATCCGCATCGTCCTCGACGGTGTCTTCAACCACTGCGGGAACGGTCATCCGTTCTTCCAGGATGTGGTGGTCCACCGCGAGGACTCCGCCTACGTCGACTGGTTCTCGGTCCAGGACTTCCCCGTCGTCAGCAGCCCCGACCGCCTCCCGAACTACCTGACGTGCTCGGGATGCTGGTACCTGCCGAAGTGGAACGTGTTCAACCCGGCCGTGCGCGCCCATCACCTGGCGGTCGCCAGGCACTGGATCGACCGAGGGATCGACGGATGGCGGCTCGACGTGCCCTACTTCGTCCCGAAGCCCTTCTGGAGGGAGTTCCGTCAGGTGGTGAGACAGCAGCGGAACGACCTCTGCGTGATCGCGGAGGAATGGCGCAGCCCCGAGGAGTGGCTCCGCGGGGACATCGCAGACGGTGCGATGAACTACACGCTGCGCGACATCGTGCTGGGGTTCACCGCTGACCGGACGCTCACCGCGTCCGAGGCGGCGAGCCGACTGGCCGCACTGAGGGAGCAGATACCCGCTGATCACCGCCTCACCATGCTCAATCTTCTGGGAAGCCATGACACCGAACGGGTGCTGACCCGCCACGGCGGCGACGTCGAGGCGGAGAAGTGCGCTTACACGCTGATGTACGCCCTCGAGGGCGCCCCCATGATCTACTACGGTGACGAGGTGGGCATGCACGGATCCAACGATCCCGGATGCCGCGGCGCGATGCCGTGGCAGGAGGAACGATGGGACCCTGCGATCCTCACCCACATCCGTGAGCTGGGGCGCCTGCGCTCCCAGATCCCTGCACTGAGACGGGGGGAGCAGAGCGTGCGCGCATTGGACGCGGACACCGTCCTCATCGTCCGTGAGCTCCCGGGTGAGTCCGCCGCGGTGGTGGTCCACCGCGGCTCGGGCGTCTCCGTCGATCGCAGGTCCCTCGGCGTGGGCGCGCCGGACGCCCGATGGGCCGATGAGCTGGGAGGACAGGACGGCCGCGGGCCGTGGAAGATCGAGGGACCGGGGAGCCTGGTCCTCACAATGGACGGGAGGTGCGGCCGGTGAGGACGCGTCGCGTGACGATGCAGGACGTCGCGGATCTGGCGAAGGTCTCGAAGTCGACGGTGTCCCTGGCCTTCCGAGACTCGAAGCGGCTGTCCGAGGACACGGTGAGGTCCGTGATGGACGCCGCCAAGGAACTCGGCTATGCGCAGGATCCGACCGCCCGGATGTTCCGGACGCGGCGGACGGGCAGTCTCGGCATGCTGCTGCCGCAGCAACTCGACAAGGTGCTGGAGAACCCGTACTACACGATGTTCCTCCAGGGGGTCGGACAGATCTGCCAGCGCGAGGGCTACACGCTGCTCCTGGTCCCTCCGCTGCGCGGCTCGATCATCAAGGCGATCCCGTATGCGGCTGTCGACGGGTTCATCGTCAGCGGACTGGAGACGGATCGGGGCGAGGTCACCGCCCTCACGCAGCGCGGGATCCCCTTCGTGCTGGTGGACAGCGATCCGATCGCCGGCGTCTCCAGCATCGACTTGGATGAGTACGACAGCGTGAGGAGCCTCGTCACGCGTCTGTTGGCGCTGGGGCATCGCCGGATCGCCTTTGTCGCCATCGAGACGGGCGCCGACAGCGGCTACCGGTCCTGGCGAGGGCCGGTCCACCGCCGAGTCCAGGGCGCAGTGGACGCGCTGGCCTCAGAGGGTCTTGACCTGGAGTCGGAGGGGATCTCCCTCCTCGAGGTGCCCTGCACCCGCGCCGGAGGGGGACAGGCGTTCCGCGCCCTGTGGTCGGCCTCCCCCCGTCCGACGGCGATGGTCGCCTTCAGCGACATCATCGCGTTGGGGATCCTCGACGCCGCCCGGGAGGCCGGTGTCAGCGTGCCCGCCCAGCTGTCTGTGACGGGCTTCGACGATCTCAGTGAGGCAGTGTGGGCGGGGCCCAGCCTGACGACGATCCGTCAGCCGATCGTCACCAAGGGACGACTCGCCGCCGAGTTCCTCGTCGAGGCGATCAACGCCGAGGAGTCACTGCCCACGCAGGAGCGCCTGGCCACCGTCCCGCTGTTCCGGGACTCGACGGGCCCTGCGCCCCGCGGTTGACTGAGCCGGGCCGGCCCGCGCCCGCCGATGCGCGAGGGCGACCCCGCTCCCGCGACGGCCGGCCCGGCCAGGGGCGTCGCCCTCGTCGATGGGCAGGGCGGACCAGCTCTCACACCCAGCCGGCGATCTGCTCGGACAGTCCCGTGTAGGAGGCGGGGGTGAGAGCCAGCAACCTCGCCTCGACATCGTCGGGCAAACCGAGGTCCGCGATGAAGGCCCGCATCTCCTCGGGCCCGACGGCATGACCGCGGGTGAGGTCCTTGAGACGCTCGTAGGGGTTGGCTAAGCCGGTCGCCCCGGCCAGGGACGCGGCGCGCATGGCCTGCTGGACGGCCTCGCCCAGCACCGCCCAGTTGTCCTCCAGGTCGTCGGCCATCCGGGCGGCGTCGACATCGACCCCCGCCAGGCCGCGCGTGAGGTTGTCCAGCCCCAGCAGCGAGTGCCCGAGCGCCACCCCGATGTTGCGTTGGGTGGTGGAGTCCGTGAGGTCCCGCTGCATCCGCGACGTGACCAGCGTGGAAGCCAGGGAGTCCAGCAGCGCGGAGGAGATCTCGAAGTTCGCCTCGGCATTCTCGAAGCGGATCGGGTTGACCTTGTGCGGCATCGTCGAGGAGCCCGTGGACCCCTGGGCGGCCAGGTCCTGGTGGAAGTAGCCCAGCGAGATGTACGTCCAGCAGTCGGTGGCGAGGTTGTGGGCGATCCGGTTGAAGCGGGCGAGGTCCGCGTCGAGCTCCGCCTGCCAGTCGTGGGACTCGATCTGGGTGGTGATCGGGTTCCAGGCGAGTCCCAGCCCCTCCACGAAGAGTCGGGTGATCCGCGGCCAGTCGGCGCCGGGCACGGAGACGACGTGCGCGGCCCAGGTGCCCGTGGCCCCGTTGACCTTGCTGAGGTACTCGGCGCCCTCAATGCGCGTGAGCTGGCGGGACAATCGGTGGACGAACACCGCCAGTTCCTTGCCCATCGTCACCGGCGTGGCCGGCTGGCCGTGCGTGTGGGCGAGCATCGGGGTGGCCGCAGCGGCGTGGGCCATCTCGGTGAGTCGAGCCACCAGGCGGCGGGCGGCGGGCAGCCACACCTGGCGGATCGCCTCCCGGATCGTGAGGGCGTACGCGAGGTTGTTGACGTCCTCCGATGTGCAGAAGATGTGGACGGCCTGATGGAGGCGGGGGAGCGCGGTGTGAGGCCCCGGCCCGCCGGGCGCCGTCGGAGCGTCGTCGAGACGCTCGCCGATGAGATACTCGACCGCCTTGACGTCGTGGCGGGTGCGTGCCTCCAGGTCCGCCAGGCGGTCGATGTCCGCGCGGCCGAAGTCGCGGGGGAGGCGGCGCAGATAGGCGCGGTCGGCGTCGGTGAGGGCGGGCGCGCCCGGCAGGACGCCGTGGTCGAGGAGGTGGATCATCCACTCGACCTCGACATGGACGCGCGCGCGGTTGAGCGCCGCCTCGGACAAGAGGTTCGACAGCGGGGCGGTCACCGGCCGGTAGCGGCCGTCCAGCGGCGACAGCGGAGCGACGCCGGCGCCCTCGGCGGCCAGGTCGGCGTAGCCGGCCGCGGGCGCGAACAGAGCGGCCGGACGGGTCGGAGACAGACGGGTGCCGGGGTCGGCGTCGGGGGAAGACGTTCCGGGTCGGCCAGTGGCGGTGTCGGGCGCGCTCATGCCGGCATTCTCCCATCGACGAGGGCGGCCCCGCGCGCGCGGTCCGTCCCTCGACGCCCCGCTGGGGCGGACCTCGGGGTCAAGCGGCGAAGCGTCGCGCGATCGCCAGCGTGTCGGACACGTATCCTCGGCCGAACAGCTGGCAGTGCACCATCAGCATGTGCAGTTGGTGGAGCGAGATGCGGTCGCGCCATCCGTCGGCCAGCGGCGAGACCTCGTCGTAGGCGGCCCAGATCCGCTCGAGGTGGGGGCACCCGAAGACGGCCAGCGCCGCCAGATCCTCCTCGGCGTGCCCGCCCTGGGCGGCCGGGTCGATGAGCGTGACGCCGTCCGGCGTCCACATGATGTTGCCGCTCCACAGATCGCCGTGGGTGCGCGCCGCGCCGGTGGTCCCGCCGTGGCGGCGCACGAGCGCGGGCTGCTCGTGGTCGTAGACGCCGTCGGACAGGGTCTCGCACAGCCGGTCGAGCACAGCCCGCTCCTCGCGCGTGAAGGCCGGGGCGCCCACGTAGGGGCCGATGCGGTCGCGCGCATAGAACGCTCCCCACGAGGGCGTCGACGCCTCGGGCGTGACGGGCAGCGGCAGGCGAGCGAGCCCCATCCATCCACTCCCGTGGGGCGCTCCGGGCGGCGGCGCTCCCCAGTGCGTGGCCCCGGCCGCGTGCGTGCGGGCGAGCGCCCGGCCGAAATCCTCCGCCGCGGCGGCTGTCGGAATGACCTCGGCCAGTCGCGGCTCCTCAAGCCACGCGGGGCCGCCCTGGTCATCGATCCCCTCGCCCCCGCTGCGCAGGACGGGGACCACGGGAGCCGATCCGCGAGGGGCGTCGGCCAGCCAGGCGAGTCCCGCCACTTCATAGGCGATGCGGCCGGGGCGCGGATCGGACTTGCGGAACGTCTCCATGCCGCCACCGTACGCGGACCGTCCACAGGGCCGCGCGCGTCCACAGATCTAGCGAGGGGCGCCGCGGCGTCCCCAGTCGGCGTCGGCCCGGGTGACGGGCCGCGACGCCGCCCGTAAGGTCCTTTCCCAGGGACGAGGGCGGCGCTCCCTCGCCCACGGCGGACCGGAAAGGAGGACGGCGCATGGCGACGGGAGACGGGATCGACGCGGAGGGTCTTCCGCAGTGGATCGGGTCGTGGTGCCCCGCTCCCGCCGCAGTGGACGGCTATGCGGGCGGACCGGGTGCGCTCCTGCCGGCGGCGTGGGGGATCGAGGTGCCCGGCTCCGCGCGGGAGTGGACGTCGACGGCCCTCATGTCCGTCGAGCAGGTGGCGGACGGGCTGGCGGGCCTGGATCTCGGGGATTGGCGGGGGCCGGCCGCCGAGTCGGCGCGCACCCGGATGCAGGAGGCGTTGGCGGCTGCGGGCGCGGTGTGCGCGCAGCTCCGGGACGCCCAGATGGCGCTGGACGCGCAGTGCCGGGGCGTCGCGCAGGCGCTCATCGCGGCGGGGACGGTGTGATGGGCGTGGACCCGCGGTTCGGAGACCGGGTGGTCGTCACCTCCTCGACGACCCGCGTCGACACCGAGCGGCTGGTCGCAGCCGCCGCGCGGGTCCGCGAGCTGGCGACTCGGGCGCAGGCCGGCGCGGAGACCGTGGGACGCGCCCGGGAACGGGCGGCGCTCGATGCGGGACTGGCCCCCGCGGAGACGGCATGGGCGGTGGGCCTGCTGGATGCCGCCCAGGCGTCGGCGGCGTCGGTGGCCGTCCAATTGGAGGGAATGGCCGACGCCCTGGCCTTCGCGGCGCTCGTCTACGTCGCGGCCGAAGGCGATGCGGCGGCTTTCGACGCCGCGGACCGCCTGCTGTGCCCGGAGGCGGCGGCGTGGTGGAGCACCGGCTGGGGGACGCTGCATACCCGCGAGAGGGCCCGCGATCTACTGCCTGAGGCCGTGCAGGGGCACGTGCCCGGCCCGTTCCTCGATGACATGGCGGCCCCCTGGCACCCGGGCCTCATCGGGCTCGCGCGATCGGCGCCCGGGCACGTTGCGGCGGCGTTCGGGGACGGGCGGCGCAGCGATGGCGCCGACCTCATGCGGGTGCAGCTCGACATGGAGGCGTTGTCGGGACTGCTCGTCGACCAGACGGCGACGATCCGGCTCCATGGGACGCCGGTGACGGATCAGCAGGCCTTCGCCTGGTGGGGCCGACGCGAGATGCGGACGCCGGCCGCCGCCTCGGTGGCGGCCGGGTGGGCCCTCGGGGTGGGGCGCCTGGTGAACGGTGGCGCGACGCGCGGCGTGCAGGTGACCATGGCCGTGCCCGTCGACACGCTCGACATCCGCACGGGACGGCCCGTCGGATATCGGGCGTCCTCCGTCGTCGCGGGCTCGGATGCCTCCGCCGGGACCGTCGGCGTGATCGGAGCGGCGGGGGCCAATCGGCTCCTGCCCGGTGTCACGGCGCTCGCCGCCGCCGCGGCGGCGGTCCCCGTCCCGCAGGGCGCGGCGCCGGTCCCGGTACCCGCCGCCCCGCGCCCGCCGGCACCCACCGGGACGCCGCGAGCGCCCTCCGAGCTGCTGGAGCGCATCACCCGGCTGGAACCCACGGCCGACCACGGTCAGTTCGAGATCCTCCAGCATCGGACGCCGGCCGGCGACGGGTCGGTGAGCACCTCGTGGAGCGTCGTCATCCGCGGCACCCACGGATGGGGCGTCGGGCAGGCGGATCCGCAGGACCTGCTGACGAACCTCCAGGGCGTCGCGGGGGAGGCCTCCGATCAGCAGCGCGCCGTGCTCCAGGCGATGGAGCGGATGGGCATCGCCCCCGGTGAGCCCGTCGAGATCGCCGGGCACTCGCAAGGCGCCATCGTGGCCGCCCGACTGGCCGCCGATCCGGCTGTCGCCGAGCGCTACGACATCGTCTCCGTGCTCGCCGCCGGCGGGCCGACCGCCGGATCCGCGCCCGTCGGCGAGGCGCGCCTGCTGGCGCTGGAGAACACCCGCGACGGCGTCCCGGGCCTCGACGGGGCCGCGAACGCGGACCCTCCCGGGTCGGCGACGGTCTCCTTCGACGGAGCGCTGGTGGACAATCCCCGGGCCGACGTCACCACCATCGGCGCGCACGACCTGGGCGTGTATGGCGAGGCGATGTCCTGGCTGGAGGATCAGGCCGGCGCATCCGACCAGGGCGGCGCGGCGACGGCCGAGGTGTCCGACTGGATCGAGGCGCGCAGCCGGTCCCTGGGGCTCACCGACGACACCCGGACGACGTCCTACCTGTTCGACACCCGCCGGGTGCGGTGAGCGCGCGGAGAGCAACGGGAGCGGTGGGAGAGGCGCGCCCGGGTTCACTCGTCGTGCAGGAGACCGACTACGAGGGAGGAGATGATGGCCGTCAGCGTCCCGCCCAGCAGCGCCGCCCAGAAGCCGTCGACGGAGAAGGGCAGTCCGAGCGAGCCCGCCAGCCACCCGGTGAGGAGGAAGACCAGGGCATTCGTCACCAGGGCGAACAGCCCGAAGGTGAGAACATACAGGGGGAACGCGAGGGTCGAGATCACGGGCCGCGCGATGGAGTTGACCAGGGTGAAGACCAGCGCGATGCCGGCCAGCAGTAGGATCGTGCCACCCGCGGACGTTCCCTTGACGATGATGATGCCGGGGATGAGGAGGCTGGCCACCCAGATCCCCAGCATGTTGCCGAGCAGACGCACGAGGAATCTCATGCCTCCATTCTTCCGGAGTCCGCGCCCGGGCGCCATAGACCCGCCGACCGGTGCGCCCTCGTCCGTGGGCGGGCCGGCCGGGACCCCGCCGCCCACGTGGCGCCGCGGCCCACGACTCGAACCGATCCGCGCCGGCGGCGCCGATAGGGGTACGACTGGTGGCATGAGCGCACCCGTCTCCGATCCCGCGCCGGCACGACCCGCCAGCCGGGTCCGCCTCCGGCCCGCGGTCGCGGCCCTGCCCCGCTATGAGCCGGGCCGGTCGGCGCCGGGAGCCGTCAAGTTGTCGTCGAACGAGAACCCCGAGCCGCCGGCGTCGGCCGTCGTCGCGGCGGGCGCCCGGGCGCTCGAGAGCGCGAACCGCTACCCGGACATGGCCGCGGCGGCGCTGCGGGAGGCGATCGCCGACCATCTGGGGATACTCCCGGAGCAGGTCTGCACGGGCACGGGGTCCTCGGGGGTGCTGCTGGCGGCCCTGAGCGCCGTGTGCGATCCGTCGGGCGGCCACGACCAGGTGGTCTTCCCGTGGCGAAGCTTCGAGTCGTACCCGATCGCCGTCCCCACCGCCGGGGGCGTTCCCGTCCCCGTGCCCCTCACCCCGCAGTGCCGCCACGACCTCCCGGCGCTGCGGGAGGCGATCGGCCCGCGGACGGCCGCCGTCATCCTGTGCTCGCCCAACAATCCGACGGGACCGGCGCTCACGCTCGCGGAGATCCGGGACTTCATCGCCCAGGTCCCGCCGGAGGTCCTGGTCATCGTCGACGAGGCGTACATCGAACTGGCCACGGATCCGGCGGTCTCCACGGCGGTGCCGCTGCTCGCGGAGTCCGCGAACGTGCTGGTGCTGCGCACGTTCTCCAAGGTGTACGCGCTGGCGGGCCTGCGCGTGGGCTACGGCGTGGGGCATCCGGATCTCATCGCCGCGATCGCGGCGGTGTCCGTGCCCTTCGGCGTGTCCTCGGTCGCGCAGACCGCCGCCCTGGCCGCCCTGGCCGATCAGGCGGCCGTGGACCGCTCCGCCCGACTCATCGCCGGGGAGCGCGACCGCGTGCTCGCCGCCCTCCGCGGGGCCGGGTACACAGTGCCCGACTCTCAGGCGAACTTCGTGTGGCTGTCGGCCGACCAGTCGGGACCCGCCCTGGTCGAGGCCTGCGCGCAGGCCGGCCTCCTCGTCCGCCCGTTCCCGGAGGGCGTGCGCGTGTCCGTCGGGCTCTCTGAGGACAACGACCGCTTCCTGGCGGTCGCCCGCGCGTTCCGGCGGCGCTGAGCCCGCGGGACCGCCCTCGTCGACGAGGGCGACGCGCGCCGGCCGGATCCGCCGTCCCGTGTCGGTCGGTCGTCCGGTGGCTCGCGACGAGGGCGGACCCGCGCGGTCCCCCCGCTGTTCCGCGCAGTTCGCCCTGCGTGGGTCCGGCCGAGATCCCTCAGGCTCGCGGCTGATAGGCGCTGACCAGAACGGATACCGTGGCGGTCTCCGGCACGCCGCGGTCGGGGGCGCCATCGACGATGAGGACGCCGCGGTCCGCGTCCACGGTCACGTGCCTGGCGGACGGCGTCATCCCCACCAGGTCGGCGGCTACCGCCGGGGAGAGCGCGATCGGCGTCTCCACGAGCTCGGTCGAGGCGCCGTCCACGTCGAAGAACGGCGCCAGCGCTCCGCGGAGCCGCCGCTCCTTGACGGGGTCGATGCCGACCATGCCCGGCAGGTGCGCGCGGAGCTCGACGAGGTGGCGGTCCGTCGGCCGGGCGACGACCAGCCGGCCGTCGGCGCGCAGGATGCGGTGGAACTCGCCGGCGCGGTGCGGGGCGAAGACGTTGAGGACGACGTCTGCGGAGTCTTCGGCCAACGGCAATGCGGCGGCGAACAGGTCGCAGGCGACGGCCGCGATCCGCGGGTGGGCGCGGGCGGCCAGCCGGAGGGCCCGCGCGGAGGCGTCCAGGCCCAGACCGCGGGCGGTCGGATCGGCCGGCGCTGGGG
>JAFAAX010000109.1 GCA_023426345.1 Actinomycetes bacterium
CGACGCCGTCTTCACCCTCCGGAGGAACACCACATCATTAGTGTGTCATCTCGCCGAGCCGCAACGCCCTGACCAGCACAAACAACAACCAGGCCACCGAAATCAGCCCCAAGCGGACCAACTCAGGTCTGGGGCTCACGGCCGTCATCGACATGCGCACCGCCTACGAGGCCGGCAAGGACCCCGACCGGTTGCCCGCCGGCGCCCGGCTGGTGACGCTGGACGTGCTGGGCGGGGACGCGACGTCGGCTGCGGCGGCCCCCGCCAGGCTCGAGCAGAGCGTGGCCGGCGGATCGGAGGCCTTCGCCGGGGCGCTCGCGCAGCTTGATACGGATGTGATGATGCGCTCGACGTACCGGTCGCTGGTGTCCTCGGAGTCCGCGCTGGAGGGGTACGCGCGCTTCGTCCGCACGGTCCTGGACGCGGACGGCGCTCCCGTCCTCTACCACTGCACGGCCGGGAAGGACCGGACCGGGTGGGCGACAGCCCTGCTGATGACGGCGGTCGGGGCCACGCCGGACGCGGTACGCCAGGAGTATCTGGCCGTCCGGCCGGCCGTCACCGCCCTGTACGCCCCGATGCTCGACCAGGTCCGGGCGGCCGGGATCGACCCCTCTCCCCTGCGCGGGCTGGTCGATGTCGACCCGTCGTACCTCGCAGCCGCCTTCGACCAGGTGGACACCGAATTCGGCGGATTCCCCGGCTATCTCCGGGACGGCCTGGGCCTGGACGGGGCCGACCTGGCGGCGCTGCGCGGGCTGCTGGTGGCACCTGGCAGCTGACGGCATAACACCGTACAATCTCCTCATGTCCACCAAGACCGAACGGTTGGATCTCCGGCTGACCGCCGACCAGAAATCCGCCATTGAGCGCGCTGCGCAGATCGAGGGGACGACCGTCGCGGGATTCACGGTGGCCGCCATCATGGAACACGCCTCGGAGACCATCTACCGGGCGCAGACGATCACACTTCCGGGGCCGGCATGGGACGAGTTCGTCCAGATCCTCGATTCCCGACCCCCGATCCCTCCGACCATCACAGCGCTGCTGTCCACACCCTCGGTGCTCGAGCAATGACACGTCTCACCGGTCCGCTCCCGCTGTCCCCAGGCGACCCGGTGGGAGACTTCTCCAGCGGGGAGCCCGAGATCGACGGATGGCTGGCGCAGCGCGCCCATCGGGCCGAGAAGTCCCGAACGGCACGGACCTATGTCGCGATCGACCTCGACTCGGGCCTCATCGCAGGCTACTTCTGCCTGTCCGCGCATTCCGTCGCACGCGAGTCGATCGGAGGAGGATGGCTGGCCCGCAACAGCCCGGAACTGGTTCCGGTCGTCCTCCTGGGGCGCCTCGGCGTCGACCGGCGATACCAGGAGAATCACCTGGGGGCCGCGCTGCTCAAGGATGCGATCCTCCGGACGATCGCCGTCGCCCGGACGATCGGAGCCCGCGCGCTGCTCGTCGACGCGCTCACAGAGACCGCGGCCGGCTTCTATGAGCACTACGGTTTCCGTCGCGTCCCCAACTCTCCTCAGACCTTGTTCCTCCCCCTGGAACGGATGATGGAGGCCGACTCGTGACAACGCCCGTCGGTTGACGGATCCACGCCGGCAGCGACATCGTTGGGGGGCGCGCTGTCAGAGCTGCGGGTCCTCGCTCCAGAGCGTCACCAGGCCCTCCTCCGCCGCGCGGATGAGCAGTTGGACGCGGTTGTGGGTCCCCAGCTTCTCCCCCGCCTTCGCCAGGTAGGACTTCACCGACCCCACCGAGACGCCCATGCGGTCCGCGATCTCCGCGTTGGACAGCCCCCGGGCCAGCCAGGACACCGCCTCTTGCTCGCCGGGGGCCAGTTCGTCGCGGGGACCCGCTGCGGCGCGTCCCCCGTTCCCCATCGACGAGGGCGCCCCCGCGCCACTCTGGCCGACGGGGCTCCCCTGGGCGGCGCCGTCCAGCGCCATCGACACCAGGACGCCCGACACGCGGGGCGAGACGTAGAACTCGTCGGCGAGCACCGCCTTGACGGCGGGCAGCAGCTCGTCCGTACGGTCCTTGACCAGGTAACCGCTGGCGCCGGCCGCCAGCATGGGCGCCACGTACTCCTGCGTGGTGAACGTGGTGAGCGCGAGGACGCGGACACCCGGGTGGTCCGCCGTGATGCGCCGGGTCGCCTCGATGCCGTCCATGCGCGGCATGCGGATGTCCATGACCACCAGGTCCGGCGGGTCCGCGAGGCAGCGGACCATCGCCTCCTGCCCGTCGCGCGCGGTGGCGACCTCGAGCGGACCCAGACTGGAGTCGAAGCGGATGAGCGCCGCCAGGCCGTCGCGGAGCACGGGATCGTCGTCGACCACCAGGATTCTCAGAGGAGACATGGTGACAGAGTATCTGACTGTCGGACGGCCGTCAGCCCTTCCCTCCACCACTGGGCCGTGGACGGCTCTTAGATCAGAATGTGACCGCCCGCACGGCGCGGCCCCGAATATGCCGCCCCCGGATGCTAGGCTCCGTGGCAGGCACGGTTGCGTGCCGGATTCCGTGGGGAGGGAGCACATCATGAAGCTGCGCACACTGGCCGCCGGATTCGCGGTCACTGCTGTGCTGGGCGCGTCCGCGGTCGCCGCGACGCCGGCTCAGGCGGCCACGACCATCTCCGTGCCGACCCCGGTCGGGACGTCCGCCTCGGCGGGCGGCGTGGTCACGACGCAGGGGCTCGACTGGCTGCTTTGCTATCTCCAGCCGAGATTCTGCGCCATCAAGTACTAGTCCTCCCCATTCCTTCTGTGGGTGAGCGTTCCCTCCGAGCGGCCCGAGCGCGACTCCGGCTCAGCGGAGGCGCGCTGAGGCTGCCTCGATCCGTGTCCGCGGTGGTGAGTCTTGCCGCGGTCTTCTTCACCTTGGACGATCTGGTCCGAGTGCTGACGTCGATCAGCGACGCCCCGACAGCCCTCAACGCGCTCCGCGTCGTGCTGTCGACGGCTGCGATGGCCCTGGTGTGCTGGTTCCCCCGCACAGGCGCCGCCCTCTCCTGGGTGGCGCTCGCGGTGAGCCTCGGCACCGGCACCCTGGGAATCGTCCAGGTCGTCATGGTGGTCGTGGTCCTGGTCGTCACCGCGACGGCCGATTCGGCGTTCGCAGCGGCCAATGTCGCCGTGCTCTTCCTCGGCGTCGTGCTCTCCGCGTTCCGCTGGTCGAGCCCAGGCGTGGCGGTGTTCTGGTTGGGCGCCTCCCTGCTCGCCATCGGCGTGGTCCTGGGTTTCATCGTGCGCTGGGTCCTCCAGTCGCGCATCGAGCAGCGCCACCAGCGCGAGGTCCTCGCCCAGGTCCGTCGGCAGGCGGAGAACGCGCGGCGCGAGGAGCGCGAGCGCGTCGCCCACGACATGCACGACTACGTGGCCCACGAGCTCACCGTCATCGTCGCCACCCTGGCCGCGAACCGCGCCGAGCGGGAGCGCGCGACGGCCGCGGGCGCGCCCTCGGACACCCCGCGCACCGAGGAGATCCTCGACGGCCTCGAGCGATCGAGCCGCAAGGCCCTCGACGAGCTGCGCCGGGTGCTCCGCGTCCTGGACGACGATCCATCGGACGTCTCCCTGTCCGCACCGTCGGCGCTGTCCGCGGCGCCGGAGGGCCTCTCGCGGCGCCTCACCTGCCCCGCCCCGCAGCGGCTGCCCGTGGAGACCATGGTCCGCGAGGCGGCGCTGGACCTCGGCGCGATCCGCGATCGCGTGGACATCCTCATCGATCCCGATCGGGGGACGCGGATCCTGCCCGAGGACCAGGCCGCGCTGGCGGGCCGCTTCCTGACGGAGGCCGTGACGAACGTGGTCAAGCACGGGGGCGTCGGCGCCCACGTGGCCCTGGAGGCCGGAGCGCCCTCCGGCTCCGACGGCCTGCGCCTGCGGGTGACGAACTCCATCGCCGCGTCGGGGACGGCCTCGGCGCGGGACTCCACCGGCATGGGGATCCCGGGGCTGCGTCGGGAGGCGGAGATGCTCGGCGCCACGCTGACGGCCGGGGCCATCGACGAGGACGACCTGCGGTGGTCTGTGGAGCTCGTCCTGCCCTCAAGACCACCAGACGACGGCAGCCCACCGCCCGGCGACGTGATGTCGAGGGATTCCGGACACAACGAATGAGGTCCGGCGAGCGTGTCCCATCCTCCTCGCCGAACCCCATTCGTTCTCTCGCAGTCAGTCTCCCGGGGCGGGGTGCGGGGATCACCCTATGTGCCAACCGGGGACTGACGGGTCCCGCGTCGAATCCCTTCGACACGACTATGTAACGCCCTCTCCCGGGCCGCGCGCCAGCAACTTTCGGCCAGACTTCAGACGCTGACGTGGCCGAACGGCCAGCAGCCCGGAGGTAGCGCGGGCGGGCGCCGATACCATCGGGGGAAGGGACTCGGCCCCGGGACCCGGCACCGGCAGAAGGAGGCACGGATGCGTTTCCTCGCGACCGCGGACTGGCAGCTGGGCATGGCCGCGCACTTTCTCGACGCCGACGCCCGCCCGCGCTACCTCCGGGCGCGGTTCGACGCCGTGCGGCGGATCGGGCAGGTCGCCCGCCAGCGCGGGGCGGCGTTCGTCCTGGTGTGCGGCGATGTCTTCGAGTCGAACCAGCTCGACCGCTCGGTCGTGCCGCGGGCCTTCGAGGCGCTCAAGGAGTTCACGGTCCCGGTGCTGCTCCTGCCCGGCAACCACGATCCGCTGGATGCCGCCTCGGTCTATGAGGACCCGGCGTTCGTCGCCCGCATGCCCGATCAGGTGCGGGTGCTGCGGGAACCGGGCGTCGTCCGGGTCGCGCCGGGCGTGGAGGTCGTCGCCGCGCCCTGGTTCTCCAAGCGCCCGGGGCGCGACCTGGTGGCGGAGGTCCTGGCGGGCCTAGACCCGGCGCCGGTCGGGACGGCTCGGATCCTGGCCGCCCACGGCGCGGTCGCCTCCCTGAGCCCCGACGCCGCCGACCCCGCCCTCGTCGATGACGCCGCGCTGATCCGGGCGATGGACACCGGGGTGATCGACGTCGCCGTGCTCGGCGACCGCCATTCGACGACGCAGGTCCGCGCCGGCGACCCGCGCCTGTGGTACCCGGGCACGCCCGAGGTCACCCGCCGCACCGAGGTCGATCCCGGCAACGTCCTCCTCATCGACGTCCCCGCCCCCACCGGTGCGGGCCCGGCCGGCCCGCGCGGCGCGGTCCACGTGGACACGGTGCCCGTCGGCCGGTGGCGGTTCCGCGTGTTCGAGCAGACGCTGGAATCGGCGGACGATGTGGCCGAGCTGGCCCGGCGCTTGGACGCGGTGGAGTCCAAGGACCGGACGGCCGTCTGGCTGGCGCTGTCGGGCACGCTCACCATGGCGGACAACGCGCGGCTGGAGCAGGTCCTGGAGCAGAACGCGGACCTGTTCGCCCTGTTGACGGTGTGGGAACGCCACCGGGACCTGGCCGTCATCCCCGACGACCACGACTTCGCGGATCTCCGGCTCGGCGGTTTCGTCGACGACGCCGTCCGGGAGCTCGCGGCGCTGGCCCAGGACTCGGCGGATGACGCCCGGGCGGCCGAGGACGCGCAGGGAGCCCTGCGTGTGCTCTACCGACTGGCGCGAAGCGGGGAGGGGGCCGCACGATGAGGATCGACAGCATCCGGCTGGAGAATTTCCGCGGCGTCGAGGACTCGGGCGTCATCGAGTTCGGCCCCGGCGTCACAGTGGTGGAGGGTCCCAACGAGGTCGGCAAGTCCTCTCTCGCCGAGGCCCTGCGCCTCCTGCGCCTGGCCAAGGCGACGTCGAAGGCCCAACAGGTGCGCGACATCCAGCCCGTCGGACGCGACGTCGGACCGGAGGTCACGATCGAGGTCGGCACCGGGCCCTATCGGCTCACCTACCGCAAGCGCTGGCTGGTGCGACCCGTGTCCGAGTTGCATGTCATCGCTCCCCGGCCCGAGGATCTGTCCGGCGACGCGGCCCATGACCGGTTCCAGGAGATCCTCCAGGAGACCCTGGACACCACGCTGCTGGAGGCACTCGACGTCCAGCAGGGGCAGTCGCTCGACCAGGCCCGTCTGGCGGACGTCCGCGCGCTCCGCCTCACCTTGGACCGGGCCCAGGGTCCCGCAGGGGCGCCCTCGTCCATGGCGGTCGATGACGATCCCGACAGCGGGGGCGCCCTCGCCGGCGGAGGGGACCACGACGCGCTGATGGAGGCGGTCGAGCGCGCGTACCGCGCCTTCTTCACTCCCCGGGATGGACGTCCCACCGGCGCGTACCAGGCGTCGATCGCGCAGCTGGCAGCCGCGCAGGAGGACCTGGGCGCCCTGGAGGACAGCGGCCGGGAGCTGGACGGATGGATCGACGAGCACCGCGACCTCACCGAGCGCCTCGCCGAGGTGGAGTCGAAGCTCGCGCGGGCGCAGAGCGAGGAGCAGCGGCGGACCGCCGCCGACCAGGAACTCGCGCGCCTGCGCGAGGCCGCAGAGCGGTCCGACCGCGAGCTCGCCCGGGTCCGGCAGACGCTCGACCGGGCCACGGAGGCGGCCGAGCGCCGCCGCGAGCAGATCCGAGCCGTCCAGTCCCGCGTGGACGCGTCCACGGATCTGGAGGAGGAGATCGCGCGCGCGCAGCAGGCGCTGACACCCGCGCAGCAGGCCTTCGACCAGGCCGTGCGCGATGTCGAGCGAGCGCGCAGCCGGCGGG
>JAFAAX010000114.1 GCA_023426345.1 Actinomycetes bacterium
ACGCTGCACCGTCTGACGGCGCGCGCCGGCGTCCGCGACCTGGCGCCCCACGGGCTGCGCCACACCGCGGCCACCCACCTGCTCGAGGGCGGCGCGGACCTGCGCGCGGTCCAGGAGCTGCTCGGGCACGCCTCGCTCCAGACGACGCAGCGCTACACCCACGTCGACGCGAAGCGCCTGTCGGACATCTACCGCCAGGCGCATCCGCGCGCGTGATCGGCTCAGCCGCCCCACGGTTTGAGCACGACGCGGCCGACCAGCAGCCGCAACGGGTCCACGTACTGCTGCCGGCCGATCCGCGCGCCCCAGTGGAGGGCGCCGGGGGCGTGGCCCGCGGCGACGGTGGCGAGGACCTGGCCGCGGACCACGCGCTGGCCGGGGACCACCACGGGGTCCACGGGCTCGAAGGTGGCCCGCACGCCGCCGATCTGGACGGACACCACGCCGCGGTCGACCACGGCGCCCGCCGCGACCACGGTGCCGTCGGCGGGGGCGAGAACCGGGGTCCCGACCTCGACGTCCAGGTCGACACCGCGGTGGCCCGCCAGCCACCGCCGGTCCGGCGGATCGAAGGCCCGGGCGACGGGGACCGGGCCGCCGGTGGGCCAGCTCCAGGGCGGCGCGTCCGGGGAGGCCGCCGGGGCCGGGACCGCGCACACGCCCAGGACCAGGCACAGGGCGGCCGTCAACGCTGCGACGGGGAGGCGTGAGACTCGGGTGTCCATGGCGCAATGGTGGCGGACCGCCCGAGGAGGCGGGGGGTCGCCCTCGTCGATCTGTGGACGGACGAGGCCGGAACGCACGGTCTGTGGACGACGCCAGGCTGGGGACGGATCCGGGCGACGGGCGCCGGCGTCCTCAGCCGAGCCGCGTGAGCGCCGCGCCCGCCAGCATGGCGAGGACGCCCACGACCTGGATCGGCCGGGTGCGAGCCCGCGTGGTGCCCAGCCAGCCGAAGTGATCGACGAGCAGACTGCCCGTGATCGAGCCGGTGAGCGTGAGCAGCACCGTCACTCCCGTCCCGACGCGGCCCACCAGGAACACGTTGCCGAGGACGAATGCGGCGCCCAGGACGCCGCCGATCCACATCCACCACGGATTCGCGGCGCCGTCCGGCCGGGCGACGCGCCAGCCCGTCCGCGTGAGGAGCACCAGGACCGTCAGCGCCACGGTCCCGACCGCGAAGGAGACGAGCGCCGACTGCGCGGGCGAGCCCAGCACCTGGCCGAGACGGCCGTTGACCGCCGTCTGGGTCGCGGACATCGCGCCGGCGATCAGTCCGAGGGCCCGCGCCGCCCACACCGTGGTGGGGGCGGGGCCGTCCTCGTCCTCCTCCCGGCGCATCGACGAGGGCGACCCGGGCGCGACGACGGCGGCGACGACACCGGCGGCCACCAGCAGGGCGCCGACGACGCGGGCAGGGCCCAGGGGGACGACGAGGCCGCCGAACCAACCGAGCGCGTCGATGGCCAGACCCATCGTGATCTGTCCGAACACGGGAAGGACGACGGTCTGCACAGCGCCCAGGACCGGCAGGAGCAGCAGATTCCCCGTGAGGAACACGACGCCCAGCAGGCCGCCCGTCCAGATCCACCACGGGTGCGCGCCGACCACCGCGGCGGGGATGCCGGGGCGGCCCGGGGCGGCCAGGGCGATGAGGCCGAGGACGAGCGTCCCGATCCCGAAGGACACCAGGGAGGCGAGGAACGGCGAGCCGACCGAACGACGGAGCCGGGCGTTGACGCTGGTCTGGACGGGCAGTCCCACTCCGATGGCGATCCCGATGACCGCAACGAGCATGTGTCTCCCCTTCTCGGCGCGGCGCCGTCCGACCCGTTCGCGCCCGGTTCATCGGGTCGCGATTCTCGTCCAGGGCCGCCAGCGCGCGGATCAGCCTAGTGGCCTCCGGCGATCCGCGCGGTTCGCCCATGCGCGCGCGAGGTCCACCGGGACGGGGGTCACAGAGCGCGTCGGGGGGAACGCGCCCGGAGTGGACTACACTTGGTTCGGCGTCTGCCCCCGTGGCAGGCGACTTCGCGCGTCATTTCCGCTCCCGATCCGGACCGCCGTCCGGCCCCACGGGAGCGGGGCGCGACCGCCAGGGTCCCTGCGGGGCGGCGGTCGGCCATGGCGCCAGGGCCCGCCGGATCCCCGGACGGGCGACAACCGAGAGAATGAGTTGAGAGGACGATCATGGCCGTCGTCACCATGCGTCAGCTGTTGGAGGCCGGTGTCCACTTCGGGCACCAGACCCGCCGGTGGAACCCGAAGATGAAGCGGTTCATCCTCACCGAGCGCAACGGCATCTACATCATCGACCTCCAGCAGACGCTGGCGGACATCGACATCGCGTACGACTTCGTCAAGGAGACGGTGGCCCACGGCGGCTCCATCCTGTTCGTCGGGACGAAGAAGCAGGCCCAGGAGGCCGTCGAGGAGCAGGCCAGCCGCGTCGGCATGCCCTACGTCAACCACCGCTGGCTGGGCGGGATGCTGACGAACTTCAACACGGTCTCCAAGCGGCTCACGCGCCTCAAGGAGCTCGAGCAGATCGACTTCGACGACGTGGCCGCCTCCGGCCACACGAAGAAGGAACTGCTGATGATGCGCCGCGAGAAGGACAAGCTGCAGCGCACCCTGGGCGGCATCCGCGACATGGCGAAGGTCCCCTCCGCCGTGTGGGTCATCGACCCGAAGAAGGAGCACCTCGCGATCTCCGAGGCCCGCAAGCTGGGCATCCCGATCGTCGCGATCCTCGACACCAACGCGGACCCCGACGAGGTCGACTACCGCATCCCCGGCAACGACGACGCCATCCGCGCCGTCTCGCTGCTCACCCGCGTCGTCGCCGACGCCGTGGCCGACGGCCTGCTGGCCCGCTCGGCGTCCCGCCGCCCCGCCGAGGGCGAGGACGCGGGAGAGGGCCAGGAGACGGTCGAGGCCGTCGCCGAGCCGCTGCCCGAGTGGGAGCGCCAGCTGCTCGAGGGCACCGAGGCGCCGGCCGCGGAGGCCGTCGAGACGGCCCCGGCCGCCCCGACCGCCGAGACCGCGGAGGAGGCCCCCGAGGCCCCCGTCGAGCCGGCCACCCAGGACTGAACGACTTCACCCGACACAAGGAGGCACATCGATGGCGAACTTCACCGCCGCCGACGTCAAGGCCCTGCGCGAGCAGACCGGCGCCGGCATGATGGATGTCAAGAAGGCCCTCACGGAGGCCGACGGCGACACGGACAAGGCGCTGGAGATCATCCGGCTCAAGGGCCTCAAGTCGCTGTCCAAGCGCGAGGACCGCGTGGCCTCGAACGGCCTGGTGGCCGCGACCGTCGCCGACGGGATCGTGGGCGTCATGGTCGAGGTCAACTCCGAGACCGACTTCGTCGCGAAGAACCAGAAGTTCATCGACTTCGCGCAGCAGGTCCTCGACGCCGCGGCGGCGTCGGGCGCGGCCGACCTGGAGACCCTCCTGGCGGCCCCGCTCGGTGAGGGCACCGTCCAGGACCAGGTCAACCACATGGGCGCGATCATCGGCGAGAAGATCGAGGTCCGCCGCGTGATCCGGGTCGAGGGCGAGCACGTCGACCTCTACCTGCACCAGACCAGCCCCGACCTGCCTCCGCAGGTCGGCGTGTTCGTGGTCTCCGACGCCGCCGCGGCGCCCGTCGCCCACGACATCGCGATGCACATCGCCGCCTTCCAGCCGCTGTACCTCGACCGAGACCACGTGCCGGCCGATGTCCTGGACAAGGAGCGGGCGACGCTGGAGAAGCTCACCCTCCAGGAGGGCAAGCCCGCGGCCATCGTCCCGAAGATCGTCGAGGGACGGCTGGGCGCCTACTTCAAGGACAACTGCCTGGTCGACCAGGACTTCGCCCGCGACCCGTCGAAGACGGTGGGCAAGGTCCTCGCCGAGGTCGGCGGCACGGTGACGGGCTTCGTCCGCATCCACGTCGGCGACTGAGACGCCGCGATGGCCCCGCCCCTCGGGCGGGGCCATCGCCGCATCGCCGGCCACCACCACCTCACGACACGGACGAAGGAGCACCGATGATCCCCACGACGGGCCGACGGGTCCTGCTGAAACTGTCCGGGGAGGCGTTCGGGGGAGGCCGCGTCGGCCTGGACCCCGTCGTCGTCCGCGGGATCGCGCACCAGATCGCGGAGGCCGTCCGGGCGGGCGTCCAAGTAGCGGTCGTCGTCGGCGGCGGCAACTTCTTCCGCGGGGCGGAGCTGTCCCGGGCGGGCATGGACCGGGCCCGCGCGGACTACATGGGCATGCTCGGCACGGTGATGAACGCCCTGGCCCTCCAGGACTTCGTCGAGCAGGCCGGCGTCGCGTGCCGCGTCCAGAGCGCCATCGCGATGCAGCAGGTCGCCGAGCCCTACATCCCGCTGCGCGCGATCCGACACATGGAGAAGGGCCGCGTGGTGGTCTTCGGCGCGGGCGCGGGCATGCCCTACTTCTCCACCGACACGGTCGCCGCCCAACGGGCCCTGGAGACCCACTGCGACGAGCTGCTGGTCGCGAAGAACGGGGTGGACGGCGTCTACGACGACGATCCGCGCCTCAACCCGGACGCGCGCCGGCTGGACTTCGTCTCCTACTCCGACGCGCTGATCCAGGGGCTCAAGGTCGTCGACGCGGCGGCCTTCGCGCTCAGCCAGGACAACGATCTCACGATGCGCGTGTTCGGGATGTCCGAGCCCGGCCACGTGACGCGCGCCCTGATGGGCGACAGAATCGGTACGCTGGTGTCCGCGCGCCCGGCGCCCGCCACGGCACAGACGAAGGAGTAACGGTGATCGACGACATCCTGCTCGAGGCAGAGGACAAGATGGACAAGGCGGTCGACGTCGCCCGGTCCGACTTCGGTGCGATCCGCACAGGCCGGGCCAATGCCGCGATGTTCGCCCAGATCCCGGTCGACTACTACGGGTCCCCGACGCCGATGCAGCAGTTGGCGTCCTTCCAGATCCCCGAGGCCCGCACGGTCCTCATCTCGCCGTTCGACCGGACGGCGACCCAGGAGATCCTGAAGTCCCTGCGCGAATCCGATCTGGGCGTCAACCCGACCGATGACGGCAACGTCATCCGCGTCGTCCTGCCCGCGCTCACCGAGGAGCGCCGCAAGGAGTACGTCAAGCAGGCCCGCGGCAAGGCCGAGGACGCCCGCGTCTCCGTGCGCGGCGTGCGCCGCAAGGCCAAGGAGCAGCTCGACCGCCTCAAGAAGGACGGGGAGGCCGGCGAGGACGAGGTCGACCGCGCGGAGAAGGGCCTCGAGTCGACGACCCGGGAGCACGTGGACGTCATCGACGAGCTGCTGGCCGCCAAGGAGAGCGAGCTGCTGACGATCTGATGGCCGACGAGACCCCCAGGTCCCTGCTCGACCGCGTGATGCGGCCGGGTCCCAGCCGGGACCACATGCCGCTGGCCGCCACGGGCCGGGCCGGGCGCAACCTCCCGGCGGCCGTGGCGACGGCCGTCGTGCTCATCGGAGCGTTCGCGCTCGCGCTGTGGCTGTGGCGGCCGGGGTTCGTCGCGCTGGTGGTCCTCCTCGCCCTGGGGGCCACCTGGGAGCTGGGCGGCGCGTTCGCCCGCGTCGGCGTCACCCTGGCGATGCCGCCGATCTACGTCGGCACGATCGGCATCCTCGTGTGCACCTGGACGCTGGGACTGGAGGCGGCGCTCATCGCGATGTACCTCACGGTCTTCGTCGTCATCGCCTGGCGCCTACTGGAGGGGCCTGCCGATGACCGGATCCGCGACGTCGTCACCTCGATCTTCGCCGTCGTCTACGTGCCGTTCCTCGCCTCGTTCGTCGTCCTCATGCTGACGGGGGACCGCTCGCCCTGGTGGGTGGTCGTCTTCATCGTCGTGACCATCTCCAACGACATCGGAGGATGGGCGGCGGGCGTCCTGTTCGGACGCCACCCGATGAGCCCCCGCATCTCCCCGAAGAAGTCGTGGGAGGGCTTCGCGGGCTCCGTCCTGATGTGCGTCGGCGTGGCCGTGGCGTCCTTGGCGCTGCTGGGCGCCCCCTGGTGGTGGGGGCCGATCCTGGGCGCGGCCGCGGCGGTGGTGGGCACCGTCGGGGACCTCACCGAGTCGATGATCAAGCGTGAGGTCGGTCTCAAGGACATGTCGAATATCCTGCCCGGCCACGGCGGGATCCTGGACCGTCTGGACTCCCTGCTGATGACCGCGCCGATGTTCTCCCTCGTGCTCGGTCTGGCCATGGGGGGATGATGGGGGCATGGCGCTGACGGAATCACCAGGCAGGCCCCGCGCGGGCGGGACGGTGGGCACCGCCCTGCCGGCGCGCCCGGTCGCCCCGGCGCGCCGCGAGGTGCGTCCGACGGATCAGGCCCCCGAGGGCGCGACGACGCCCGACGCGCGACCGGTGCTGTCGTTCACGGCGAAGCGGCGCGGCAAGGCGCCCTCCCACCTGGCCGACCTGGACCTGGCCGGCCGCAAGAGGGTCCTGGCCGAGGCCGGACTGCCCGGATTCCGCGCCGACCAGCTCTCCCGTCACTACTTCGAGCACTTCACCACGGATCCGCGGCGGATGAGCGACATCCCGCCGGCGATGCGCGACCAGGTGGCCCAGACGCTGCTGCCGTGCCTGGTCACCCCCGTGGCCGCCCTGGAGGCGGACCACGGCCGCACGATCAAGCACCTGTGGCAGCTGTTCGACGGCGCCCGCGTGGAATCCGTGCTCATGCGATACCCGGACCGCACCACGCTGTGCGTGTCGTCCCAAGCCGGATGCGGGATGGCCTGCCCCTTCTGCGCGACGGGGCAGATGGGGCTCACCCGCAACCTGTCGACGGCGGAGATCGTCGACCAGGTCCGCCTCGCGCAGCGGGCGTGCGCCGACGGGGACCTGGCGGGCGGGCCCACGCGCCTCTCGAACGTCGTGTTCATGGGGATGGGCGAGCCGCTGGCCAACTATCGCGCGCTGATCCAGGCGCTGCACCGCCTCGTCGACCCGTGCCCGGAGGGCTTCGGGCTGTCCGCGCGCAACATCACGGTGTCGACGGTGGGGCTGGTCCCCGCCATCGGGAGGCTGGAGCGCGAGGGGCTGCCCGTCACGCTGGCGGTGTCGCTCCACGCGCCCGACGACGACCTGCGCGACGAGCTCATCCCGATCAACTCCCGGTGGAAGGTCGGCGAACTGCTGGACGCGGCCCGGCACTACTTCCTGGCGACCGGGCGGCGCGTGTCCATCGAGTACGCGCTCATCAAGGACATGAACGATCAGCCGTGGCGGGCGCAGCTCCTCGCCGATGAGCTCAACCGCCGCGGGCACGGCTGGGTCCACGTCAACCCGATCCCCCTGAACCCCACGCCGGGCTCGATCTGGACGGCATCGACGCGACGCGCCCAGAATATGTTCGTCGAGACGCTGCGCGCGGCCGGGATCCCCACCACGATCCGGGACACGCGCGGGTCCGACATCGACGGCGCCTGCGGCCAGCTGGCCACCGCCGTGCAGCATCGTGAGCGCAGACGGGCGGCGCGTGAGGCCACCGCCCCCATGGACGAGCAGGAGGCAGGATGAGCGACGCGTTCCCGTCCGTCGGTGTGATGAGGAAGGGCTACGACCCCGACCTGGTCGACCAGTTCTTCGAGGAGGCGCGCCGCGCGTACGAGGGCGGCGTGCCGGCGGAGCGCTTCAGCGCCGAGCAGGTCCGCCAGGCCACGTTCTCCCTCAAGCGCCACGGCTACCGCATCGACGCCGTGGATGCGGCGATGAACCGCCTGGAGGCGGCTTTCGTCCAACGCGACCGCGCCGACCACGTCGCCGTCAACGGCGAGTCGGCGTGGTACGAGCGCGTGGCGGACCGCGCGACCACCCTCTACCCGCGTCTGCTGCGCCCCCGCGGCGAGCGCTTCTCCCACCCCGCCCGCGGCCGCGGCTACGACGCCGAGCCCGTCGACGATCTGCTCGACCGCCTCGCCGACTACTTCGACGACCGGGGCGACATCACGGTCGACGACATCCGGCATGCGGTGTTCGCGCCGAAGAAGGGCGCGCGCGCCTACAGGGAGGGCCCGGTCGACGCCTACCTGGGACGCGCCGTGGAGATCCTCCTCGCGGTCAGCTGACATGGCCTCCGACGCGCGCGACATCGTCGTGCTGGGCTCGACGGGATCGATCGGGACGCAGGCGCTCGACGTCGTCGCCTCGCATCCCGGACGCTTCCGCGTGCGTGCCCTGGCCGCCGGCGGGGGGCATCCCGGGCTCCTCGTCGAGCAGACGCTCCGTTGGCGCCCGGAGGCCGTCGCGATCGCGGCGGGGTCGCCCTCGTCCGTCGCGGAGGCCCTGCGGGCCCGGGACCCCCGCGGCCCCCTCCCCGAGATCCTCGCGGGGCCCGACGCCGCCGCGCAGCTGGCGGGCGCGTTCCCGGACGCCACCGTGCTCAACGGCATCACCGGGGGAGTGGGGCTCGCGCCGACGCTCGCCGCGCTGAAGGCGGGCTCCACGCTCGCGCTGGCGAACAAGGAGTCCCTGGTGGTCGGCGGCGCGCTGGTGCGCCGGGCCATGGTCCGCCCCGGGCAGATCGTGCCGGTGGACTCCGAGCACTCCGCGATCGCGCAGTCCCTGGCGGCGGGCGTCCACGAGCGCGGGCTCACCTCGCCGGTGCTCACCGGGCGCTCCGAGGTCGCCTCCCTGGTCCTGACGGCGTCGGGCGGGCCCTTCCGCGGACGGACCCGCGCGTCCCTGGCCGGCGTCACGCCCGGACAGGCGCTCGCCCACCCGACGTGGCGCATGGGGCCGGTCGTCACGGTCAACTCCTCGACGCTGGTCAACAAGGGCCTCGAGCTCATCGAGGCCCACCTGCTGTTCGACGTCGCGCCCGAGCGCATCCTCACGGTCGTCCACCCGCAGTCGATCGTCCATTCGATGGTGACCTGGAGGGACGGGGCCACCGTCCTCCAGGCGTCGCCGCCGGACATGCGGCTGCCCATCGCCCTGGGGCTGTCCTGGCCCGAGCGCCTGCCCGACGTCGAGCGCCCGCTGGCCTGGGACGCCGACCAGTCCTGGACGTTCGAGCCCGTCGACGCGGAGACGTTCCCCGCCGTCGGCCTGGCGCGCGAGGCGGTGGGGGCCTCGGCGACGCACCCGGCGGTCCTCAACGCCGCCAACGAGGTGCTGGTCGAGGCCTTCCTGCGGGGGAGCCTGCCCTGGCTCGGCATCGTCGACACGCTGGAGGACGTCGTCGCGGCCCACGAGGGCGTCGCCGACCCGACCCTGGAGGACGTCCTGGCCGTCGAGGAGTGGGCGCGCGCCCGCGCCGCGGAGGCCGTGGGCCGATGAGCTCCCTCGTCGGGATCCTCGTCATCGTCGTCGGACTGCTGATCTCCGTGGCCCTCCACGAGCTCGGCCACCTGGTCCCCGCGAAGCGCTTCGGGGTCCTGGTCCCCGAGTACTCGGTGGGCTTCGGGCCGGCGCTGGCGTCGGGCGCGCGACGGGGGACCCGCTACGTGCTGCGCGCGATCCTCCTGGGCGGCTACGTCCGCATCGCCGGCATGTACGCCCCGGCGCGCCCGGGCACGCCCACCGTCACCCGTCGGGGCGCGCCGACACTGGCGGAGGAGGCGCGCCGCGCCAGCGCCGCGGACCTCGACGGAGCGCGCGGGCGCCCCTTCTACGAGCTGCCGGCGGGGCGCAAGGCCGTCGTCATGCTGGGCGGACCCGCCGTCAACCTCCTGATCAGCGTCGCGCTCATCGGCGTCCTGTTCCTCGGGATCGGCGTCGCGACGCCCACCACCACGCTGGAGGCGGTGCCCCAGACCGTGGCGACCTCGGCGGACGGCGCGACCGCCCCCGGACCGGCCGCCGCCGCGGGGATCGCGCCGGGGGACACGATCGTGTCGTGGGACGGCGTCGCGACGCGGACATGGGACGAGGTCCGCGCGGCCGTCGCGGCCTCCGACGGCTCGGCCG
>JAFAAX010000132.1 GCA_023426345.1 Actinomycetes bacterium
CCGCGACACACCCGGCGGCACGCCGCCCCGTCGTCCCGCCCCGTCCCCGCGCGCCGCGGCGCCGACGGGCACCGAACCCGCCACGCCCCGCGTCGAGCCCCACCTGCGGAGGTGAGCCGCTTCCATCGGGCGGGCCGAAGCGGCCTCCCATGCTGAGACCCAGCACGTCGACAGTCACCGGACCGTCTGATGGCCGGAGGTCGTCCTCGTCAATGGTCCTCATCATTGCGGGGCGACGACGGTAGCGTGGGGAGCACAGCGCCGAGAGGAAGGACCTGCACGATGAGCGGACCAGACGGTCTCACCGTCCGCGCGGCCACGCCCAGGGATGCTGATTGGCTGCGCGGCCTGCACCGGGCGTCCCATGCAGAGGTCAAGGAGCGCGCCTACGACGCCTACGACCGCGGCTGGGACGACGGGTTCTTCGTCGCCCGGATCGCGCACCCCGACGGCGTCCTCGTCGCCGCACGCGGCGGAGAGGACGTGGGCGCCGCCTACCTGGAGGAGCGCGACGATGCCATCTGCGTCGAGGCCGTCGAGGTCCGGCCCGAGCACCAGGGCGAGGGGATCGGGTCCTCCCTCCTGCGTCTGGTCAAGGACCGTGCCGTCGCGGGAGGGCAGTCGGTGACGATCCGGGTCCACAGCGGGAACGAGGCCGCCCTCCGGCTGTATGAACACCGCGGGTTCCGCGTGGTCGAGGAGTCGGGCGGCCAGCTGCTCATGCACTGGCCGGCGCCCGTGCGAGGGGCCGCGATCAGCGCGTCAGCGATCGCAGCGTCTCCGGGGCCGGGAACGGCAGGTCGATCGCGATCGTCGAGCGCGAGATGTCGCCGAAATCCTCCTCTTTGACGCGGATCCGCGAGGGGGAGACGTCGGTGAGCCGGACGCGGATCGAGGAGCCATCCGGGAGCTCCAGCTCATAGGGGTCTGCCAGGTAGGCGATCCCGTCGCTGTCGAGCGCCGACTCGGCGTGGAACCAGTCGGTGGGGTCGGTGATCGGGCGTCCCAGGAGATCGAGGGCGATGAACGCGCCGGCCTCCGCATCGACCTGGACGATCCAGCCGAGGCGTTCGCGGTCCTCCGCCCGGCGGTGCTCGATCCACTCGTCGCGCGGGGGCAGGGGCGGGGGCGGGATCGGGCTCTCGCTGCTCATGCCCGCGGCCCGCCCGTCGTGCGTGGGGCGCCCCCGGCGGGGGCCGGCGGACGAGTGGACAGCCATCGGGCCGTGGCCGCGGCCAGGCCGACGGCGAGCAGCGCCGGGACCAGGATGCCCGCGCCCGAGCGGGTGAACTCGGCGACCAGGGCGAGGGCGGTGAGCGGCGCGCGCCACGAGGTGGCCAGGAAGGCCGCCGCCCCGATGACGGCGAACGCGGCCACGGAGGTCGCCGGGGAAGCCGGGAACACGGCAGACCACGCGGCGTTCCAGGCGAGACCGCCCAGGGCCCCCAACCCGGCGCCCAGGGCGACCGAGGGCTGCAGCGTCCCGCCCCAGGTGCCCGCGCCGATCGTCGCGAGCGTGGTGAGGAGCTTCGCCGCCACGAGGACCGCCAGGAGCAGCGCGGCGCCGCCGGTGGCCTCCGAGACGTCGAAGAAGGTCTGGGCGGCGGACTGACCGTTGCCGAGCACTTCCGGCAGCCACAGGGCGACCACTCCGACGGCCGCGAAGGCGGCGGGCATCGTCCACAGCAGGCGGGCGTCGCGCGGGCGGGCCGCCTCGAGGCGGGACACGACGTGGCCGAACCCCTGTCCCAGCACCCCCAGGAGCGGGCCGGCGATGATCGCCCACACCGTCAGCGAGGCCGTCGCGGAGACGTCGGGGACCTCGTAGAAGGGACGCCCGGGGGTCCAGCCGTCGGCGACCAGCACGGCCAGCCCGGACATCGTCAGGGCGGGCCACACGGTGCGGGCCGTCACTCGGGACAGCACGACCTCCAATGCGAATACGGCGCCGGACACCGGGATCGAGTAGACCGCGGCCAGGCCCGCGCCCGCGCCGCAGGCGACGATCGTGCGCCGATCCTCGGCGTCGAGCCCCAGGCGGTCCGACAGCCACGCGGACCACGCGGCCGACATCTCGCGGGGCGCGGCCTCGCGCCCGATGGAGGCGCCCATCGCGACCAGGACGACCTGGGTGGCGGTGTGCCACAGCGTGGGCAGCAGCGGCGCGGGAGAGCCCCCGGCGACAGCGCGCACATCGACGCCGGCGTGCCCGCGGCGGAAGTAGAGGAACCAGGAGAGGCCGCCGACCGCTCCGGCCAGCGCGAGGACCAGGACGATCCTCCACGGGGCGGCGGCCTGGGACAGGGCGAGGAGCGTCGGGCCCCCATGGGGGTCCCCCCAATCGATCCCGCGCCCCGCATCGGAACCTGCCCCGGCGTGAGCCCCGGAAGCCACTCCGGAGCCCGCCCCCGGCCCGATCCCGAAGGCGACCAGCTGGACGACGTGGAGCAGACGCTGGAAGACCCACCCCGTCACGCCGGCGGCGACGCCGCCCAGCGCCACGGCGGCGACGAGGCGGCGGGCGCTCCGTCGAGGCGCCGGTCCGTCGGCGCCGGCACTTCTGGCCGATCCCATGCGCCCACGCTACGGTGGTGTCCAGGGTTCGCACAAAATCCGCCGGTCGCCTCGCCGCGGCC
>JAFAAX010000145.1 GCA_023426345.1 Actinomycetes bacterium
GCGTGGCGCGGATCGGCTCGGCGGGGGCGTTCGGCCGCGCCCCGCCCGCCGGGGGACCCCCGGCCGACGCCTCGGTCGGGGCGTCGCGCGCCACGGCCACGACCAGCAGGGCCGCCGCGAAGCCCAGGCCGGCCATGATCGCGAACGCCATCGTCCATCCGCGGTGGTGGAGCACCGCCATGAAGGGCACCGCGGAGATCACCTGCCCGAGGAGCCCCAGGATGGAGGTGAGCTGGGTGAACAGCGGGATGCGGAACGGGGAGAACCAGGAGGGCAGCAGGCGCAGGACGGACACGAAGGCCGTGGCGTCGCCGATGCCGAGCAGCACGCGGGCCGCCAGCGCGGCCGGCAGGCTCGGCGCCACCGCCATCGCGATCTGCCCGAGGGACACCAGGACGGCGCCCGTCGACAGCAGGCGCCGCGGGCCGAAGCGGTCCAGGGCCACCCCCACCGGGATCTGGGCGAGCGCGTACACGCCGATCTGGAGGGTCGAGAAGAAGGAGAGGCTCCCGGCGCTCATCGAGAAGCGGTCCATCGCCTCCACGCCGGCCACCCCCAGCGAGGTGCGCGCCGCGACGGCGCAGACATAGGCGCTCATCGCGCACAGCCAGATGACGAGTGCGCGCGACGCGGGCGCCGGTCGTGAGGGAGCGGACAGGTCCGGCGGCGCGCTCATTGCGCGCACCCCTCGACGGCGCCTCCGTCAGTCGGCGTCGCTCCCGGCGTCCTCCTCCTCGGGCCCGGGACGGTCCCACGGGTTCTCCGCTCGGTGGCGCGCCCGCCGGGGGGCGCCGCCGGCGGACGCGTCGTCGCCGCGCAGCCGCCGGAGGACATCCTCGAGCGTCTCGGGCCGGGGGCCGCGGGCCAAGGGGCCGGAGGGGTCGACGAAGCGCTGGGAGCGGTCCTCGGACCCGGAGCCGCCCCGAGGGCCCCCTTCGTCGCCGGTGTCCCCGGTCTCCGCCACCGTCTCGTCGTCCGTCTGGTCACCGTCCGACTCTCGCTCACGCCGGTCGCGGTTGGCAAGATAGGCCTCGATCACATCGCCGATGTCCTCGGGGTCGGACTCGTCCCAGACGCCCTCGGGCAGCGACGGCGTCGACGTCGCGTCCCCGCCGTTCTGGAGGGCGTCGAAGTGATGCTCGAGGGCCTCCACCGTGCGGGACACGTCGGGGTTGCCGGCGATGAGGGGCTTGACCTGCTCCATCTCCTGGGCCGCCCCGTGTTCGAGGTCCCCGACGGGCAGGGAGAGGCCGCCGAACTCGGACAGCCGGGTGAGCAGGGCCGACGCCGCGCGGGGATAGGCGTTCTCCGCCATGTAGTACGGCACGGCCGCGATGAGCGTCGCGCCGTCGATGCCCTCCCCCGCCAGACGGTCCTGGAGGTAGCCCGACACCGGGGCCGGGAACTGCATGGTCCCCGACATCTGCGGCTGCTCGGGGACCAGCGACGAATCCGTCGCCTGGACGTGGACCGGCGTGGGACGGGTGTGGGGGACGCCGGCGGGGATGCCATACAGCGCGAAGCTCACCTCCACGCCCGCGGCCCGGGCGAGGGCCGTCACGGCGTCGCCGAAGGACTCCCACCGGGCGTCGGGCTCGGGGCCGTGGAGGAGGAGGATCGGATGGCCCAGGTCGTCGTGGACCAGATCGAGCGCGATCTCGGGCATCTCCATGTCCGTGGTCACCCAGTCCTCCACGGACATGATCGGGCGATGGGACCGGTAGTCGATGAGCAGGTCGGAGTCGAAGGTCGCCACCCGCTGGGACCCCAGGGAATGGACCATCTGCTCGATGGCCAGGCCCCCCGCGGCCCCGGCGTCCATGGCGCCGTCGAAGTGCGTGACCAGGATCGGCGCGCGCGCGCCGGACGCCGGCCCCTCGTGGTACAGCCGGACGCCGCGTCCCTCCGATGCCGTGTCCATCACGCGCCTCCTCTCCGGTGCCCTGCCGTCACGCCCTCCCACCCGCCGGGCGCTTCCCAACCTACCCGCGCGCGCAGGTCACGGCGAGGCCTGACCCGCCGATTGCGCCACGGGTGGAATCGCGGGGCCGCGGCGCGATCGGCGTGGTCCGGCCCCGCATCGCGGGCCCCGATGGGGCACAATGGTTGGTCGGTTTTCCCAGCGAGGAGGGGCGCGTGCAGCAGGATCGGACGCAGGAGCAGGAGGCGGGCGGCCGGCAGATCCGGCTCGAGCAGCGGATCGTCGACGGCGTGTACGGCCGGCTCGACGAGGTGCGCGAGGAGTACCGGGCGAGCCTGCGCCGCGTCAACGCCTCCCACGGCGTGGGCACCGGCCAGGGCGACCGCGAGCGCGACGTCATCGCCACCCACTTCGGCGAGCTCATCCACCGGCTGGGCCTCGTCGAGGATCGCCTGGTGTTCGGCCGCCTGGATCCCCGCGAGGGGCCGACCCGCTACATCGGACGCATCGGGCTGTCCGACCGGGACGGGGCGCCGCTGCTCATCGATTGGCGGGCGCCGGCGGGCCGCGTCTTCTACCAGGCCACCGCCGCGCACCCCGACGGCATCGCGAGGCGACGCCACATCGCCACCCGGAACCGCCGGGTCACCGGGCTGGAGGACGAGCTGCTCGACGAGGAGTCGGCCCGCGACCAGGGTCTGGACCTCCAGGGCGAGGGCGCGCTGATGTCCGCGCTCTCCCAGGCCCGTGACGGACGCATGACGGACATCGTCTCGACCATCCAGGCGGAGCAGGACCGCGTGATCCGCGCCCCCGGCCGCGGCCTCCTCGTCGTCGAGGGCGGACCGGGCACGGGGAAGACGGCGGTCGCCCTCCATCGCGCCGCCTACCTGCTCTACGCCGAGCGCGACCGCCTCGAGCGCTCGGGGGTGCTCGTCGTCGGCCCCTCGCGCGTCTTCCTCCGCTACATCGAGCAGGTCCTTCCCTCACTCGGCGAGTCCGGCGTCGTCGCGACGACCGTGGGCGACCTCGTCCCCGGCGTCCGCGCGACGGCCGTCGACGCCGAGGACGTCGACCAGGCGAAGGGCGACCTCGCGTGGAGCCGGGTCCTGGCGGCCGCGGTCCGCGACCTCGAGCGACTCCCTGACCGCGACCAGGTCCTCGACATCGGAGGGCATCCGATCGCGCTGGCGGTCTCCGACGTCGCGGCCGCCCGCGCGCGGGCCCGGCGCTCCGGGAAGCCGCACAACGTCGCGCGCGAGTCCTTCGCCCAGGGGCTCGTCGATGTCCTCGCCACGCGCGCCCTCGTGGACGCCTCCGACGAGGAGGACCCCCAGGTCGACCCCGACGAGCTGGCGATGTGGCGCGAGGAGGTCCGCGACTCCGTGGACGCGCGGCGCGCGATCAACCTCGCGTGGATGCCGATGTCGGGCGTCCAGCTCCTCGAGCGCCTCTACGCCCGCCCCGACCGGCTGGCCCGCCTCAACGCGTCGGTGTCGCCCCGCCTGTCCGACGAGCGGCTCGCCCTCGTCGCCCGGCCCAAGGGATCGCCCCTCACCGTCTCCGACATCCCGCTCGTCGACGAGCTCGAGGAGCTCCTCGGCACGTCCGCCGTGGTCGGCGCCCATGACGCGGTCGAGCGCTCCCGCGACCGCGCCCTCGAGCTCGCGCGCGCCGAGGCGACGCTCGAGGACCTCCAGCTCGAGGACAACCCCGTGACCGCCGACGTGCTGGCGGCCACTCTCGAGCAGGGCCGCGACGCGACGCCGCTGGCCGAGCGCGCCGCCGCCGACCGGGCGTGGACCTACGGGCACATCATCGTCGACGAGGCGCAGGAGCTCTCCCCCATGGCCTGGCGCGCCCTCCTGCGGCGCTGCCCGTCCCTGAGCTTCACGGTGGTCGGCGACCTCGACCAGCGCCGCGGCCACCGGCGCCCGCGGACCTGGCGGGAGGCGCTCGGCCCCGCGGCCCGCGCGCTGGCGGACGAGCAGGTCCTCTCGATCTCCTACCGCACGCCCGCCACCCTCATCCGGCTCGCCGAGCGCGCCATGGCGGATCTGGGCGACCCCGTGCGCTCCCCCGTCCGGGCCGTGCGCGACGTCCCCGACGCCTACGCCGTCACGCGCGTGCGCGACGCCGCCCCGGGGGCGCCCTCGTCCCCCGACCAGGACCCCCTGTGGGACCGCGTCCAACGGGTCGTCGCCGAGGAGACGCGCCGCCTGGACCGGGAGGCCGGACCGGACCAGGGCCGCCTGGCGGTGGTCGTCGGCTCGGCGCGCGCCCGCGCATGGGGCGCGGACCTGGTCGGGTACAGCGGCCTCGACCGGCGCGTCTCCCTGCTGTCGGCCGTCAGCGTCAAGGGGCTGGAGTTCGACGACGTCGTCCTGGTCGAGCCCGCCGAGATCCTCACCGACGGCGCGGGCGATCTGTTCGTCGCGATGACGCGCTCCACCCGCCGGCTCCACGTCGTGGCCGCCGGCGAGCTGCCCTCGGCCCTGGACACGCCCGACTCGCCGGACGCGCCTCTGGCACGATGACCCCATGACGCGCGCCCTGCTGCTGGAGAATCCCCACGCCGATGCCGATCGGATCCTCGGCTCCCGCGGGATCGAGGTGACACGCGTCAAGGGGGCGATGGACGAGGACGAGCTGATCCGCGCCCTCGACGGCGTGGAGATCCTGGGGCTCCGCTCGAAGACCCACGTGACGGCGAGGGTCCTGGAGGCCAACCCTCAGCTCACCACCATCGGGGCGTTCTGCATCGGGACGAACCAGATCGATCTGGCGGCCGCCACGCGCGCCGGCATCGCGGTGTTCAACGCGCCGTACTCGAACACGCGCTCCGTCGTCGAGCTGGCCGTCGGCGAGATCATCGACCTCACCCGGCGCGTCACCGTCAAGAACTCGCGGATGCACCGCGGGATCTGGGACAAGTCGGCCGACGGGTCGCATGAGGTCCGCGGGCACACGCTGGGCATCATCGGCTACGGCAACATCGGCACGCAGCTGTCCGTCCTGGCGGAGGCCCTGGGCCTCAACGTCATCTACTACGACGTCGCCGAGCGGCTGTCCCTGGGCAACGCCACGCAGATGCCGACCCTGGAGTCGGTGCTGCGCGAGGCGGACATCGTCTCCATCCACGTCGACGGCTCCAGCCGCAACGCGAACCTCTTCGGGGAGCGCGAGTTCTCCCAGATGAAGAAGGGCGCGCTGTTCATCAACCTCTCGCGCGGCTTCGTCGTCGACATCGCCGCCCTCCACGACCATCTGGCGTCGGGGCACCTGGGGGGCGCCGCCATCGACGTGTTCCCGGAGGAGCCCAAGGCGAACGGCGATCCCTTCGAGTCGCCGCTGACGGGCATGGACAACGTCATCCTCACCCCCCACGTCGGGGGCTCCACGGAGGAGGCGCAGCTCGACATCGGACGGTTCGTCTCCGGCAAGCTCGCGGACTACCGGGAGACGGGGTCGACGGACATGAGCGTCAACCTCCCCGACCTCCAGCTGCGCCCCTCGGAGTCCAGCCGCTACCGGATCCGCCTGATCCACCGCAACACCCCCGGCGTCCTGGCCCTGGTCAACCAGACGTTCGCCGAGGCCGGCGCCAACATCAACGGCCAGATCCTCTCCACCGCGGGCGGCATCGGCTACGCGATCACCGACATCTCCTCCGAGCTGCCCGTCGAGGCCCTCCAGGCGATCACGACGATGCCCGACACGGTGCGACTGACGGTCACCCCGCTCTGACCAGCTGATTCTGGGGGGACGAGGGCGGCCCGCGTGTTCACTGGCGACTCGCCTTTCGCAGGAGGTCCTGCGCCTCGATGATCGGCAAGTGGCGGGCTCTGGCGTGAGTCATCTTGTTCGACTGCGAGGCGGCGTCAGCGGTGATCAGGGCGTCGGCGTCCGCCAGGTCACGACGGAAGCCAGGCAGGCTCGTCGCAGGTGCTCGGCCAGGATGATCGAACGCCCCAGCTCGTCATCCCCGTCCAGACCCGTGACGACGAACCGACGTCGTCGCCCTTCCCGCGGGAGGAGGACGACGGGCGCCTCCCAGCTGAGTTCGGGGAACGGGTCCGTCAGCCGAGGGGCCAGGGCCAGTCCGCGTCGCAGCGTCGCGCTGCTGCCCGCCAGTTCCCGCAGGCCTCGGGCCTCCTCCAGCGCCGAGGCGCAGCGCAGCTCGAGCTGTTCCTCGGAGGTCAGACAGACCGAGGGATCCCACCCGACCGGCCACTCGAGCGCGACGCCCCACCTGCGCATCTCGAAGTCCAGCCGCGACAGTCCCTCGACGATGCCGAGTCCGACGGGCACGCGCCCGCCGACCATTCCGGCGAAGACGCGCCACGCCTCGGGCACGCCTCGGTCACGCCGCGGGCTGGCCGCGGGGGCGCGCGCGCGTTCGGGCGCCGCCGCGCGGCCGCTCGTGGGGAAGGGTG
Source organism: Actinomycetes bacterium (assembly GCA_023426345.1). Lineage (GTDB taxonomy): Bacteria > Actinomycetota > Actinomycetes > Actinomycetales > Actinomycetaceae > Pauljensenia. The sequence goes on from JAFAAX010000145.1 coordinate 6,358, forward strand.
GGGCGGCCGGTGACGTACTGGCGTCCGGTGGGGGTGATGAGGGCGATGGTGCCATCCGGCGCGGCGTGGGCGTGCCAGCCGGGAGCCTGTTTGGCCAGATTGCAGTGCTGGCACAGGCCTTGGGCGTTGTCCGCGCTGGTGGGGCCGCCCCGCGAGTACGGGGTGACGTGGTCGATCTGCCGGACGGGGGCCGAGCAGTAGGGGGTGCGACACGTGTGGTTGTCGCGGGTGGCGACGTAGTCGCGCAGGCCGTCGGGGAAAAGTCGGCTGCGCGAGTCCATGGCGATGAGCTCCCCCGACTCGGGGGCGGCGTAGAGGCGGCGCACGGTCATCAGAGAGCCGAGGTCGACCACCTGGCCCGTGGGGTTGGCCCGGCTGGGCGCGCGGTCGAACTCGGCGCCGCGGGTGATCATCCGCCGCGCGATCGCAGCGGGGATGGGGCCGAACCTCGGAACCTCCGCCGGCGTGTCGGTGCCGGCCAGCAGGGCATGGTCCGTGATGACCACCTGGACCTCGAGGGGAACGGCGTCGGCCGCGGCCTGCCCGGTGAGGCGTTCGATGAGGGTGTCGGCCATGATCTGGTTCCTCCCACGCGGGTCGCCCTGAGCCCGGACGCCCTCAGCGGCGCGCAGGAGGCTGGCGTGGGCGGCGACTCCCTGCGTCATCGGGACCAGCGCGCTCAGCCGGACCATGGTGGGCGAGACGGGCCGGCTGGTCACGGACCGCTGGTCCTCCAGACGATCGGCCGCCCGGACGACCCCGCCGGGGTCCAGCCGATAGGCCCGACGTTTCGCCTCGGCCTCGAGTTCCCTGTCCGAGAGGCGCTCCACCAGGCCCGACATCTCAGCGTCGACCACGCGCCGATCCCCCAGCGCCAGGCACGCGGTCTCCCGGGCCATGAGGGTGGCGCGCCACTGGGTGATACGGCCTGTCCGGTAGGCATCCCACGTGTGGGGCATCTCCGCCGTGAGGACACGGGCGAGACCGATCTGGAGGGACGCGCGGCGGGGGGACTCGCGGCGAGCCAACGCGACCTCCGACGCCGCACTGCGCCGCGCGTCGGCCTGCCCGCGGTCCCCCAGGTCCAGCGCCTGGGCATGGGCCTCGCGCAGGCCGCGCAGCTCCAGGGCCATCTGGTCCTGCGCGGCATCCAGGGCGTTCTTCACGTCCTCGAACGCGCCCATCATCTCGACGAGGGACCGGCCGTTCGTGGCGGCCGCATCGGCGCATGCCCGTGCCGCTCGCGCGCGCACCGCGCCGACGCTGAGACCCGGTATCTCGGGTCCTGCGGCGCGGAGAGCTGTGGCGTCCATAGAACGAGCATAGTCGAACAGACGTTCGATTGGAAGAGGTGTCGAGAAGTCGCGACGCGTGAGCACACTGAGCCATGTGTGGTCGACGGCCGGACACGGGACCCAACCGGGCGAAGACCCTGTCGCGACCTGAGGAACGCACCGCCGCCTCACCTACGGTACCGTAGGGTCCTGAAGCGGTCGTTCACGACCCGAACGGCCCGCTACGCGCGAATCATCACCCTCTGGAGGCCTGATGTCTCTCACCGACGAACTCCGCAGGGAGTACGCGCCTGGTGTCCCGTTCGTCATCAACGTGACGGATCAACGCGTCCCCGATCTGCTGGAGGACTCGGCGCGACGACATCCGGACCGCGTCGCCCTCGACTTCTTCTCCCGGACGACGACCTACCGGGAGCTCCTCGAGGCGGCCCGCCGCGGAGCCGGCGTGCTGGCGCGCGCGGGCGTCCGGCCCGGGGACCGCGTGGCGCTGGTGATGCCGAACTGCCCGCAGCACGTCATCGCCGTGTTCGCGACGATGATGCTGGGGGCCATCGCCGTCGAGCACAATCCCCTGGCCCCCTCCGCCGAGCTGCGCGCCGAGTTCGACCGCCATGGCGCGCGCGTCGTCGTGGCGTGGGAGAACGCGGTGTCGACGCTCGACTTCCTCGGACCGGAGGTGCGGATCTTCGGCGTGTCCCTGGCCGCGGCGCTCCCCTTGGCTTCCCGGACCCTGCTCCGCCTGCCCCTCAAGGCGGCCCGCGCCCGGCGCGCCGAGCTGTCCGCCCCCACTCCGGACCGCGTGCAGTCGTGGGACCGCGAGATCGCGCGCTCGCCCCAGTGGCAGGGATCGTGCCCCTCCCGCGCCGACGACGTGGCGTTGCTCATCCACACGGGCGGCACGACGGGCGTCCCGAAGGCCGCGGCCCTCAGCCACCGCAACCTCTGCGCGAACGTTGCGCAGGACATCGCCTGGGTGCCGGAGCTCCACGAGGCCGCCGAGGTCTTCGACTGCGTCCTCCCCCTGTTCCACGCCTTCGGGTTCGGCGTCTCGATGCTGGCCGGCATCCGGTTGGCCGCCACCCTCGCGCTGTTCCCCAAGTTCGACGTCGCGATGGTCCTCACCTCCCAGAAGCGGCTGCCCTGCACCTTCTTCGTCGGCGTGCCCCCGATGTTCGAGCGCCTCCTTCAAGGCGCCCGCGAGCTGGGATCCGATCTCACCTCGATGCGTTTCTCCCTGTCCGGCGCCATGGCCCTGGATCGCGAGCTGGCCGCGAAGTGGGAGGGGGCCACGGGCGGCCTCATCATCGAGGGATTCGGGATGACCGAGGGCTCCCCCGTCCTCATCGGCAATCCCCTGTCCCCGCTGCGCCGCCCGGGGGCCCTGGGCCTGCCCTTCCCGTCCACCGAGATCCGGCTGGTCGACCCCGAGAATCCCGACCGCGACGTGGCGCCCGGCGAGATCGGCGAGATCCTCGCGCGCGGCCCCCAGGTCTTCTCCGGCTACTGGGAGGCGCCCGCGGAGACCGCCGAGGCGCTGCACGACGGCTGGCTCCACACCGGCGATCTCGCGCACGTCGATGACGGCTTCCTGGTGATGGCCGACCGCCGCAAGGAGATGATCAACGCCCAGGGCTTCAACGTCTACCCCAGCCAGGTCGAGGACGCCGTCCGGTCGATGCCGGGCGTCCACGACATCGCCGTGGTCGGCGTGCCCGCGGGCGCCCGGGGCGAGAGCGTCGTGGCCGCCATCGTCCTGGAGGCCGGCGCCTCGGTCACGCTGGAGGACATCCGCGAGTGGGCCGGCCGCACCCTGGCCCACTACGCACTGCCCCGCCAACTCGTCGTCGTCAACGAGCTCCCGCGCAGCCAGATCGGCAAGGTGATGCGCCGCCGCGTCCGCGAGGAGATCCTCGGCGTCCAGGGGCGCGTCGCCGACCTGGCCGAGCAGGCCCAGACCGCGGTGAGCACCGCGGCGGCCGAGGCCGCCGAGCGTCTCCAGACCCTCCGCGAGGAGTGGGAGGACCGTTCGGGGGACGCCCACGCGGAGCCCTCCGGCGAGGGCGACGGTGCCGGCGACGCGCCCGCGGAGGACGCGCCCCAGGGCTGAGCTCACCCGTCGAGGAGGGTGGGCTCCTCCGGCGTGGCGGCCGCCTTCCGCGGACGTCGACGAGGGCGGCCCTGCGCCGCTGGAGCGGCCTCCTCCTGCGCGGGGGCGGCCGCGGGCTCGACGGGCGCGGGCTCCTCGTCCCCAGGCTCCACGGCGGGCCGCTCACGGAGTTCCGCGATGGCGGACTCGAAGTCGTCGAGTGTCTTGAAGCCGCGGTAGACGGAGGCGAAACGCAGGTAGGCGATCTGGTCGAGGTCCGCGAGGTACGGGAGGATCGCCTTGCCGACCTCGGCGGAGGACACATTCGAGGCGCCAGTGGCGCGCAGGCGCTCCTCGACCTGCTGGGCGAGCCGGGCCAGGTCGGACTCCTCGACGGGACGACCCTGACAGGCCCGGCGCAGGCCCGCGACGATCTTGTCGCGGGAGAAGGACTCGATGACGCCCGACCGCTTCGTCACCTGGAACTGCGAGGTCTCCAGCGTCGTGAACCGCCGCTTGCAGGCCGTGCACTCGCGTCGCCGGCGGATGGAGGCGCCGTCATCCGCGATCCGGGTGTCGACGACACGCGAATCCGGGTTGTGGCAGAACGGGCAGTGCACGGGGGACCTCCAGGGGTGTACCGCGTCCACGGTACGTGCCGCCCATTCTCCCATGCAACATTGGCCACAGTGGCCACGCGACCTCCGGGGTTCACTCCGCCGGGAGCGTGACCTCCTGACCGGGGAGCAGACCGCCGCCGAGGTCGTTGAGGCGCTCGATATCGGAGACGACCTGATCGAGCGGGCGGTCGGACCCCAGGGACTGCGCGAGTCCCCAGACCGATTCCCCGGCCGCGACCGAATGCGTGAACGTCGGACCCGAATAGGGATCGGGCCGGGCTGCGATGCCGGCGCCGGCGGCGATCCCCGTCGCGACGACGACAGCCGCCACCCCACCGACGAGGCGGAGCGGGGCGGGCCGCCGCGCCGAGACAGCCCGCGCCGATCCGGCCGCCTCGGATGCGGCGCGCAGGGGACGCCGCTGCGCGGCCGGGTCCTCCC
>JAFAAX010000163.1 GCA_023426345.1 Actinomycetes bacterium
CGAACCCGGAAGCTAAGCCCCACAACGCCGATGGTACTGCACCCGCCAGGGTGTGGGAGAGTAGGACACCACCGCACCACAACAACACGCAGGCCGCCGGAATCCCACACCAAGGACTCCGGCGGCCCGTCGTTTCCCTCCGGTGCGGCCTGGGGTACAGTGTCCTCACTGTTCCCCGGAGAAGGAGGATGTCAATGGATCTCGATGACGTGAAGAAGACCGCGGAGGGGCTCACTGACAAAGCGAAGGGCTTCGTGGACTCGACGCTGAAGGACGAGTCGACGACCGATCGGGTCCTCGGCTCCGTCGCAGACGCGGCCAAGAAGGTGACGGGCGGACGGTTCGATGACAAGATCGACGCCGCACGCACCGAGGCCGACAAGCACGTCGGGTCGGAGTGACCCGCGCTGAGCTCTGACCGCAGCACATCCGAATCTGAGAGATGAGGGCGGGAACCCCGGGAGGGGTCCCCGCCCTCATCCGTTGTGCCGGCGGCGGATGACTAAATCCAGCTGTGCAGCCACATGCGGCTGCTCCACTCCTCGGCGGGGATCACAGGCCCCGTCCACACGCCGTAGAAGTAGGCGGACGCCGCCAGGACGACGGCCACGCCGACGGCCGCGAATCCGGCCAGGGCCAGACGCAGGTCGGTGCGCGGGCCCAGCCACCGGTAGTCGCCCTCGTCGAAATCGGCGCCGTCGGAGCGGGTGAGGCGGTCCGGGGAGACCCCCGGGCGCGCCTGGTCAAGGCAGACGCCGAGCGCCCACGCCAGCGCGAGCGCCACGAAGGGCGCGAATGCCACCGTGTAGAACGTGAAGATCGTGCGATGCGCGTAAGCGAACCACGGGACGTACATCGCCAGATAGCCGCACACGATGACGCCCAGGCGCCAGTCGCGGAACCGCACGAGCGCCCAGAGGACCAGGGCGAGCGCCGCCGTGCCGAGCCACCACAGCAGGGGATTGCCCAGCGCGACGACGTTGCGGACGCAGTCGGTGCTCGGCGCGCCGCCGGGGCCGCACGCGCCGTCGACCTTCTCGTACCAGAAGGACGTCGGACGCAGTTGGAGCAGCCAGGTCCACGGCTTCGACTGGTAGTTGTGGGGCGTCGACAGGCCGTTGTGGAAGCCCCACATCTCGACGTGGTAGCGCCACAGGTCCGACAGGACGGCGATCGGCCCGGTGGCCGGTCCGCCGTCCGCGGCGGTGCGGCCGTGCGCCCACGCCTGCGGATGGATCATCCAGCCCCACCACGAGGCGACGTAGACGAGGATCGCGGTGGGCACCAGGGCGAGGAAGGCGACGGGGACGTCCCATCGGAGCGCGGCGCGCAGGGGGCGCGGGTGGCGGAGCCGACGGCGCGTCGTCCACTCGCGCAGGGCGACGAACAGCCCGAGCACCGCCAGGGCGTAGATCCCGGACCACTTGACCGAGCACGCCAGCCCCAGCAGCACGCCCGCGAGTAGCAGCCACCACCGCGGGCCGGAGCGAGGGCCCAGGCCCGTGCGCTCGTGGGCGGGCACGTCCGGCTGCCAACGCGCCATCGCCTCGGCCAGGCGCGGCTGCGCCTGCTGCTGGTCCTTGACGACGGCCAGCACGGCGGCCTCGACGAAGGTCGTGAGGAAGATATCGAGCAGGCCCGTCCGCGACATCACCAGGTGCATGCCGTCGGTGGCCAGGAACAGGCCGGCCATCAGGGTGATGGCGGGGGAGCGGAACAGGTTCCACGCGATGCGGCAGACCAGGAGCACGCCGACGATGCCGGCCACCGCCGCCGAGATCCTCCACCCCACGGGGTCGTCCCAGCCGAACGCCCATTCGCCCAGTCCGATCAGCCATTTGCCGGTCGGCGGATGGACCACGTACGAGCCGGTGGCCGACAGCCCGGAGAAGTCGCCGGCCGCGAAGCGCGCGTCCCAGTCGTCGGCCCATCGCCCCTCGTAGCCCAGATGCATGAGGGAGTAGGCGTCCTTGACGTAGTAGGTCTCGTCGAAGATCAGCGCGCGCACGCGGTCCAGCCCGACCAGGCGGAGCACGGCCGCCAGCGCCGTCGCGAGCGCGGTGGCGACCCATCCTGCGCCCGCCGACATGGGGAACCGCGCCCACCTGGGGACGCCGTCCGTCGGATCGATCCTCCGTCGCGCCGTCCACGCGCGCCGTTCCATCCGTGACGAGGGCGGCGCCGCGGGCCCGTCCGTCGGTTCCCCGTCCTCAGGGGGGCCAGGCGGTTCCGGAACGCCCGTGAAGGCGGTCGCGACGGGGGCGGGCGTTGACGGATCGGTCACGGCCCGAGTCTAGATGAGCGCCCCCTGCCCGCCGACGGACCGCACGGGGACGTCGGGCCCGACCACGCGGGTCGCCCTCGTCGATGAGGAAGGACGGCGAGAGAGATGGGAGGATGGGACGCGTGACTCCCGACGACCAGCCCGTCCAGCGCCCCGGATCCGTCCTCCTGGCGGCGACGCCCATCGGGGACGTCGAGGATGCCTCGCCGCGCTTCCTGCGCGCCCTGTCGGAGGCGGAGGTCGTCGCCGCCGAGGACACGCGCCGGGTGCTGGCGCTCGCCTCCCGGCTGGGCGTGCGGATCAACGGGCAGCTGATCAGCCTCCACGACCACAACGAGGCGGAGCGCGCCGACGCCGTCCTGGACCTCGCCCAGGACGGGGCGCGCGTGCTCATGGTCTCCGACGCCGGGATGCCGACCGTCTCCGATCCCGGATTCCGCCTGGTGCGTCGCGCCGTGGAGCGGGGCATCGCGGTGTCCGCGCTGCCCGGCCCGTCGGCGCCCGTGACGGCGCTGGCCGTGTCGGGACTGCCCTCCGACCGCTTCTGCTTCGAGGGGTTCCTCCCCCGCAAGGAGGGAGAGGCGCGGAGGCTCCTGGAGTCGATGGCGGACGATCCGCACACCCTGATCTTCTTCGAGTCTCCGCGGCGTCTGAATGAGACGCTCGTCCGCATGGCCGAGGCCTTCGGCGGGGGCCGGCAGGCCGTCGTCTGCCGCGAGCTGACGAAGATCCACGAGGAGGTGCTGCGCGGGGACCTCAACGGGCTCATCGCGCGGACCTCCGGGGAGGTCCTCGGCGAGATCACGATCGTCGTCGCCGGCGCGCGGGCGGGCGAGGACGCGGAGGACCACGTGCGGGCGGTGCTCGAGCTGGCCGCCGAGGGCATGCGCCTGAAGGAGGCCGCCTCTCAGGTCGCGCTGGCGACGGGAGTGCGCCCCAACGCCCTGTACATGGCGGCGCTGCGCCGCCGGGACTCCGAGCGGGGGTGACGGCCACCGCCTCCCCGCTCCCGCCGAGGCCGGTTGGCCGTCCCCGCCGCAGCCGGCCGCTCCCTCCGGTCGAGGGCGATCAGCCGGCCAGGGCGCCGGAATCCGCCAGGTCGACGCCGGCGGCGCGCATGCGCGCGCGGGCCGCCGCGCCCAGCTCCGCGCTGACGGGCTCGGTGAGGTCGGTGAACACGCGCGTCGCGAACCCCGCCGCCTGGGCGTCCAGGGCCGTCTGAGCGACGCAGTGGGACTCGGCCAGCCCGACCACGTCGACGTCGGAGACGCCGGCGTCGCGCAACGACTGCTCCAGGGTGGAGCCGTCCTCGGCGGCGCCCTCGAACCCGGAGTAGGCGGCCTGGTACTGCCCCTTCTTGATGGCCACGTCGGCATGCAGCCCGGCCAGCGCCGGGTGGAGTTCGGCCTCGGCCGTGCCGGCCACGCCGTGCGGGGGCCAGGAGTCCACGAAGTCCGGGTCGTGCGAGAAGTGGTCGCCCGGGTCGATGTGCCAGTCCTGGGTGGTGGCGATCAGCGCGTAGTCGCCGCGGTGGGCGGCGGCGAAGTCGGCGATCCGCTGAGCCACGGCGTTGCCGCCGGCGACGGCCAGCGCGCCGCTCTCGCAGAACGTGGGCTGGACGTCGACGACGATGAGAGCGCGGGACATGGGGGCTCCTCCCGGAGACGGGCGACTGGATCGTGCCCGTCCATTATCCGCCGGCGCCGCGGCTCCGCGCCGTCTCGGGACAGCGGAGCGGGGCGCGCCGCGCAGCGGTGCCGTCCTCGTCGATGAATGGGACGAGTCGCGGGAGGGGACGGACGGGGCTCGGTGGGAGGGGGGACAGGGCCCGGTGGGAGGGGGGGACAGGGCTCGGTGGGAGGGGACGGACGGGGCGAGGGCGTGGCCGGGGGGCCCGTGCGGCGTCTACCCTAGGACCATGAGCCGCATCCTCTCCGCCGTCGCCTGGCCCTACGCCAACGGCCCCCGTCACATCGGTCACGTCGCCGGATTCGGCGTCCCCTCCGACGTCTTCTCCCGGTACATGCGCATGACGGGCAACGACGTCCTCATGGTGTCGGGCACCGACGAGCACGGCACGCCGATCCTCGTGGCGGCCGACAGTCAGGGCGTGACCCCGCGCGAGCTGGCGGACCGCAACAACCGGCTGATCGTCGAGGACCTCCAGGCGCTCGGCCTGTCCTACGACCTGTTCACCCGCACGACGACCGGCAACCACGAGCGCGTCGTCCAGGCGATGTTCGAGGTCGTGCGCGACAACGGATACATGATCGTCCAGACCACGCGCGGCGCGATCTCGCCCTCGACGGGACGCACGCTGCCCGATCGCTACATCGAGGGCACGTGTCCGATCTGCGGGTACGAGGGGGCGCGCGGGGACCAGTGCGACAACTGCGGCAACCAGCTGGACCCGACGGACCTCATCGACCCGCGCTCGAAGATCAACGGAGAGACGCCTGAGTTCGTCGAGACGGACCACTACTTCCTCGACCTGCCCGCCCTCGCGGACGCCCTGCGCGCGTGGCTGGACGAGCGCGAGCAGTCGGGGACGTGGCGGCCGAACGTCATCAAGTTCTCCCAGAACTTCCTGGAGGACATCCGCCCGCGCGCGATGACGCGCGACATCGACTGGGGCATCCCCGTGCCCGGCTGGGAGGACCAGCCCCACAAGCGGCTCTACGTGTGGTTCGACGCGGTGGTCGGGTACCTGTCGGCCTCCATCGAGTGGGCGCGCCGCACAGGGGATGCCGACGCCTGGCGCGCCTGGTGGAACGACCCGGAGGCCCTGTCCTACTACTTCATGGGCAAGGACAACATCGTCTTCCACTCCCAGATCTGGCCGGCCGAGCTGCTCGGCTACAACGGCGAGGGATCGCGCGGGGGCGCTCCGGGGTCCTTCGGGCACCTCAACCTGCCCACCGAGGTGGTCTCCAGCGAGTTCCTCACGATGGAGGGGAGGAAGTTCGCCTCCTCGCGCGGCATCGTCATCTACGTGCGCGACATGCTCTCGCGCTATCAGGCCGACGCGCTGCGCTACTTCATCTCCGCCGCTGGGCCGGAGACCTCCGACGCGGACTTCACGTGGGCGGAGTTCCTGCGCCGCACGAACTCCGAGCTGGTGGCCGGCTGGGGGAACCTGGTCAACCGCACCGCGTCGATGATCCACAAGCGCTTCGGGTCCATCCCCCAGCCGCAGGAGATCCTCGACGTCGACCGCGCGCTGCTGGAGGCCGTCGAGCATGGCTTCGACGAGGTCGGCGGCCTCATCCGCGCCCACCATCAGAAGGCCGCGCTGGGAGCCGCCATGCGATTGGTCGGGGAGGCCAACAAGTACGTGACGGACACGGCGCCCTTCACACTCAAGGCTCCCGAGCAGCGCGAGCGTCTGGCGACGATCCTGTGGACGCTGGCGCAGGCCGTCACCGATCTCAACACGATGCTGTCCCCGTTCCTCCCCCATTCCGCCAACGAGGTCGACCTGGTGCTGGGCGGGACCGGGCAGGTGGCGCCGATGCCGCGCATCGAGGAGGTCGAGGACCTCGATGTGCGCGAGGACGACGGCTCTGCCCGCCACTACCCGGTCATCACGGGCGACTATCAGGGCTATCCGACGTGGGAGCGCCACCCTGTGCCGGTCGGGCGCGAGGTGCCCGTGCCGTCGCCGGTCTTCCGCAAGCTGGACGAGGGAATCGTCGAGGAGGAGCTGGAGCGCGCCTCCGCGCAGTGATGTCGTGGGCCCGTGCGGGCCTCGCCGCGTCCAATGACCGCGAGGGTGTCCCACGCGCGGATTGAAGTTGAGCGGAATAGACTCAACATTGACGGCGTTGAGAAGAGCACAGGCCCGCCGCGCGGCGCGAGCTGCGCGCGGGCGGGCAGACAGACATCTCATCGCCGGCCGTCTCCCCGCGGGGAGGCGGCGGCGCGGCATCAGGAGGGACACGTGAACGAGGAATTCACGACGAAGGCCCAGGAGGCCCTCGGATCCGCCGTCCAGTCGGCGGCGGCAGCGGGCAATCCACAGGTGGAGACGCTCCACCTGTTGGAGGCCCTGCTCGAACAGGAGGACGGCATCGCCGTCTCGCTGCTGGCGGCGGTCGGCGCCGACCGGCAGGCGGTGGGCGCGCGCGTGCGCACCGCGTTGGTGGACCTGCCGGCCAGCTCGGGGTCGTCGGTGGCGCAGCCGCAGACGTCGCGCGGGTTGATCGCCGTCCTCACGGACGCGCAGAAGCGCGCGGCGAAGGGCGGGGACTCCTACGTCTCGACCGAGCACCTGCTCATCGCGCTGGCGGCGGTGGGCGCTGCGGATGGGGCCGGGCGCATCCTGGTCCAGGAGGGCGCCACCGCGGACGTCCTGGAGACGCGGCTCAAGGAGCTGCGGCCGGACCCTGTGACGACCAAGGACCCGGAGGGCTCGTTCGAGGCCCTCAAGAAGTACGGGCGCGACCTCACGGAGATCGCGCGCGAGGGCAAGCTGGACCCGGTGATCGGGCGCGACACGGAGATCCGCCGCGTCATCCAGGTCCTGTCCCGGCGCACGAAGAACAATCCCGTGCTGATCGGCGAGCCAGGCGTCGGCAAGACCGCGGTCGTTGAGGGCCTGGCCCAGCGCATCGTGGCCGGCGACGTGCCGGACTCCCTGCGCGACAAGACGCTGGTCGCGCTGGACCTCACCTCGATGGTGGCCGGCGCGAAGTACCGCGGCGACTTCGAGGAGCGGATGAAGGCCGTCCTCGACGAGATCAAGAACTCCGACGGCCAGATCATCACCTTCATCGACGAGCTCCACACGGTCGTCGGGGCGGGCTCCGCCGAGGGCTCCACCGACGCCGGCAACATGCTCAAGCCGATGCTGGCCCGCGGTGAGCTGCGGCTGGTCGGCGCGACCACGCTGGACGAGTACCGCGAGCACATCGAGAAGGACCCCGCGCTGGAGCGCCGCTTCCAGCAGGTGTTCGTCGGCGAGCCCTCGGTCGAGGACACGGTCGCCATCCTGCGCGGCATCGCCCCGAAGTACGAGGCCCACCACAAGGTGACGATCTCCGACGGCGCGCTGGTCGCGGCCGCCCAGCTGTCCGACCGCTACATCACCGGCCGCCAGCTGCCGGACAAGGCCATCGATCTCATCGACGAGGCCGCCTCCCGGCTGCGGATGGAGCTCGACTCCAGCCCCATCGAGATCGACGAGCTGCGGCGCCAGGTGGACCGGTCGCACATGGAGCAGTCCTACCTCACGGAGTCCGACCCGGACGCCACCGACGAGGCCACGCAGGACCGGTTGGCGAGGCTGCGCGCGGACCTGGCCGACAAGGAGGAGGCCCTGGGCGCGCTGACGGCGCGCTGGGAGGCCGAGAAGGCCGGCCACAACCGCGTCGGAGATCTGCGCGTCCAGCTCGACGAGCTGCGCACCCAGCTGGATCTGGCCGTCCGCGAGAACCGGTGGGAGGAGGCCGGGCGCCTGCAGAACGGGGAGATCCCCGCCGTCGAGCGCCACATCGCCGAGGCCGAGGCGCAGTCGGACCAGGAAAGCGCGGACGGCACGGCGCCCGAGCCGATGATCGCCGAGAAGGTGGGCCCCTCCGAGATCGCCGAGGTCGTCCAGGCCTGGACCGGCATCCCCACGGGGCGCCTGCTCCAGGGGGAGACCGAGAAGCTGCTGGACATGGAGGACGTCATCGGCCACCGGCTCATCGGCCAGAAGACGGCGGTCCGCGCCGTGGCCGACGCCGTGCGCCGCTCGCGCGCGGGGATCGCGGACCCGAACCGGCCGACCGGCTCGTTCCTGTTCCTGGGACCCACGGGCGTCGGCAAGACGGAGTTGGCGAAGTCCCTGGCGGACTTCCTCTTCGACGACGAGCACGCCATGGTCCGCATCGACATGAGCGAGTACTCGGAGAAGCACTCGGTGGCGCGCCTGGTCGGAGCGCCTCCGGGGTACGTCGGCTACGAGGAGGGCGGCCAGCTCACCGAGGCCGTGAGACGCCGCCCGTACTCCGTCATCCTGCTGGACGAGGTCGAGAAGGCCGATCCGGAGATCTTCAACATCTTGCTGCAGGTCCTCGACGACGGCCGGCTCACCGACGGCCAGGGGCGCACCGTCGATTTCCGCAACACGATCCTCATCCTCACCTCGAACCTGGGCTCCCAGTTCCTGGTGGATGAGCGCCTGGACGCCTCCCAGAAGCGCGAGGCCGTCCTGCAGACCGTGCATGCCGCGTTCAAGCCCGAGTTCCTCAACCGCCTCGACGACGTGCTGATCTTCGATCCGCTGTCCGAGGACGATCTGGCGCAGATCGTCGACCTCCAGATCGACCTCATGGCGCGGCGGCTCACGGACCGCCGGATCACGCTGGACGTCTCCGAGCCCGCCAAGGGCTGGCTGACCCGCGCCGGATACGATCCGGCCTACGGAGCGCGCCCGCTCAAGCGCACCGCGCAGCGCGAGATCGGCGACCGCCTGGCCCGCCTGCTGCTGGCGGGGGAGGTCAAAGACGGCGACACCGTGCGCGTCGACGTCTCCGACGACCTGTCCACCCTGACCGTGGCCCGCGGAGAGCCCGTCGTCGAGCCGGAGGACGTCACGCTGAACTGGTGAGGCCCGGCCGCCTGGACGCGGGGGCGCCCGCTCCGACACCGGGGGGCGCCCGCCGCTGCCGGGTCGACCTGGCCACGCGGGACGCGCGCCCTCGCAGGGGTCTCCGCGGCCGTGCGGGTGGGCGTGTCTCGCGGGTTCCCGCCGTCGTGGGAGAATCTATCGTGTGCTCCCGCGTCGCGGGGGCGCCGGGAGGAGGGGACCATGGCCACCGAGCATCGCGCGCGAGGCTCCTACTCCGCCGGTCAAGCGACCCGTGAGTCGATCCTCGACGCCTCGATGCGCCTCATCGCGGACTCCGGCTACCACGGGTTCTCCCTGCGCGACGTCGGGCGCGAGGTCGGCATCTCCCATCCGGCCGTCATCTACCACTTCCCCTCCAAGGAAGCGCTGCTGCTGTCGGTCATCGATCGCATCGAGGCCCAGATCGGCCTCGTCGGCGTCCGCATCGACGAGGGCGGCGGCGGCCTGGTCGAGTCCGGCGTCGTCCCGGAGAGCCTCGGCGCGATGGCGCTCCAGCTCATGCGGCTCGCCAAATGCGCGGAGACGGCGAGCCTCATGATGTCCGTGGACGGCGCGCTGGCCGTTGAGTCCTCGTGTCCCAGCCATCCGGCCCACGGCCATTACGTCCATCGCTTCCAGATCCTCCGCGACTTCCTGGTGGACCAGCTCGGCGCGCTCGCCGGCCATGGGCGGTGCAGCACCAGGGTGCGTCCCGAGGTCCTCGCGGACTCCCTGATCCGCAACTGGTACGGCGTGGCGACGCAGATGCGCTACCTCGAGGACCAGGAGACGGGACGGTATCCGATCTCGACGGTGCTGGCCTCCAGTGCGCGTCTGCTCGAACTCACTCCGGAGACCGTGCTGCTGCTGGCCTCCCAGGTCCCCGAGGACCTCGGCGACATCTTCGCCCGCTCGATGCGGATCTACACCGGGATGGCGGCGTTGTGAAGGGGAGCCGTCCGGACGGGAGCGACGGGATGCGGGCCGAGCTGTTCCCCGTGCCCTTCGAGCATGCCCTGGCCGTCGTGCACCGCGGGCAGATCCTCCACGCCGAGGGCGATACGTCCGTCGTGTACCCCTTGGCCTCGGTGACGAAGGTGCTGGCCTCGCGAGCGGCGCTGGTCGCCGTCGACCACGGATACCTGTCCCTGGACGATCCGGCCGGGCCCCCCGGGTCCACGGTGCGCCACCTCCTGAGCCACTCCTCCGGGCTGTCCCTCGACTCCGACGTCGTCCTGGCCGCGCCGGGGGCTCGACGCATCTACTCCAACCGGGGCATCGAGGTGATGGGAGCCGCGGTGGAGGCGGCCACCGGGGTGCCGGTGGGCCGCTGGATCGAGCAGACGGTGTTCGAGCCGCTCGGCATGGCCTCTGCCGATGTCCCCGGCTCGCCGGCGTGGTCGGGGCGGGCGTCGGTGGAGGATCTCCTGGCCGTGGCCGGTGAGCTGCTCCATCCCTCGTTGGTGTCGCCCGACCTGGACCGGGAGGCCACGCATCCCGTCTTCCCCGACCTCGACGGGGTCGTCCCGGGGTATGGGCGCCAGCGGCCGAATCCGTGGGGTCTGGGCGTCGAGATCCGCGGGCGCAAGCACCCCCACTGGACCGCGCCCGCGGCGTCGCCGGAGGTGTTCGGGCACTTCGGCCAGTCCGGGTCCTTCCTGTGGGTGGATCGCGGGCTGGACGCCGCCGGCGTGTTCCTCGGCGTGCGCCCCTTCGGCCCCTGGCACCACGATCACTGGGCGGACCTCAACCAGGCGGCCCTGGACCTCGTCGCTGCGGACGCCTGAGAGAACCGGACAAGGGCCGGACAAAGGCCGGACAGAAACCGGACAGAAACCGGCAGACCCAGGGGCGGTCGTCCCCCGCGACTTCGGTCCTCTTTTCCCGCGACTTCGGTCCTGTTCGGCGTCGAGTTCGGTTCTGTTCTGCGTCGAGTTCGGTTCGTGTGGCGCGTGGCGGCGTCTGGTGCTGGGCGTTGGTGTCACAGGCGCCGGTCTCGGCGAGGGGGCCGTGGCGTACCCGCTGGGCGCTTCGGCGTTGGTGCAGGCCACAGGCTCGGTGTGGGCGGCCTCCTGATCGCCCGCGCGTGAGACCGGTACATGTGGCAGGGCCGTGCCCGAGATCGGTACCCATGGCAGGCTTCGCGTCCCCGGTGTGCGAGGGAATGGCACGTGCGCGCGACGGACACCACTGGGACTCGTGCGCCATGCCGTCCCGCAGCAGGTCGGGCAGGGGCCGCCTCCTTCTTCGAGCCTTGCCCGCACCGAAGTCGCGGAGAAAGAGGACCGAAGTCGGCGCGGGGGGCGCGGGGGCGGGGAGGGGGCGGTGGTCCCGGTCAGTCCGCGTCGACGAGGACGGGTACGTGGTCGGACGCGCCCTTGCCCTTGCGCTCGTCGCGGTCGATCCGCGCCGCGGTGACGGCGGCGGCCAGGGCGGGCGAGGCGTAGACGAAGTCGATGCGCATGCCCTCATTGCGGGGGAATCGCAGCTGCTGGTAGTCCCAGTACGTGTAATTCGTGACGCGGGGGCGGGTGACCTCCACCCAGCCGTCTTCGGCGAAGGCGGCGAAGGCGGCCCGCTCGGGCGGGGAGACGTGGGTCTTCCCCTCGAAGAAGCCCATGTCCCAGACGTCGTCGTCGGTGGGGGCGACGTTCCAGTCGCCGACCAGCGCGATGCGCGCCCGCGGGTCCGCGGCCAGCCAGGAGCGGGCGTCCGCGCGCAGCGCCGCCAGCCACGCCAACTTGTAGGGGTAATGGGGATGGTCCAGCTCGCGTCCGTTGGGCACGTACAGGCTCCAGATGGACGAGGGCGCCCCCGTGGTCTCCTGGACGGTCACCCCCAGGGCGCGGGCCTCGACGACAGGAGGGTCGCCCCACGTCGGCTGGTCGGCGAAGTGGTCGCGGACATCGAGGATCGGCAGCCGCGAGGCCACAGCCACCCCGTTCCACTGGTTGAGCCCGTGGACGGCCACCTGATAGCCCGCGTCCTCGAAGCGCTGAGCGGGGAACTGATCGGGGCGGCATTTGATCTCCTGCATCGCCAGGACATCGGTGTCCGAGCGGTCCAGGAACGCGAGGACCCGGTCGACGCGGGTCCGGATGGAGTTGACGTTCCAGGTCGCGATGCGCAGGCTCATGGGCCCAGCCTATCCGGCCTCCGTCGGTCGATCCCCGCGACGGACGCCCATCCACCCAGGCAGAGGACCTTCGATTGTGCGCCTCTATTCAAGTGATAGTGTCTATCGTATGAAAAATGACGCCGATATGGCGGACGTCGGGTCGGAGCGGCCCAGAGCGAATTGGGCAGCGTTGGTCTGCCTGGTGGTCCCCGTCTCCGTCCTGTTCCTCAACACGACGGCACTCAACGTCGCTCTGCCTGCCCTGTCGACGGACCTCGGTGCAGGCACCCTCGAGCAGCAGTGGATCATCTCCGTGTACAACCTGGTCTTCGCCGCCGCGCTCCTGCCCGGTGGATGGCTGGGGGATCGGTTCGGGTTCACCCGCGTGCTGTCGGTCGGGATGGTGATGTTCATGCTCGGGGCGGCGGTCGCCGCGCTGGCGCCGGGCGCGGCGACCCTCATGGTCGGTCGCGCGATCATGGGGTGCGGAGCAAGCGTGTTTACGCCGATGTCGATGGCGCTCATTCCTTCACTGTTCGCCCACCGCGACCGGCAGCGCGCAATGACGGTATGGACGCTGGCCTCGATCCTGGCCACGCCGCTGGGGCCGGTCCTCGGAGGCGGTCTGGTGTCCCTGTGGGGATGGCGAACCATCTTCTGGTTCGACGTCGTCGCCATGGGCGTCGCCGTGGTCCTCAACCGTCGCATCGTGGCGCCGCGGGCGCGCCTCGCCGTGGGGCGTCCGGCGGCGGGGACCGCCGGTACGGGGGCGCGCGGGCGCGCGGGCCGGTCTGATGCCGGCTCGCCGTGGACGGAGGCCGCGCTGGTGACCGCGGGAGTGGTCCTGGTGACGGGCGGCCTCATCAAGCTCGGCGACACCGCGTCATGGCCGGCGGCCGCGATGGTCGTCCTTGGGGCGGCCTCGTTGGCGGTCTTCGCGTGGACGGATCTGCGCGCCGCGACTCCCTTCGCCCACGTCGAGCTGTTCGGCGACCCGAGGTATGCGGTGGCCGCCCTCCTGCTGGCGCTGCTCAACGTCGTGCAGTTCGGTCTGATCTTCACGCTCCCCGGCTACCTCCAGACCGTGCTCGGCCACAATGCGCTGATCGGAGGGCTGTTGCTCCTGCCGATCTTCGTCGGCGGCATCGTCGGCGGAGCCGCATCGGAGGGGATCGCGCGGCGGCTGGGGGCGGTCCGCACATGCTTGGCCTGCCTCGGCGCCGTGGCCGTCGGCCTGGCGGCGACGGCCTGGGGAAGCGCCACCGCCTCCCTGACCATGGTCATGGCCGGTCTGTTGATCGTCGGAGGAGCCTCGGGAGCCGGGCAGCCCGTCGCGATGTCGTCGGGACTGGAGCGGATCCCGTCGGCCGTGAGGGGCAGCGGCACGGCCCTGCTCAACGTCCTCCGCCAGATCGGGTCCGTGCTGGGAGTGGCCGCAATCGGCGGCGTCCAAGCGAGCGTCTATCGCCGCCGTCTCGCTCGCGAGGTCGGCATGCCGACCGCGTCCGGCTTGGGCGGAACCGTGGCGCGTGCCTTCGAGAGCGCCTCCGGCCTGCCGGCGCCCGCGGGGGAGGCGCTGCGCTCCGCAGCGTCTCGGGCCTACCTGGATGGGCTGGCCGCATCGACGGCGTTGGCCGCGGGGGTCGCGGTGGTGGTGCTCCTGGTCTGCGGTGTGCTCGCACGACGGATCATGCCGGAGAATGGGGCGGACGCGATGATCGGGGGAGACACGTGAGGGCGGAGGACCGGCAGAGGACTGGTGGCGCCGCGCCACCCGGCGGGCGGGGGACGTCCCCGCGGGCAGTGGCGGCCCGCGAGCAGTGGCAGCGCGACCGCCGGCGCCGCACGCGGCGCAGTATTCGCGCCGCAGCACTGGACCTGTTCGCCCGGGAAGGATTCGACGCTGTCACCATCGACCAGATCGCGGCGGCAGCCGGAGTGAGCCCCGTCACGTTCTTCCGCTACTTCCCCGCCAAAGAGGACCTGATCCTCGGGCCGCCGGACCTGGTCTTCTTGGAGGAGATCGCGGCACACGCGCCCGCGCCGTCCCAAGAGGAGGCCGGAGGCCCATCGGAGGCGGGCGAGACGGAAGCCGGGGGGGCTCCGGGAATCCTCAACCGGGTCGCCGAAGCCGGAGAGGCCTACACCCGCGCGGCGGACGACGAGACCGTGGCACGGCTGGAGTACCGGATGCGCCTCATCGCGGGCACGCCGGCCCTGCGCGCCGCCCTGTACGCACGATCGGCCGACTGGACGGACGCGGTGTCGGGGCTGTTGGCGCGGGAGAGCCCGCGGTTGGAGGAGTCCGTCCTCGAACGGCATCTGATCGCGCGCCTCGTCATCGTGGTGGGCGTGGAAGTCCTGCTGATGTGGGGAGACCGCCCCGAGAGCACCGGACGTGAGGGCCTGCTCAGAATCCTCGGCCAGGCTCGGAGAGCCTTCGCGCTTCTCTGACTCCGTCAGGTCGGCACGCAGCGGCGCGCGGGGCTCGGTCTCGGCGTCCGGGTGGGGCCGGTACCCTGAGTCGCATGGGAACGGCACTGGTCACCGGCGCCTCGTCCGGCCTGGGCGAGGAGTTCTGCTGGCAGCTGGCCGCCGCCGGGCACGACCTGGTCCTGGTCGCGCGGCGAGCGGACGCGTTGCGCGCCCTCGCGGACCGACTGCACTGGGTGGCGGGAGCGCGGACGGAGGTTCTGCCGGCCGACCTGTCGCAACGCGAGGATGTCGAACGCGTCGCGCGGAGGCTGGACGTCCAACCATCGGACGGGTCGGGTCTGAGGCCCGTCGGACTGCTGGTCAACAACGCCGGTTTCGGCCTGGGGGCGCCCTTCCTCGAGGACACGGTCGCGCGCGAGGAGGAAGCGCTGGACGTCATGGTCCGCGCCGTCATGGTGCTCTCCCACCGGGCCGGTCGCGCGATGCTCGGACGAGGGCGCGGCGCGATCCTCAACGTCGGCTCGATCGCCGCCGACACGGGCATGGGGACGTACTCGGCCCACAAGGCCTGGGTGCGGGCCTTCACCGAAGGGCTGGCGTCGGAGCTCTCCCGGGAGCGCAGGCGCACCGGAGCGCGCGTGACGGCCACCGTCGTCGCTCCCGGGCTCACGCACACGCATTTCCATGAGGCCTCCGGCCAGGACGTGACCGCCGCGCCGGAGTGGATCTGGAGCACGCCGGAGCAGGTCGTCGACGCCGCGCTGGAGGCCGTGCGCCACGGTCGGGTCCTCGTGACCCCGACCGCGCGCTACCAGGCGGCGGGCGCGGCCGCCCGCCTGGCGCCGCGATGGGTGGTCCGCGGGATCGTCCAGCGCCTTCCCCACACGTGAGGAGGGGGAGCGGGGATCCCGGCCACGCGGGTCGCCCTCGTCGATGGGGAGGCGGGCGGGGCGCCGTGGACCCCGGACGAGGGCGACCCGCGCGCGCCGATAGGCTGGGGCCATGACGAACGACTCGCAGAAGGCGCGGCTGGCGGAACTGGTCCGGGACCTGGCCGTCATCCATGAGCACGTGACGCTGGCGTCGGGGCGTGAGTCCGACTTCTACGTCGACATGCGCCGCGCGACCCTCCACCACGAGGCGGCGCCCCTGATCGGCCACGTGATGCTCGACCTGCTGGAGGAGTCCGGTTTCGCGCCGGGCGACTACGACGCGGTCGGCGGGCTGACGATGGGCGCGGACCCGGTGGCCACGGCGATGCTGCACGCGGCGGCCTCGCGCGGGCTGGACGTGGACGCGTTCGTCGTGCGCAAGGCGGCGAAGGACCACGGCATGCGCCGCCGGATCGAGGGCCCGGACGTCATGGGCCGGCGTGTGGTCGTCCTGGAGGACACCTCGACGACGGGCGGCTCTCCGCTGGAGGCCGCGGCCACGCTGAGGGAGGCCGGCGCGGAGGTGCTGGCCGTCGCCGTCATCGTCGATCGCGCGACCGGGGCCCGCGAGGCCATCGAGGCCGCCGGCTACCCGTACTTCCACGCGTTGGGCCTGGAGGATCTCGGGTTGGGGTGAGGGACGCACGGCCCCGCGCGCACGGCGACGCCCCCGGAAGGAACGGTCCTCCCGGGGGCGTCTCCTGCCCTGACAGAGGGCGGCCGTCAGGGGCAGGCGGGGCGGCTCACTGGCCGAACCAGTCGCGGACGGCGGTGACGATCTCCCGGTCGAAGGCGTCGTCGGAGTGATGGTCCTCGATCCACTGCTGGAAGCTGCCCTCGACCAGCTCGTCGAGCCGGCGGCGGCACGCCGCGGTGTCCGTGAGCGCCCGCTCCAGCATGTCGGCCGCCTCGGCTGTCGTCCGGTACAGGAACGGATAGCCCTCGGGCACCAGGGCGCGCGCCCACTCGCGGTCCGGCAGGATGCCGATGGCGCCCGCGCCCATGGCCTCGACGTAGGACAGGCCGTAGGACTCCTCGGAGGCCGTCGCCACGAACGCCGTCGTATGCGCCAGCGCCGCCCAGTAGGACGTGCGCGAGGCCGTCAGCGGCCCCACCCACACCCAGTTGCGGCGCGAGATCGACATGGCGCGCTCGCTGACCAGGTGCGACTCGTGGAGGCGCATCTCCACCTGAAGCGGCGTGCGCTTGTGGACCTGGTCGACGACCTCCATGAAGACCTGAGGCTGCTTGCGGTCGGACAGGTAGATCGCGGGGTAGAGGACCACGGGAACGTCCGGCTCCTGGCGGGGCTGGACGTGGTCGAGGCGGAACCCCAGGTTCACCCAGGCCAGGCGGGACTGCTCCGCCAGGTCGCGCACCGTCCAGCGGCTGACGAGCTCGCGGGTCTCGGTGGCCGTGCGCTCCGAGTTCGCGAAGGTCGGGAACAGCGCGCACGACAGGGCGAAGGAGGCGACCTGGACTTGGTCCTCCAGGGCGGCCGTCGACCACCACACGAAGTTCATGATCCGCGGCGTGCCCCCGCCGGAGGAGCGGTGGATGGTCTCCCACACGCCCACGGAGTCCAGGACGTCCATGTTGATGACGACCGTCTCCTCGGGGTCGAGGAACTCCAGGGGGACCTCGTCGAACCCGTCGCAGCGCCGCGCGCCCGGCCCGATCAGCTGCGCGCCGGGGAAGAGGCGCAGCAGGCGCCGCACCAGCGTCGCCCCCGAGTCGTGCCCGGCCACGCGCCCCTGGTCGTCGACCAGGGTGGCGTCGCGCTTGATGGCGATTCTCATCGTGTCGCTCCTCTCTCAGTGCGCCGTCTGGGCCGTGGGGGTCTGCGCGGCGGGCGCCGTGCGGGCGTGCGCCGTCCCCCCGATGGACGAGGGCGCCCCCGCTTGCCCCGCGCCGGGGCGTTCGACAGCCGGGGCGGACGGGGCGGACGGGCTGTCGGGGGCGTCGTCCCCGGGTTCGTCCAGGCCGTCCTCCATCGACGCCTTGATGCGCATCTTGTAGAACGAGCGGTAGACGAAGGAGGCCGAGACCACGAAGAACACGGCGGCCAGGACGTGGACGAGGACCCCCATCCCCTGCGCCGTCAGGTTGACGGCCAGTTCGACGGCCAGCAGGCCGAACAGGGTGGTGAACTTGATGATCGGGTTGAGAGCGACGGAGGCGGTGTCCTTGTAGGGGTCGCCCACCGTGTCGCCGACGATCGTCGCGTCGTGGAGGGCCGTGCCCTTCGCGTGCAGATCGGTCTCCACGATCTTCTTCGCGTTGTCCCAGGCGCCGCCCGCGTTCGCCATGAAGATGGCCTGGTAGAGGCCGAACAGGGCGATCGAGATCAGGTACCCGATGAAGAAGTACGGCTCGACGAAGGCGAAGGCGAGCGTCCCGAAGAACACGGCCAGGAAGATCTGGATCATGCCCTGCTGGGCGTACTGCGTGCAGATGTCGACGACCTTGCGGGAGTCCTCCGGGTTGGCCTCCGTGCTGGCGGAGTCCAGGTGGATCGTCTGCTTGATGAACTCCACGGCCCGGTAGGCGCCGGTGGTGACCGCCTGGATGGAGGCCCCAGAGAACCAGTAGATCACGGCGCCGCCCGTGATGAGGCCCAGCAGGAACGGGGCGTGCATGATCGACAGCATCTCGGTGTTGGCCGTGAGACCGTCGGTGAGGCCGATGATGATGGAGAAGATCATCGTCGTGGCGCCCACCACCGCGGTGCCGATGAGGACCGGCTTGGCGGTGGCCTTGAACGTGTTCCCGGCGCCGTCGTTCTCCTCGAGCATGAGCTTGGAGTTCTCCCACTCCGGGGTGAAGCCGAACTGCTCCTCGATCTGCGCGTCCACGCCGTCGATGTGCTCGATGCGCGACAGTTCGTAGACGGACTGGGCGTTGTCGGTGACGGGACCGTAGGAGTCGACCGCGATGGTCACCGGGCCCATGCCGAGGAACCCGAAGGCGACCAGGCCGAAGGCGAAGACCGCCGGGGCCAGCATCATGTCACCGGGCAGCGTGTTCGAGATGAGGAACGCCAGGCCCATCAGGCCGACGATCGTGATGCCCAGCCAGTAGCCGGAGAAGTTGCCGGCGACCAGGCCGGAGAGGATGTTGAGCGAGGCGCCGCCCTGGCGCGAGCTCTTCACGGTCTCGCGGACGTGGCGCGACTTCGTCGAGGTGAACACCTTGACGAGTTCGGGGATGAGCGCGCCCGCCAGGGTGCCGCAGGTGATGATCGTAGCGAGCTTGAGCCAGATCATGCCCTCGATGCCGCCCAGGACGTACCAGCTGGTGAGGAACGTGAACGCGATGCAGATCCCGGAGGTCAGCCACACGAGGGTGGACAGGGGGGCCTCGAAGTTCATGCGCGCGGCGTCGCCGTACCGGCTGGTCGCGATCCGCGCGTTGATCCCGTAGGCGATCGCCGAGGCGATGAGCATGACGGCGCGCAGCACGAAGATCCACACCAGCAGCGTCGCCTGGAGCGCGGGGTCCTTGACGGCCAGGATGATGAAGGTGACCAGCGCGACGCCCGTGACGCCGTAGGTCTCGAAGCCGTCGGCGCTGGGGCCCACCGAGTCGCCGGCGTTGTCGCCCGTGCAGTCGGCGATCACGCCGGGGTTGCGGGGGTCGTCCTCGTCGATCTTGAAGACGATCTTCATGAGGTCGGAGCCGATGTCCGCGATCTTGGTGAAGATGCCGCCGGCGATGCGCAGGGCCGAGGCGCCCAGGGACTCGCCGATGGCGAACCCGATGAAGCACGCGCCCGCCGTGTCCGCCGGGAGGAACAGGAGGATGACGAGCATCATCAGCAGTTCGAGGGAGATCAGCACCATGCCGATCGACATGCCCGAGCGCATCGGGATGCGGTGGGTCTCGATCGGCTTGCCGCGCAGGGAGGCGAAGGCCGTGCGGGAGTTCGCGAAGGTGTTGACGCGGATCCCGAACCAGGCGACGGCGTAGGAGCCGGCCATGCCGAGCAGCGAGAATCCGATGACCGTGAGGGTCTTGCCCCACGCGAATCCGACGAGCAGCTTGTAGTAGATGAAGACGATGACGGTGATGAAGGCCCACAGGATCAGCAGGAAGCGCCCCTGGCGCAGCAGGTAGGTCTTGCAGGTGGAGTAGATGAGCTCGGAGATGTCGAGCATGGCCTTGTGGACGGGCAGGTTCTTGAGCTTCATGTACGTCCACAGCCCGAACAGCAGGCCGAAGGCGCACACCACCAGGCCGATCATCAGCAGGGCCCGTCCGTTGACGCTGCCGTGGATGGTGGCCTGCGAGAGGTCGGGAAGGACCAGGTTCGCCTCGCCGCCGCCGATGTGGCCGCCCGACTCGCCCGTGGATGCCTCACCTCCTCCGGACGAGCAGCCCGCCAGCAGGGCGGTGGTTCCGAGAAGAAGGGCGGCGCCCAGGGCGCGACCCCGGTGATTCCGTGAGGCGGTCGACTGTCGGCCGCTGTGGATGGGTGTCATCAGTCCTCGATGAGTCGAGCTTCGTTGCTTGCGGTCTCCACCCTAGTCGGCACATGCGTGCAGTGGCACCCGTCCACGCCTGGTCGTCCGTGCAGTTTCGGCGGAGGGGGAGACGGGGATGCAGGTCGGAGCGCGGTCCTGGGACTTTGGTCCCCTTTGGCGCGGGCGGGTGGTGCGCGGGCCGCCGCTCGTCGTGTGGTGGCCGCTCGTCGTGGCCGGCGACGAGGGCGGCGCCGGCTCCGCCGTCGCGGGGCGGTCTCCCGCAGATGCCGGCGGCCCCCTCTACCCTGACGCCATGACAGGGATGATCGTGGTGGCAGTGGTGGTGGGCGTGGCGGTCGGAGCCGCGATCGGCTGGGCGGGAGGCTCCCGTTCGGGC
>JAFAAX010000180.1 GCA_023426345.1 Actinomycetes bacterium
AACAACCACCGACTTCACGGTAGTCTCGGAATGGTCAGCCCCGAACAGTTCGAGGCCGACCACTACGCGGCCCTCAACCAAGAGCCGCACCCCGCATAGCAGCGGCAAAGAACCCGGGACGGTTCACACTGATCGAAGGCGGCTACTTGGCTCGCATCATCCCCGAAAAGCCCAACAGCCAATACCAGCGCTACGGTATTACCGAGGCTGGGCGCGCCATGCTCGTCGAAGCTGGCAGCGATGAATGAAGCGCGATCTCAATGTCGAGCCTGAGCCGACCGGGTACGACAGCGCGGAAGGAACCCCGTGCGGCCGCAAAGATGGCGCCGTCTGCTTCTGCGCATTCAGTGTCTCACCGTTCACAAGACACCGGAAGGGTCTCAGTGCACCGCGGCGGAGTGCCTTCTGAGATACTTGTCGGGATGAACGCTTGGCCTGCTGCTGAACCGCTCGATGCCGCGCGTGTGCGATTGGAGCCGCTGACAGTTCAGCATGCGCGAGAGATGGTTGATGTTCTTGCCTTGCCCGCCATCTATGAGCACATTGGTGGAGCCGCCCCCTCTGCGATACAACTGGAGGAGCGATATAGCCGACAGGTGGCAGGGCACTCCGCAGACGGGCGACAAGGATGGTTGAACTGGATCGTTCGTCGGCGTGACGCGAACGAAGCGATCGGATTCACCCAGGCGACTTTGACGTGCAACGGAGGAAGCCTTGCGGCTGATGTCGCTTGGGTAGTCGCGCCCCGGCATCAAGGAGCCGGTTTTGCCACGGAAGCCGCGAAAGCCATGTGCGGATGGCTGCGATCACGCGGAGTCGGGCTTCTCGTCGCGTATATTAGTCCCGCCAATGACGCTTCGATCGGTGTAGCACATCATCTTGGCATGCATCTCACCGAGGTCATTGTCGACGAAGAGAATCGCTGGGAGTGCTCACTCGCGTAACTGAGATGCAGCCTTGTCGCAGAAGGGTGGTCATTATTGATGCGCGAACTGAAGCTGCACCGCTCGTAGAACCCCGTGTGGCACACAGATAGTTCTGTCTGCTTCCGCGTGAATACGCGGTTGTCAGTCGACCTATAGGTCCCGCTCCCGATCGCGGAGCCAATCGAGGACGGTGTCAAGGGCCAAACCGATGTTCCCGGGCTGGCAGTGGTTGGTGGTGGCTCGGGTGGGTAGCTGGGGTGGGCGGGGCCTCGGGCGGCGGGCGCGACGGTCGGGGAGTGGAGCCTGTCGCGCCGTCAGATCCCTTGGAAGAGCCGTTCCAGCACGCGAAGGACGCCCTCGTCAAGGATCAGGAACCCGGTCCCGACGAACAGGCGGGCGGCGCCTCCGCGGCCCGCAGACCCCTCAATCCGCCGACGGGCCTGAAACGGCGGTCCCGCGGTCCGCGGCGCCGGACGCCCGCAGACGGGCGCGGATCTTCACTCGTAGTGGCTCGACGTCGCCGAGAGGCAGGACGAGCCCAGGGAGGTCGTGCCCGTCCACGCGAAATGCCGCTTCTCGAACAGCTCGGCGTCGGTGAACCCGTCGATGAGCGCCATGACCTGTTCATGGCTGTGTCCGACGAGCCGCAGCGCCTCGTCGAGCGAGGTCTCCTGATGCCGCCGCCACCCAGTCGAGCAGGAGTCGGCGCCATTCGTGGAGGTGGATGAGCACGTCGCACAGGCTCCCCGCGGCGGCGCCGCCCCGGCTACGGTGGAGGGACGCGCCCTGACGAGGAGAAGCCATGCCCGCATCGCATGAGGGGCCGATCACCGCCGTCGTCCTGGACCTCGGCAATGTCGTGGTCGGATGGGACCCCTCCCTGCCGCTCGCCGACCGGATGGACCGGGACCAGTGGCAGGCATTCGCGCAGGCCGTGGACTTTCCGACGTGGAACGCGCTGGCCGATCGGGGTGTGCCCGTGCGTGAAGTGGTCCGGCGGGCCACCGCGGCCGACCCGGTCCGGGGCCCTCTGCTCGGCGAGTACTTCCGCCGATTCGGCGACTCCCTGACCGGTCCCGTTCCCGGCATGGCCGCCGTCATCTCCGACCTGAAGACGGCCGGGATGCGGGTGCTCGGCCTGACGAACTGGTCGGCCGAGACCTACCCCCACGCCCCGCGCAG
This sequence comes from Actinomycetes bacterium, assembly GCA_023426345.1. Lineage (GTDB taxonomy): Bacteria > Actinomycetota > Actinomycetes > Actinomycetales > Actinomycetaceae > Pauljensenia. The sequence continues at coordinate 2,109 of JAFAAX010000180.1, forward strand.
CGCCCCCGCGATCCGGGACCTCGACGCCGTGGTCGTCTCCGGGGCGGAGGGCCTGGCCAAACCGGATCCCGAGCTGTTCCGCCGCATGGCGCGGCGCTATGACCTCGCGTCCGGCCAGACGGTTTTCGTCGACGACACCCAGCGCAACGTCCGAGCCGCCGCGGACCTGGGCTTTCGGACAGTGCTCTTCGCCGGCGCCACCGGGCTGCGCGCGGAGCTGGCCCGCCTCGGCGTCCTGGGCGGTCCCGTCTCCCATTGACGAGGGCGACCGCGTGGCCGGGTCCCGCCCCCGGCTGCGGCCTCGTCACGCGAATGGGCGGCCCCCTTGCGGAGGCCCAGCGGTGACGGAGGGGGCGGCCTCGTCAATGGGGACGCCGACGGGGGCAAGGCCCCGGAACGGGCCGGTTGCCGGGTAGCATCGGGCGGTGCCCTCCTCCCCTCGCCCCGGCCCCTCGACCCGCCTCGTCCTGGATCACCGCGCCACGCTGGCCGCGTGCTACGTCGGCTACGTCGTCCAGGCGATCGTCAACAACCTGGGGCCCTTGATGTTCCTGATCTGGCACGACCAGCTCGGGATCTCCTTCTCCGCCCTGGGCGGGATCATCGCGGTCAACTTCGGCATCCAGCTGCTGATCGACCTGGTGTCGCCGCGGATCGTGGACCGGGTGGGCTACCGGATCTCGATGGTCGCCGCCCACCTGGCGGCCGCCGCCGGGCTGATCCTGATGGGCACGCTGCCGCTGACCATGTCCAGCCCCTTCGCAGGGCTGGTCGTGGCGATGATCGTGTGCGCCGTGGGCGGAGGGCTGCTGGAGGTCCTGGTCAGCCCCGTCGTCGAGGCCTGCCCGACGGACAACAAGGCGTTCCACATGAGCCTGTTGCACTCCTTCTACTGCTGGGGGCACATCGGCGTGGTGATCCTGACGACCCTGGGATTCCTGGCGCTGGGGCACGACCGGTGGCCGCTGCTGTGCCTGGCCTGGACCGTCGTGCCTGTCCTCAACGCCGCGGTGCTGTGGGTCGTCCCCTACTACTCCCTGGTCGAGGAGGGGCAGGCGATGGGGTATCGGGACTTCGCGCGCTCGCGGACGTTCTGGCTGCTGGTCGTCCTGATGCTGGGGGCGGGCGCCTCCGAGCAGTCGATGAGCCAGTGGGCCTCGGCCTTCGCTCAGGCGGGGCTGGGGCTGCCCAAGGCGATGGGCGACCTGCTGGGTCCGGCGTTGTTCGCCCTGATGATGGGGCTGGCGCGCGTCCTCGTCGGCTCGCGGATGAAGGCCGGGACGATTCCCCGGACGATGGCGGCAAGCCTGATCCTGTGCGTCGCCGCCTACCTGCTGGCGGCCCTGACGCCCTGGGCGTGGATGGGGCTGGTGGCCGTGGGCCTGTGCGGGTTCTCCGTGGGAGTGCTGTGGCCCGGCACGTTCTCCCTGGGATCGCGCCTGTTCCCGCGGGGCGGGACGATCCTGTTCGCACTGCTGGCGCTCGGCGGGGACGCCGGGTGCGCGCTGGGACCGGCCGTCGTGGGCGCCGCTGCCGACCGCTTCGGGGCGCTGGGCCCGGCGCTGGGCGTCGGCGTGGCGTTCCCCGTGATGATGCTGGTGGGGCTCGCCGTGCTAGGGCGGGCTTCAGAGCGCCGGGCGGGCTCCGGGGCGTCGTGGGTGTCGGGGGCGTCCTCCTCTGAGTGAGGATCGTCGGCGGTAATGGTCGGGCCGGCCGGATTTGAACCGGCGACATCCTGCTCCCAAAGCAGGCGCGCTACCAAGCTGCGCCACGGCCCGATGCCGGTGGATGAGTCGTTCCGCGTTCCCTCACGACCAGCCCGACCGGTGCCTTGATGATACGTGTCTGGGCGCGCGGTTTCGCAATCCGGCGCGGGGCACGTTACGATTCAGGGGCCTCGGCAACGAGGCGACGCGGGCGTAGCTCAATGGTAGAGCCTCTGCCTTCCAAGCAGATCACGCGGGTTCGATTCCCGTCGCCCGCTCCAGTGGGGAGTCGCGCGGGCGTGCGGCTCCCCTTTCGCGTGCCGGTGAAGGCCCTCGGACGGCTTGCCGGAGTCCGGCGAGCCGGGTGACAGCAGACAATACCGATCCCCGCCGCGGGCGGTACCGGATCGACAAGGCTGTGATCTGCACCGATACGGGAACGACGAGACGCGCGACCGTGCGCGGCCGCGGTATTGTCTGCTGTCCGTCCCCGCACAGTCGGCGCGCACGTTCTCGCGGGGGTGAGTGGCCGACGCGTGTGTGGGGGGTGATGTCCGTGCTGCCTCTCCTCTTGTGGCCCGGGGGCGGGCTTTCCTCGACGGTGAGGGGACTGTCGCGAGATCCTGGATGAGGGCGGCGCGTGATGGGTCGATGACCGGGCGTGCGGGCGCGAACGACACCCGCGACTGATCTCGGCGACATGAATGACGCCCACGACTGATCTCGAGGGCTTGCGGGCGGAGTTCCGAGCGCTGAGGACCCTCGAGATGAGTCATGGAAGGCGGCAGAGGCACCGAGATCGGTCACGGGCATCATCGCAACCGTTGAGATCAGTCATGGGCATCATCACCAGCCGGCCCGGGGCACACCACAACGCCGCCCCCGTTCTTCACCTGCCGTCCCGGGGGCGGGGGTGGCTCACGGGCGCGGAGTCCTCCTCGTCGAGTCGCGGGTCGACCTCGGCCCCGCAGATCCAGGGTCCCGGTGAGGGACGCGGCGCCGCGACCGCAGATCCCTGCGTCGGTCGGGGAGTGGAGCATCGACGAGGGCGCCCCCGTGGTCCGGCTCGCGGCCCCGGATGGCCAGCGAGCCTCGCGGGTCCGGACGGCCGGTGACCCTCGCGGTCACACGTGCGCAAGCCTCGGCGGCTGGGGAGTGGAATCGGCGGCATTTCGCCCCAGCCGCCGAGGGCGGGCGACACCGCGCGCGGCCTGTCGTAGGATTGACGGGTTGTCATGCGCCCGGAATCGGGGCGTCCCGGAAGAACTGTTGGAGTGCACACACGTGAAGAGCACTGTTGAGACCCTCGAGCCCACCAAGGTGCGTCTGACGGTGGAGGTCCCCTACGAGGAGCTGAAGCCCGAGATGGACAAGGCCTACAAGGACATCTCGTCCCAGGTCGCGATCCCCGGGTTCCGCAAGGGTCACGTGCCGCCCCGCATCATCGACCAGCGCTTCGGCCGCGCGGCCGTCATCGAGCAGGCGGTCAACGAGGTCCTGCCGGGGATGTACTCCCGGTCCGTCGCGGAGAACAAGCTGCGCCCGATGGCCCAGCCGGAGGTCGAGGTCACCGAGATCCCGAACACCACCGGCGCGCAGGGCGGCCAGATGGTCTTCACCGCCGACGTCGACGTGGTCCCGGACTTCGAGGTCCCCGAGATCGGCGAGGACATCGTCGTGGAGGTCCAGGCCTCCGAGGTCACCGACGAGGACGTCCAGCATGAGCTCGACGAGCTGCGCGGGCGCTTCGCCTCCCTGAAGTCCGTCAAGCGCCAGGCCAAGACCGGCGACTTCGTCACCATCGACCTCACGGCCACGGTGGACGGCCAGGAGGTCGACTCGGTGTCCGACGTCTCCTACGAGATCGGGTCGGCCACGATGCTCGACGGCCAGGACAAGGCCCTGCGCGGCACCCACGCGGGCGACGACGTCACCTTCACCTCGACGCTGAAGGGCGGCGACCACGAGGGCGAGGACGCCGAGGTCTCCCTGCACGTCCAGTCCGTCAAGGCCCGCGAGCTGCCCGAGGCCGACGACGAGTTCGCCCAGATGGTCTCCGAGTTCGACACGATCGACGAGCTCCGCGCCGACCTGCGCGAGCAGGCCGGCACCACGAAGAGGTCCGATCAGGCCGTCGAGGCCCGCAACAAGCTGGTCGACGTGCTGCTGGAGCGCACGGAGATCCTCCTGCCCGAGGATGTCGTCGCCCACGAGGTCACCCACCGCGTGGCCGAGGACGCGCCGAAGAAGGAGAAGGACGCGGCGCGCGCCGAGGTCGAGCACGAGCTGCGCGAGGAGATCCTCTCGGAGTCCCTGGCCGAGCGCTACGACGTCAAGGTCTCCCAGCAGGAGCTCATCGACTACATGATCCAGATGTCGCAGGCCCTGGGCCTCGACATCAACCAGCTCATCCAGGACTCCTCGCAGGTGTCCCAGATGGTCGCCCAGCTCGGCCGCACGAAGGCCCTCATCCAGGCGCTGCGCTCCGTCACGGTGAAGGACACGGCCGGCGAGGCCGTCGACCTCACGCCGTTCTTCGGCGAGGTCGAGGACGAGGGCGACGCCGCCGACGACCAGGCCGAGCCGTCCGAGGACGCCGAGGCCCCCGCCGTCGAGGAGGAGATCCTCGAGGAGGAGATCGTCGTCGAGGACGAGGACGCCGCCGAGGCCGCCGAGGAGTGACGCGGCGCCGCCCTCGTCGATGACGGGAAGCAGCCGCTGCACGCAGGGACCTGCTGGGGCCCGCCTTCCGCACGGGGAGGCGGGCCCCGCCGCCGTTGCTCGCTCCCGTCGCCGCGGCGGCCCCGCCCTCGTCCCACCCCGGTCGTCGCGCGGACCCGGTGACGAGGGCGCACGCGTGGGCGGCGTTGCGGGGACGAGGGCGCCCCTGCCTGCGCCTTGAGCGAAAACCCCGGATGCGCTCGCCGCGAGTGGCCCTCGAGCGGATAGGTTGGTCCCCAGGACAGGCCCCCGGCCGGGGGCCGCGGACGGAGAGGGACGACACGTGAGCGACGTGCACACCGCCGTGACGGCCGAGGGGCCGAACGGGGGGGCGGGGCTGGGGGACTCGGTCTACCAGCGCCTGCTCAAGGAACGGATCATCTGGCTGAGCGGCGAGGTCCGCGACGACAACGCGAACGCGATCTGCGCCCAGCTGCTGCTGTTGGCCGCGGAGGATCCCGACCGCGACATCTACCTCTACATCAACAGCCCCGGCGGCTCGGTGACCGCGGGCATGGCCATCTACGACACGATGCAGTACGTCAAGCCCGACGTCGTCACCGTCGCGATGGGCCTGGCCGCGTCGATGGGCCAGTTCCTGCTGACCGCGGGCGCGCCCGGCAAGCGCTACGTCACGCCCCACACGCGGGTCCTCATGCACCAGCCGTCGGGCGGGGCGGGCGGGTCCGCCACCGACATCCGCATCAACGCCGACCTCATCCTCAAGATGAAGCAGGAGCTGGCGGAGATCACGGCGGACCGCACCGGCAAGCCGCTGGAGCAGATCCTGGTGGACTCGGACCGCGACCACTGGTTCTCCGCGCGGGAGGCTCAGGAGTACGGCTTCGTCGACCGCGTCATCAGCACGCCCCAGGAGGTCGGCAACCGCGCGACCACCGAGCAGATGGACGCGGACGCCCCCGCCGACGGGCAGAACGGAGAGCACTGACCATGACCACGCAGCCCTATTTCCAGGCGGTCTCCCGCCAGATCGCGGCGGCCGGCCAGGCGGGCGCGCTGCCGCAGTCGCGCTACGTCCTGCCCAGCTTCGAGGAGCGCACGGCCTACGGCTTCAAGCGCCAGGATCCCTATGCCAAGCTGTTCGAGGACCGGATCGTCTTCATGGGCGTCCAGGTCGATGACGCCTCCGCCGACGACGTGATGGCGCAGCTGCTGGTCCTGGAGTCCCAGGACCCGGATTCGCTCATCACGATGTACATCAACAGCCCCGGCGGCTCCTTCACGGCGCTGACGGCCATCTACGACACGATGCAGTACATCAAGCCGCAGATCCAGACCGTGTGCCTGGGCCAGGCCGCCTCGGCCGCCGCGGTGCTGCTGGCCGCGGGCTCCCCGGGCAAGCGCCTGGCGCTGCCCAACGCCCGGGTGCTCATCCACCAGCCGGCGATGGAGGGCATGCAGGGGCAGGCCTCCGACATCCAGATCGTCGCCGATGAGATCGACCGGATGCGCTCCTGGCTGGAGGAGACCCTGTCGAAGCACTCGAACAAGTCCGTCGAGGAGGTCCGCCGCGACATCGAGCGCGACAAGATCCTCAACCCCCAGGAGGCCCTGGACTACGGGCTCATCGACCAGGTGCTCGCCTCCCGCAAGGGGGAGTGAGAGCCGTCGATCGGGTGGCGCGTATCGGCATCGCCGGGGGCGCGCGGCCCGCGCCGGGGCAGGGGCGATCCCGGGCCCGGGCCGTCCTCGTCCCTCTCCGCCCGCGCGGGAGGATCGACGAGGGCGGCGCTGCGCGCGCGGGTTCCGGCCGGACGGTGGAAATCGGCCGGCCACTGCGCGGACACGGGCCGTTCACGGTCGCATCGGCTCGGCCGCTGCAATAGGGTGAGAACGACGATTGATGCGGGGAGGAGGGCCCATGAGCCGGCTGACGGACGGCGCGGAGCTGCTCAAGTGCTCGTTCTGCGGGAAGACGCAGAAGCAGGTGCGCAAGCTGATCGGCGGCTCGGGCGTCTACATCTGCAACGAGTGCATCGAGTTGTGCAACGAGATCATCGAGGAGGAGCTCGCCCCTGTCGCGCCGGTCGAAGAGGCGCCGCTGCCCAAGCCCCGCGAGATCTACGAGTTCCTCAACTCCTGGGTGATCGGCCAGACCCGCGCCAAGCGCGCGCTGTCGGTGGCCGTGTACAACCACTACAAGCGCGTCCGCTCGCGTGAGGCCGGCAACGACGAGGACATGGCGGGCACGAAGTCCAACATCCTCCTCCTGGGCCCCACGGGCACGGGCAAGACTCATCTGGCGCGCTCGCTGGCCCGCATGCTGCAGGTCCCCTTCGCCATCGTCGATGCCACGGCCCTCACCGAGGCCGGGTACGTCGGCGAGGACGTCGAGAACATCCTCCTCAAACTCATCCAGGAGGCCGACGGCGACATCAAGCGCGCCCAGCGCGGCATCATCTATATCGACGAGATCGACAAGATCGGCCGCAAGGGGGAGAACGCCTCGATCACGCGCGACGTGTCGGGGGAGGGCGTCCAGCAGGCGCTCCTGAAGATCATCGAGGGCACGGTGGCCTCGGTGCCGCCCCAGGGCGGGCGCAAGCACCCCCACCAGCAGTTCCTCGAGATCGACACGTCGGGCATCCTGTTCATCGCCGCCGGCGCGTTCGCCGGGATCGAGGACATCGTCAAGGCGCGGTTGGGCCAGCGCTCCACCGGGTTCGGCTCGAACCTCAAGTCCGCCTCCGAGTACGGCGACCTCTACGAGTCGGTGACGCCGGAGGACCTCCACAAGTTCGGGATGATCCCCGAGTTCATCGGGCGCCTGCCGATCCTCACCAACACGCACACGCTGACGGAGTCCGACCTGGCGCGTGTGCTCACCGAGCCCCGCAACTGCCTGGTGCGCCAGTACCAGCACCTGTTCGAACTGGACGGCGTCGAGCTGGAGTTCACGCCGGGCGCGCTGCTGGCCGTCGCCGCGCAGGCGAACTCGCGGGGGACGGGGGCGCGGGGGCTGTCCTCGATCATGGAGCAGACGCTGTCCGACCTCATGTTCGACATGCCCAGCCGCACCGACGTCGCGCGCGTCGTGATCACTCGTGAGGCCGTCGAGGGCGGCGCGGAGCCCGAGCTCTACGCCGAGGGCGAGGGCCCGGACGTGGTGAGGATCGCCTGATGGCCGTGGCGCCGGACGGCGGCGGGGCCGCGGAAGGCGACGCGCCGGAGGCGATCCCCGCGGAGCTCGCCGAGGCGCGGGCCACGATCGACAACATCGACGCCGCGCTCATCCACATCCTCGCCGAGCGGTTCCGCTGCACCCAGCGGGTCGGCCACATCAAGGCCCGCCACGACCTGCCTCCGGCGGACCCCGCGCGCGAGGCCGAACAGGTCGCCCGGCTGCGGTGCCTGGCCGAGGCCTCCGGCCTGGATCCTGATTTCGCCGAGAAGTTCCTCTCGTTCATGATCACCGAGGTGATCCGTCACCACGAGGACATCAAGCAGGAGTACCGCAGCCGCTCCTGAGGCCGAGGCTCGCGGTGGGGCGCGTCAGGACTGCTGGAGGGGGCCTCCGTAGAGATCGTCGATGGCCGAGCGGTAGCGGGCCAGCACGGCGCCGCGCTTGACCTTCAGCGACGGCGTGAGCAATCCGTTGGCCTCCGTGAAGTCCGTCGTGAGGACTGTGAACTTGCGGATCGACTCCGCTCGGGACACGTGGGCGTTGGCCTTGTCGATGGCGCGCTGGAGCGCGGCGCGCACCTCCACGTTGGCGGAGGCCTGGGCCACCGACATCGGCGGCAGGCCGTGGTTCTTCAGCCAGGCGGGCAGCATCTCGGCGTCCAGGGTGACCAGCGCCCCGACGAACGGGCGCTTGTCGCCGACGACGACGATCTGGCTGATCAGGGGGTGGCTGCTGAGGTCCTCCTCCAAGACGGCGGGGGAGACGTTCTTCCCGCCGGCCGTGACGATGAGCTCCTTGAGGCGCCCGGTCACCTGGATGTAGCCGTCCTGGTCCACGGACCCCTGGTCGCCGGTGCGGAACCAGCCGTCCTCGGTGAACGCCTGGGCCGTGGCCTCCGGATTGTTCCGATACTCGGAGAAGACCATCGGGCCCTTGACCAGGATCTCCGAGGTGGCGGGATCGACCGTGACCTGGGCCTTGGGCAGCAGGGACCCGACCGTGCCGATCTTGTTGAGGCTGGGGGTGGACACGGAGATCGGGCCGACCGTCTCCGTGAGGCCGTAGCCCTCCAGCACCGTGAGGCCGAGCCCCGTGTAGAAGCGCGCGAGGCGCTCGGACAGCGGGGCGCCGCCGCAGATGAAGATCTCCAGGTTGCCGCCCACCAGCGACTTGATCGTGCCGTACACCAGTCTGTCTGCGACCGCGTGCTGGGCCTTGAGCGCAGCGGAGGGGCCCTGAGGCGTGTCCTGCGCCTTCGAGTACTCCACGGCGACGTTGGCCGCCCACCGGAAGATCTTCTGCTTGACGCCGGTGCCCTGGCCGGCGTCCGCGGAGTTGTAGACCTTCTCCAGGACGCGGGGGACCACGAACACGAAGGTCGGCTTGAAGGACTGCAGGTCGGGTAGCAGGTTCTTCGTGTCGGCGACGTGGCCCAGGACGCCCTCGCCGGAGAGCTGATAGACCTCGATGAACCGCGCGAAGACGTGGGCCAGGGGCAGGAACAGGAGGAACCGGGAACTCGCGGAGCCGTTGACCTCCGGCATCCACCGCTCGGCGTTGACGATGCCCTCGGCGAAGTTCCCGTGCGTGATGACGGTGCCCTTCGGCGTGCCGGTCGTCCCCGAGGTGTAGACGATCGTCGCGACGTCGGAGGCGCGCAGGCGGTCGGTGCGCAGGGCGACCTGGGCGCGGGTGACACCCACCCCGGAGTCCTTGATCTGGTGGATCGCCTCCTGGTCGAGCGAGAGGACGCGCAGTCCCTCGATCTCGGACCCGGCGGCCTTCAGCAGTTCCGCCATGGTCACGGTCTCCGCCACGGCCACCTTCACGTCGGCGTCCGTGAGGATATACGCGGCCTGCTCCAGCGAGGAGGTCTCATAGATCGGGATCGGCAGCAGGCCCGCGTACCAGCAGGCGTAGTCGAGGAGCGTCCACTCGACGCGCGTCCGGGACATGATGGCCACGGCGTCCCCGAACTCGAGGCCCATGCCGATCAGGCCCTTCGCCACGTCCTGGACCTGGTCGTGGAACTGGCTGGCCGTGATGGTCGACCACGCGTCGCCCATTCCGGACTTCACGTCGATGAGGCCGCGGCGCGGGGCGCGCTGGATGCGGCGCTGGAGGAGGTAGGGGATCGTCGTCGTGTCGTCGACGGTGACCAGATCGGGGCCCTCCCACACCGGCGCGCCGTTGCGTTCGCCGACGATCGCGTCGCGCAGGAAGGCCGGCGAGCCCAGGCGCACGGGGGCTCCCACCGTGGCCTCCTCGACGCCGAGCGGCGGCGGAGGCGTGCCGGCCGCGGAGGCCGCCGCGGCCCCGGAAGCCCTGGCAGCCCCCGGCGCGGGGGCGGCTCCCTTCGGTCCGGCGGGACCGGAGGCGCCGGCCGTCCCGGAATCCGCGGGAACCTGCGAGGGCTGCGCGTCCCCGGATGTGCCTGTGTTCGACGTCGACATCGCTGTGCTCCTCACCGGCCGCCCGCCGGGGCGGCCCCGATCCTCATTCTTCCGGGATGTCCCGGCACCTGTCAGTTCGGCGTGCTGGGCGGGCGCACCTTGGCCGGCGCCTCGCCGAGTTCCACACCCTGGACGCGCATGGAGACGTTGTCCGGCGCCGCACTGTCCGGCGCCGCGCTCGCGGGCGTTCCGTTCGAGGCGCCGGCGCCGCCCTCGTCAAGGGGGACCAGCCCGAGCGTGCCGGACACCTTGGTGGCGGCGGACAGGTCGGCGGAGACCTCGCGGAGCGTGGGCAGGGCCGCCGCGGGGGCGGCCAGCGTGACGGCCAGGAAGGGCGTGCGGGGGGAGACCTTCGCCTCCGACTTCACGCGGCGCAGCACAATGAGCGCGCCGGACGCCGTGGCCAGCACCGCGGGGTCGCCCTCCGCCGCGGCCCCGCCCAGCTCTCCGGCCGTCGGCCACGAGGCGCGGTGGACGGATCCGGTGCGGTACCAGGACCAGACCTCCTCGGTGACGAAGGGGAGGAACGGGGCGAGCAGCCGCACGACCGCGTCGATGACCAGGGCCAGCGCGGCGCGCGCGGACTGCGCCTCCGCCTCCGGCCACTGCCCCTCGCGGTTGTACGCGCGCTCCTTGACCAGCTCCAGGTAGTCGTCGCAGAACGTCCAGAAGAACGACTCGGTGGTCTCCAGGGCCTTCGCGTGGTCGTAGTCCTCCAGGGCGGCCGTGGCTGTCGCGATGACGCCCGACAGTTCCGCGAGGACCGAGCGGTCCAGCGCCTCGGTGACGTGCGCCGGATCAAGATCCAGCGGCGCGCCCTCGCCGCCCATGGTCAGGGCGAACTTCGAGGCGTTGAGGACCTTGATCGCCAGGCGGCGTCCGATCTTCATCTGGGACTCGTCGAAGGCAGGATCCAGGCCCAGCCGGGCCGAGGCCGCCCAGTAGCGCACCGCGTCCGAGCCGTACTTCTCCAGCAGGCCCATCGGGGTGACGACGTTGCCCTTGGACTTCGACATCTTCTTGTGGTCGGAGTCCAGGATCCACCCGGAGATCCCCGCATGGGCCCACGGCAGCCCGCCGAACTCCAGGTGGGCGCGCACGACGGAGGAGAACAGCCAGGTCCGGATGATGTCCTGGCCCTGGGGGCGCAGGTCCATGGGGTAGACGCGGGCGAACAGGTCGTCGTCGTCCAGCCAGCCGGACACGATCTGGGGGGACATCGACGAGGTCGCCCACGTGTCCATGATGTCGAGCTCCGCGGCGAACCCGCCGGGTTCGCCCCGCTGGTCCTCGGTGAAGCCGTCGGGCACGTCGGAGGCGGGGTCGACGGGCAGCCGGTCCTCGGCGGGTGTGAGGATCCGGTCGTGGTCGACGGTCCCGTCCTCGTCGATGCGGTACCACAGGGGGAACGGCACGCCGAAGAAGCGCTGGCGGGAGACCAGCCAGTCGTTGTTCAGCCCCGTCACCCAGTTCTCGTAGCGCACGCGCATGAACTCGGGGTGGAAGGCGAGCTCGCGGCCGCGGGCCACCAGCTCGGCGTTGAGGTCCCCGCCGGTGGCGGGATGGGTCCAGGGGCGGCCGCCGTTGCGGATGTACCACTGGCGGGAAGTGACGATCTCCAGGGGCTTGTCGCCCTTCTCGAAGAAGTTCGTCTGGCGCACCGTCTTCTGGGGCTCGCCGCGCATCTCGCCGGAGTCGCGCAGGCGGGCGACCAGCTTCTCGCGCGCGGTGAACGTGGTGGCCCCCGCCAGGTCCGCGTAGGCCTCGCGCCCCGCCGGATCCGTGATCCACTCCGGGACGTCGGCCTGCATGCGGCCGTCCTTGCGCAGCACGGCCCGCAGCGGCAGCCGGAGGTCGCGCCACCAGTCGATGTCCGTGGTGTCGCCGAACGTGCAGCACATCGCGATGCCGGCGCCCTTGTCCATCTCAGCCTCCGGGTGGGGGAGGACCGGCACCTCGACGCCGAAGACGGGTGAGGACACGGTGGTGCCGAACAGCGGCTGGTAGCGGGGATCGTCGGGGTGGGCCACCAGTGCCACGCATGCGGGCAGAAGCTCGGGTCGGGTGGTCTCGATGCAGACGTCGACGCCGTTCTCGATCGGAGCGCCGGCCGCCGCGGCGCGCGCGGCGGCGGCCGCGTCGGTGAGATGGAAGGCCAGGCGGTGGTAGAAGCCCGGGTACTCCCGGCTCTCCAGCTCGGCTTGGGCGACGGCCGTCTGGAACGTGACGTCCCACAGACCCGGCGCCTCCGCCTGGTAGGCCTCGCCGCGCGCGAGGTTGCGCAGGAATCCCGCCTGGGCGACCTTGCGGGCGCGCGTGCCGATCGTCTGATAGTGGTGCGTCCAGTCCACGGACAGGCCCAGATGGCGCCACAGCGCCTCGAACTGGCGCTCGTCCTCCACTGTCAGGCGCTCGCAGAGCTCCACGAAGTTGCGCCGCGAGATCGGCATCTGGTCGCGCGACTTGATGGAGGCGCCGTCGCCCCCCTGGTGCGGGGGCGCGAAATCGGGATCGTAGGGCAGGGACGTGTCCACGCGCACGCCGAAGTAGTTCTGCACGCGGCGCTCGGTGGGCAGGCCGTTGTCGTCCCAGCCCATCGGGTAGAAGACCTCCTTGCCGCGCATGCGCATGTAGCGCGCGACCAGGTCCGTATGCGTGTAGGAGAACACGTGGCCGACGTGCAGCGAGCCCGACACGGTCGGCGGCGGCGTGTCGATGGAGTAGACCTGCTCGCGCGTGGCCGAGCGGTCGAACACGTACGTGCCGTCAGCCTCCCAGCGTTCACCCCACTTCGCCTCCAGTCCGTCGGCGCCTACGCGCTCCGGCACCACGGGCGCCGGGACCGATCGCGGGGCGGGAGTGGGCTGGGTGGGCATGGGCGGTGTCTCCTCATTCGACGCGGACATGGGACGGATCAAGAGTACGCACTTGCGCAGGCCCGCACCAATGTGCCATCGGGAACGGTGGCCTCTCCCGCGAGGATCCGCCCAACGTCCGATCGACGAGGGCGACGCCCCTCGCGCGACCCGGCGTCCCGCGAGCGGGGTCGCCCTCGTCGATGGGGAGCACCGGAGCGGCCGGTGCCCGTCAGCGCCGCCGCGTCCCGAAGATCGACCGCGTGATCTCGCGGCCGAGCTGCGTCCCGGCGGCGCGCACGGCATTGCCGAGCGCCTTCTCCAGGGTGTCGGCGCGCTGCCGGCGTTCCTTCTCGGCGGCCGCCTGCTCGCGTTCGGCCCGGCGCTGGGCGTCGCGGATCGCGCGCTCGCGCTCCTTCTGGGCGGCGCGCTCGGCGGCTTGGGCCTCGCGTTCGAGCTGCGCCTGGAGCTGTTTCTCCGCCTTCGCCGCGGCGGCGGCCTCGGCGGCGCGGCGCTTCTCCTCCGCGACGCGCGCCGCCTCCTCCTCGGCCGCCCGGGCGCGCC
>JAFAAX010000131.1 GCA_023426345.1 Actinomycetes bacterium
CACCTGGGCGAGGCCAGCGTCCGCCAGCGGCCCGGCGATGCCCGCCTCGGCCAGCGCCTCGCGCACCAGCGGCGCGATCGACTCCGCATGGCGGCGGGCGGAGTCGTTGCGGGCGCGGCCGACGACGGCCCCGTCCCTCACCACCGCGACTGCGGTGGCCGATGACGTGTCCAGGCAGAGAGCGATCACGGCTGTCGATCCTACTCGGCCGGGGCGGCCGGGGCGGTGGGGGCCGGGGCGGCGGTCTCCGCGCGCGCCGGGTCGGAGGCGGCCGCGAGCGCGGCCTCTGCGCCCAGCCGGTCCAGCTCTCCGTCCCATCGGGCGCCGAAAGGGCGCAGCACGATCCGGCGGGGCCCCACGTCCATGCCCTCCAAGTCGATGACGTCGTCCGCGCCACGGGCCGCGTCCCCTCCGGTCGGGCGGATGATGTCGACCTCCAGCCGCTGATCGGACAGGGCCTCCGTCTTGCCCTCGCCCCATTCGACGACGGTGACGGAGTCGGCCAGCGAGGAGTCGAGGTCGAGGGTCTCCAGATCGTCCAGGTCCGTGATGCGGTAGGCGTCGGCGTGGATGAGGTCGGGGCCGCCCACCAGGGAGGGATGGACGCGCGCGACGATGAACGTCGGGGAGGAGACGTGGCCGCGCACGCGCAGGCCGGCGCCGATGCCCTGGGCAAAGGTGGTCTTCCCGGCGCCCAGTTCGCCGCGGAGCATCACCAGGTCGCCGGCGCGCAGCCGCGCGCCCAGCGCCCGCCCGATCGCGCGGGTCCGGTCGGCGTCGTCCGCCGTGAAGGTCAGGGTCATTGCTCCTCCGTCGAATCGGTCCACACTCGGGGGACTCTCTCCCCCAGCCGCGTGACGATCTCGTAGTTGATAGTGCCGCATGCGCGCGCCCAGTCGTCGGCCAGGGGCGCCCCGGGCGTCGCGGCGGGGTCGCCGAACAGCACCGCGGTGTCGCCCACGCGGGCCGGGGGCTCCGGGTTCCCCGCAAGCCCGCCCCGCGGGCCGCCCTCGTCAATGGGGGACGAGGGCGCTCCCGTGGCCGGGCTCGCGGGGACAGCGGGACCGAGGTCGATGACGAACTGGTCCATGCACACCCGACCGACGACGCGGGCGGCCAGCGGGCCGCGGCCGGTGAGGACGGTCACGGGGGCGCCGTTCGAGCCCGCGCGCAGGATGCCGTCCCCGTAGCCGAGCGGCACCAGGCCGAGCCAGCGGCGCGTCGGCGTGCGCCAGGTGCCGCCGTAGGACACGGGCCGGTCCGCGGCGACCGCTTTGACGGAGGTGAGGGGCGCCTCCAGCGTCATGGCGGGGCGCAGGCCCAGGTCGGCGGCCGTCGCGACGGCCGGATCGGGGCTCAGGCCGTACATGCCGATGCCGGCGCGCACCAGGTCGAAGTGGGCCTCGGGATGCCACAGGATGCCCGAGGTCGCGCAGATGTGGCGCAGGCGGGGCTCCAGGCCGGCCCCGGCGAGGACCTCGAGGCCCTCCCGGAACAGGGCGACGTGCTCGGCGGTCGAGGCCAGGCCCTCCGGCGACGGATCGTCCGCCCGGGAGAAGTGGGACCACGCGCCGACCAGTTCGACGTCGCCGGCGTCCGCGGCGCGCCGGACGGCCTCCGCCAGGCCGGGGAGCTCCTCCGGGGTCGATCCCGCCCGCGACATGCCGGTGTCGATCTTGACGTGGATGCGGGCGGGGCGGCCGGCCTCACGGGCCGCGGCCGCGATCTCGTCGAGCGCCCAGGTCCACGACACGGAGACGTCGATGTCGGCCTCGATGGCGCGTCGCCAGTCGGCGCCCGACGGCGCGACCCAGGCGAGCAGGGGCGCGACGTCCCGGGCGACGCCGGCGCCGTCCAGTCCCGCGCGGAGCTCCAGGGCCTCCTCCAGCTGGGCGACGCCCAGCCAGTCGGCGCCCGCCCGCAGAGCGGCCAGGGCGGTCGGGAGCGCGCCATGGCCGTATCCGCCGGCCTTGACGACGGCCATCTGGAGGGAGTGCGGCGCGGCGGCGCGCAGGACGCCCAGATTGTGGGCGATCGCGGCGGCGTCGATGACGGCGCGCCCCGGATAGCCGGAGGAGGCCGGCGGCGCGGACACGATCCGACCGCGGGTCGAAGGGACGTCGGGCGCAGTCACGGGCACCAGTATCCCACCGCGCCGGCGGGGGCCTCCCGCGGGGCCGCTGGGCGGCCCGTCACCGTGCCGGGACGAGGGCGCCGCTCGCGCGCCGGAGCGCCCATCCTTGGCGCGGCGGGCCGCCGTGGGGCGGGCCCCGGCGCTGGCCCCGGTCAGGCGGCGTCCAGCCCCTTGGCCACCCCGACCAGGACGGCGCCGACGACCACCAGGGCGCACCCGATCAGCGAGCGGACGAGCTCCGTGTGAGTCCGCTTCTCGCCGAGCCACCAGATGCCGCCGAGCGTGGCGATGACGACGCCCATCTGCGACAGCGTGAAGCCCACGGCCACACCCACGCGCGCCGAGGACATCTGCATGATGAGGATGGCCGCGCCCCACAGCAGGCCGGGCAGCAGCTGCTTAACGGTGGTGAGCGACCACCGAGTGTCCGTCGGGCCGAACTCCCGGGAGAAGCGCGGGAACGTGAGGAGGAAGCCGGTGAGCAGGTAGCCGCAGGCCTGGGGGAACAAGGCGGTCGTCCCGTCGATGCCGTACCAGCGGACCAGGAGCAGGTAGGCGACCAGCCCGAACGTGGAGACGACCAGCTCGCGGGCACCGCGCCGCCACTCGACGGGGGCGCCGGCGTCCGCCGTGTCGGCGGCGTCGGCGGCGGCGGCGCTCTTCTCCCTCCACGCCGTCAATGCGATGCCGACGATGATGAGGGCCAGGGCCGCCAGGCCCACCGGCAGGGCCGCGCCGTGGCGCCATTCCCCGAACAGCAGCACGCCGCCCAGGGAGATGAACAGCAGCTGCCCGCCGGTGGAGATCGGCATCGTGCGCGACACGCCGATCGACCGGAACGACTTGATCTGCCACATGATGCCGACGCCGAGCAGGACCCCAGACAGGAAGGAGACCACCAGGTCCGTCGTGGTCCACGCCGGCCTCAGGATCGCCGTGGCGACCGCGGCGAAGAGGAAACCGCCTCCGAGCTCCCCCATGGTCTGCTGGCGGGTGTCGCCGCCCAGGGCCACCAGCAGCAGCGACATGGATCCCAGCAGCAGGGAGGGGATGAAGGCGATCACCAGGTCGAGCACCGGCCAAGCCTACCGGTCGGCGGCAGCCTTCCGAGCGCCGGCCGGCGCGGGAACCGCCATGTGACTCAGCGCGCAGATCCGCCCGCGCCGCCACAGCCACAGTCGCTGTACCGCACCCGCGTTCCCGCAGACGGCATGGCTCACGAGGGCGACCCGCCGGTGGCCTCCCAGCTCGCGTGGCGGTCGGCCTGCGCCCGGGCCTCCGCCGCCTCCAGCGCCTCCGCGACGGCGGCGGGGATGTGGGCGGCGATCTCGTCGGGCTGGATCGGAGCGCCCTGTGGCGATCGCGGGCCCGGCCGCCCGCCCGCGGGTCCCGCTGCCGCCTGCTCGACCGCCAGA
>JAFAAX010000094.1 GCA_023426345.1 Actinomycetes bacterium
GGGCGCGGTCGACGGCCGCGGAGGGGCGACGGGCGACACCGCTCATCGCGGTCGGCAGGACGCGCGACCAGGCGAGGAGCCCGAGGCCCAGCCCGCCCAGCGCGACCACCGCCTGGCCGCACGCGGCCGCCCAGGACCCCGCATGAGCGGACAGCGCCACGCCCCAGGGGGCGCCCATGGGCGTCCAGGCGGCGATCCGGCCCGCCTCGGCGAGCGTGTCGGGCGTGAGCGAGATCGTGGAGGCGGTCTGCATCCACAGGCCCATCGGGGCGACGACGATGAGGAAGAGGATCACGCCGACCACGGTGAGGAGATCGCGGGAGGCGGAGGACCCGGCCAGATGCGCGCCCAGCCATGTGGTGCATACCCGCGCCCAGGTGAAGACGGTGAGCAGCCCCACCGGCGCGCCGACCACGGCCACCAGGGCGGCCAGCGGGTCGCCGGAGACGGCCCACGCGACGGCGGGGACCAGGGCCGCCAGCGCGGAGAGGGCGCCCGCCACGCCGACCCCCGTGGCGACCACCAGGGCCAGGGCGAGTCGCGGCGAGGCCGGCAGGTAGGGGGCGAACTTCCGCGGGTCCAGCGTGTTGTCGATGCTGGCGAACAGGACCGGGACGATCACCCATCCGGCGACCAGCGCGGCGCCCGCCACCACCAGCAGGGCGCCGACCGCGTCGCCGTTGCCGGTGGCGGCCCCGGCCGCGGCGGAGGCGACGAGGACCGCGAGCATTCCCAGCCCCCACACCAGTCCGAGGACCACGGCGATCGTCGTGGAGGCCTGCCGGGTCATCGTGTTCCACGTGACGCGGGCCTTGAGGCGGATCAGCTGCGCAACCACGACAGGCCCTCATCCCCGTGCCGCCCGCCGACCAGCTGGGTGAAACGGTCGTCGAGGTCCATGCCGTCGGCGACCTGCTCGGTGGTCCCCGATACCAGGACCCGGCCGTGGTCGATGACGGCGACGTGGGTGCACAGCTTCTGGACGGTCGCCATCACGTGGCTGGAGAGGATGACGGTGCCGCCCCCGGCGACGAAGTCCAGGAGGATCTGGCGGATGTTCGCCGACGACACGGGGTCCACCGACTCGAAGGGCTCGTCCAGGACGACCACGCGCGGCCCGTGGATGAGGGCCGCGGCCAGCGCCGTCTTCTTCACCATGCCCGCCGAGTAGTCGGCGATGAGCGTGCGTCCGGCTCCGCCGAGGTCCAGGGCGGCCAGGAGCTCCGTCGTCCGCGCGCGGGCGGTCTCCCGGGGCAGGCCGTGGAGCATGCCGACGTGGGTGAGGAAGTCCGGGCCGGACAGCTTGTCGAGGAGGCGCATCCCGTCGGGCATGACGCCGAGCAGCTGGGCGGCCGCCCGGCGGTCGGCGGCGGACGCCGCCCAGACGTCGCGGCCGTGGACCAGGGCCGTCCCGCGGTCCGGCCGCAGCAGGCCGGTGGCCATGGTGAGCATCGTCGTCTTCCCGGCGCCGTTGGGGCCGACGATGCCGTAGAAGGATCCGGTGGGAATATCCAGGCTGAGGTCGGCCACGGCGATGAGGTTCGCGAAGACCTTGACCAGCCCGCGCATCGACAGCGCGACCTCCGCGGGCGCGGCGGGGACAGCGGGCATGGCGGGGACGGCGGGCATGGCGGGGACGGCGGGCGGGATCGGAGCGGCGGTCATCGGCACCTCCAGAGGGGATCGCCTTCCCGCAGCTTATCCGGGGTGGCCGGCCTCAGTCCTCGTCCTCGAAGGGGAGGAGCAGCCCGCGCAGCAGGGAGGCCAGGCGCGCGGAGTCCTCCACGGACAGGGGCGCCAGTATCCGGGCCTCGCAGTCGAGCAGCGCGATGAGCGCCGTGTCGACGCGGCGGCGGCCGGTCTCCGTCAACGTCACCAGGACGGTGCGCCGATCGTCGGGGGAGGGGGAGCGCACCACCAGTCCCTCGCGCTCCAGCCGGTCGATGCGGTTCGTGGTGGTGCCCGACGACACCATGAGCTCGTTCATCAGGGCGCCCGGCGTCAGGGCGTAGGGCTCTCCGGCCCGGCGTAGGGAGGCCAGGACGTCGAATTGCCAGGGCTCCAGCTGATGGTCGGAGAAGGCCGCGCGCCGCTCCAGGTCGAGGCGCCGGGCGAGGCGCGTGACGCGGGACAGCACGCTCATCGGCGAGGTGTCGAGGTCGGGGCGCTCGACGGACCAGGCGGCGACGATGCGGTCGACCTCGTCGGCGCGCGCGTCCTCGCGGCGGCCGTCCGGGGAATTCCTCATAGTGTGAAGATACTCGATATCGAGAGAACTGGCGGTCACGGTGTGGGACGCCGGTTTCCACCATCCGGACGATCGTCAAGAATTGTTGGTAATTGAATCTTCTATTCGTATATTGCTCGTCAAGACACGGTCAAGTTCTTGATGGCGGTGTCTCTGGTGGTTCCGTCCCTCGCAGCCTCCCCCGTCCACAGGAGCCCTTCATGACCGCTGATTCGCGACACCCGTCCCTCTCCACCCCTCGACTGCTTCGAGCCTCCGCCCTGGGGGCGGTCTCGTTGCTCGCGCTGGCGGCCTGCTCGTCGGGCGGCGGCTCGGCGTCCGACGACGCCGCGTCGGGCAGCGGAGGCGGGTCCTCCGGCGACCTCGCACTGTCGATCGGCACGATCCTGCCGCAGACCGGATCCCTCTCCACGCTCGGTCCGCCCGAGATCGCCGGTGTCGACCTGGCCGTGAAGGAGATCAACGACGCCGCCAAGGGCGTGACGCTCACCGCGACCCACACCGACTCCGGGGACACGACGACGAACCTGGCCAGCCAGTCCGCCACGTCGCTGCTGTCCCAGGGGGTCTCCGCGATCATCGGCGCGGCGTCCTCGGGCGTGTCGATGACGATCATCGACCAGATCACCCAGGCGGGCGTCGTCATGATCTCCCCGGCCAACACCTCACCGGACTTCTCCACCTATGACGACGACGGCTTCTACTGGCGCACCGCCCCCTCCGACGTCCTCCAGGGCCAGATCCTGGGCAACAAGATCATCGAGGACGGCAAGAAGAACGTGTCGATCCTCTACATGAACGACCCCTACGGGATCGGTCTGTCGGAGAATATCGCGAAGACCCTCGAGGCGGCCGGCGTGACCGTCGCCGCGAACCTCACCTACGATCCGGCGGCGTCCAACTTCACCTCGGAGGTCGGGCAGGTCCTGGCGCCGGGTCCGGACGCCGTGGTCGTGGTGGGTTTCGAGGAGTCCAAGGTGATCTTCTCCAACCTGGCGACCGAAGGCTACGACTTCGCCAACGTCTACGGGACGGATGGCAACTACGGGCTCATGCAGCCCGGGGACGAGCCCGACATCGCCGGCGCCCAGTTCTCCAGCCCCGGTGTCAAGGCCTCGGACGACTTCCAGAGTCGCCTGCAGGATCTGGTGAAGTCGCAGGGGGCGGACCCGCTGACGGTCTTCACCTACGCCCCCGAGTCCTACGACGCGGTGGTCCTCACCGCGCTCGCCGCCCTGCAAGGCGGCGCGACCGACGGCGCGACGATCCGCGACAACCTCGAATCCGTCTCCAAGGACGGCACGACGTGCACGACCTTCGCCGAGTGCGCCGATCTGATCGCCGCCGGAACGGACGTCGACTACGACGGCCTGTCGGGTCCGATCTCGTTCGGCGACAACGGCGACGTCACGGAGGCCACGGTGTCGATCTACCAGTACACCACCGGCAACGAGTCCGAGTGGATCGACGGCGTGGAGGGCAAGCTCAGCTGAGCGCCCCTCGCTGGACCCCCTCGCGCCGGCCACCTCCCCTCACCCGGGGGCGGCCAGCGCGAGGGGGTCGCCCTCGTCCGCCCCTCCCCCCGCCCCTCCCCGCGACTTCGGTGCTGTTTCCCCGCCAGTTCGGTGCTGTTTCCCCGCGACTTCGGTTCATCGTCCGAATCGGCGCTCCTCCGAGCGGGTCCACAGCGCTCGGATTCCATGCGGGGCGCGGGTCTGCCCGATCGTGCTGTCGAGCATGTCGAGGATCGCGGGCGTGTCGGCGACGTCATGGGCCGAGAGGTTGACCAGACCGGTTCCGGTGTCCCGGATGCTGTCGTCTCGGGCCGCCTGGTCGCTCCGATACCGGGCGCCTTCGGGGCCTTCGTACTTGACGTCCCCCGAGATGTCGAAGCCCACATTGGCTCGCCGGCACCCGAAGTCGGTCCACCGATCACCGGATCGGGTCCGGACCCGCATCTGCGGCTCGATGTCGAAGTAGCCGGCAGCCAGCGCCTTGCGGTGGAACTCGCTCTCGGAGGGGGACTCCGCGAACGGCTGGGAGGTCCTCAGGATCTCCTTCGCCTGACGCACTCCTCGGCGTCCGTGCAGGTCCTCCAGCCAGCCGAACATCGGATCGATGAATGCCTGCCATCTCCGTTCCAGCTCGCCGCGGTCCTCCTGCCGCCAGGTCTCCGTGCGGCCGATTGCGACAGGAGCCAAGGACTCGACCGCGACTTTGCCGTCATCGGGTCCCAAGAAGCGCGCGCTCATGAAGACGGTCTGGGCGAGATCCGTCACTGTGATCCCATCGATGACCGCGAGGCGCTCGGTGTCGATGGCCATGGTGTGGCCCTCGACGGAACGTCCGTCCAGCCGGATCCGCCGCTGCTTCCTCGTGAGATGCCGGAACGGGGTGCCCCGGGCCGCAACGCCCTGCGGCCGCCAGGGCAGGTGGATCTGGGCCTGGTCCTCCGAATGCCACAGCGCCCCGCCCCACAGGAGAACGGCGCTCTGCAGGACGGCGACGCCGCCGTGCGTGTGCTCGATGGCCGAGTGCAACCGGGCGTTGTGGACGAGCCGGTCCCGCTCCCACCATGTGCCGCCGACGGGCAGGTCGATCTCCTCCCCGGGCCGGACCGGAAAGGGGCGAGTCAGTTCGGTTCGTGTCGTCTCGATGAAGTCCATGTCATTGAGACTGGTCCATGCGGCGCCCCGTCACGACCCGGATCGTTGAGAACTGTGGATAACTACCGGATTCGCCGCGGTTGTGGATAGCTGCTTCCCTACCGAAGTCGCGGGAAAAGAGCACCGAAGTCGGCGAAGAAGAGCACCGAAGTCGCGGGGGCGCGGGCGCGGGCCGGGGCGCGAGGCGGGCGGGGGAGGGTCAGCCCGCCCGGTGGTCCTGCGCCAGCGTGCCCAGGTAGAGGCGGACGACGGCCGGATCCTCCAGCAGATCGCGACCCGGGCCCACGTGGGCGTCGCGGCCCATGTCCAGGACATACCCGCGATCGCAGATCTGCAGGCAGCGGCGGGCGTTCTGCTCGACCATCATCACCGAGACGCCGGCCGCGTTGATGCGGGCGACATTGAGGAAGGTCTCGTCCTGGCGGACGGGGGACAGGCCGGCCGACGGCTCGTCGAGCAGCAGCACGCGGGGATCCATCATCAGGGCGCGCGACATGGCGACCATCTGGCGCTCGCCGCCGGACAGGGACCCGGCTCGCTGCCCCAGGCGCTTGCCGAGCTCGGGGAACAACCCGACGACGACGTCCAACCGCGACTCGTAGAGCTCCGGCTTCTGGAAGCACCCCATCTGGAGGTTCTCCTCGATGGTGAGCGCCTCGAAGACGTTCTCCGTCTGGGGGACGAATCCCACGCCCTTGGACACCAGCTTGTTGGCGCGCAGCCCGGTGATGTCCTCGCCTCCCAGCAGGACGCGACCCGAACGGATCGTCACCAGGCCGAAGATCGCCTTCAGCAGCGTCGACTTGCCGGCGCCGTTGGGGCCGATGATGCCCACCAGCTCGCCGCGGTCGACGAACACGTTCGTCCCGGTGAGGATGTCGACCTCGGGGATGTAGCCGGCGACCAGGTCGGTCGTCTCCAGGACGTGGTCACTCATGGCGGTCCCCCTTCCGGGCTCCGGCCGCGGCGGCGCCCGCGTACTCGGCGCGGATCTCGTCGACGACCTCGTGGAGGTCTCGGTCCATGTGGGCGCCCAGGTAGGCGTCGACGACGACGGGGTCGTTCATGACCTCGTCGGGAACGCCCTCGGCGACCACCTGGCCCTGGGCCATCACGATCACCCAGTCGGCGATCGCCTGGACCATGTGCATGTCGTGCTCGACGAAGACGACGGTCATGCCCTGCTCTTTGAGCCGGACGATGTGGCCCAGCAGGGACTGGACCAGCGCGGGGTTCACGCCCGCCATCGGCTCGTCCAGCATGACCAGTTGCGGCTCCGACATCAGGGCGCGGGCCATCTCCAGCAGCTTGCGCTGGCCGCCGGACATCGACAGCGCCAGGTCGTCGCGCTTCTCGGAGAGCCTGAACTGCTCCAGCAGTTCCAGGGCGCGCCGCTCGATCGCGGTCTCCTGGGAGCGCCACAGCGGGGGCAGCAGCGCGCTCCAGAAGTGCTCGCCGCGCTGGTCCCGCGCCCCCAGCTTCATCGAGTCCAGCACCGTGAGCCCGCCGAACGCCTTGGTGAGCTGGAACGTCCGGACCTGCCCCTGTCGGGCCATCTTCCAGGCGGGCACGCCCGAGATCTGCGTTCCGTCGAACGACCATTCTCCGCGGTCGGGCCGGTCGAAGCCGGTGAGCAGATTGAAGAACGTCGTCTTGCCGGCGCCGTTGGGCCCGATGAGGGCCGTGATGGCGTGGCGGGGGATCTCGACGTGGGCGACGTCGACGGCGACCAGTCCGCCGAAGGTCTTCCGCACGCTGTCGGCGACCACGATCGGGTCGGCCTTCGCGCATCCGGGGCCCGCCGCCGCTCCCGTCCACAACGGGTCGGGCAGGGGGAACGCCGCGCCGGCCGCGCCGGCGTCGCCCTCGTCATGGGCGTCGACGAGGGCGGACGCGGGTTCCGCGGGGGCCGGGTCGGCGGGGGCGTCCGGGGTGGGGGACAGGCGGGGATCACGCATTGAACAGCACCTCCGACTTCCTTCCGAAGATCCCCTGGGGGCGGAAGATCACCAGGAGCATGAGCGCCAGGCCGACCAGCATGTAGCGGATCTGGCCCGCCTGGAGGGTGGTGATGGGCAGGATCCCGTGGGAGACGCCCAGGGCGACGAACCCGTCGGTGAGCGCCAGGATCGCCCAGAACAGCATCGAGCCGACGATCGGGCCCAGGACGGTCGCGGCGCCTCCGAGCAGCAGGATCGCCCAGAGGAAGAAGGTCGTCTGCGTCCCGTAGTTGTCCGGCTGGAGGGAGGTCGGCATGATCGCGAAGATCGCGCTCAGGCCGGCCAGCACGCCGCCGATGACGAGCACCTGCATCTTGTAGGAGAAGACGTTCTTGCCCAGTGCCCGCACGGCGTCCTCGTTCTCCCGGATGCCGGTGACGACGCGGCCCCAGGGCGAGCGCATGAGTTGCCAGACGAACAGGGCCGCGAGGATCACCACCGTCCAGGCGACCAGGCGCACCCAGATCGCGTCCGCGTTGTAGCGGATCGTCCCCATGGTCCAGGAGAAGTCCTCGGGCAGGGGGTTCATCGCGTAGAAGTCCGCGCCCGACCGGTTGATGCCGGTGGACCCGCCCGTCCAGCGCTCCAGCTCGGGGGAGCGCACGATGAGGCGGACGATCTCGGCGGTGCCGATCGTGACGATCGACAGGTAGTCGGCGCGCAGGCGCAGAGTGGGGATGCCCAGCAGCAGGGCCAGGATCGTCGCTCCGAGGACGGCGGCCAGCACGCACGCCCAGAACGGCAGGTCGAACGCGACCGCGCACACGGCGAAGGCGTAGCCGCCGACCGCCATGAATCCCGCCTGGCCGAAGTTGAGCAGGCCGGTGTAGCCGAAGTGGACGGCGAGTCCCAGGGTCGCCAACGCATACGCGGCGGTCTGGGGGGTGAACAGCTCGCCGGCGGCGACCAGGAGGAAGTTCCACTGTCCCATGTCGTTGCTGCCTTTCCGGTGTCGGGGCGACGCCGCGGGGGAGGGATTGTGTCGTGTGGGCGGGGGAGGGGGCGGGGGCGGGCCTCAGCCGACCCGTTGGGCACGGCCCAGGATTCCCTGGGGGCGCACCAGCAGGATGAGGATCATGACCAGGAGCGCGGCGACGTTCTTCATGGAGGTCGGGATGAGGAACGTCGACAGCTCGATGAACCAGCTGAGCACGAGTGAGCCGATCAGCGCCCCATAGGCGGACCCGAGGCCGCCCAGCGTGACCGCCGCGAAGATCAGCAGGAGGATCTGCGCGCCCGCCTGGAAGCTGAGCGTCTGGTAGAAGGAGACCAGCACGCCCGCCACGGCCGCCAGGGCGGCGCCGCCCACCCACACGATCCGGATGACGCGCTCGACGTGGATGCCGGTCGTGGCGGCCAGGAGCTTGTTGTCCGCCACCGCCCGGACCGACTTGCCCAGGCGCGTGCGCTGGAGGATCCAGACGACGGCCCCCAGCAGGACGAGGGAGACGACCGATCCCCACAGGTCCCAGTAACTGACCGAGACGCCCAGTGGACGGGCCACCGCGGCGAAGGACTGGGGCATCACCAGGCGGTTCGGTCCGAAGAAGAAGGCGTAGAGGTAACGGAGGAACAGGGCCAGGCCGATCGAGACGATCATCAGCTGGATGAGCCCGACGCGCCGCTTGCGCAACGGGTGCCACAGGACCGCGTTCTGCGCCCACCCGAAGGCGCCGCCCGCGATCAGTGCGGCGACCAACGCCGTCCACCCGCCCGCGCCCGCCGATGTCATCGCGACGTAGGCGACGAACCCGCCGAAGGTGACCAGCTCGCCGTGGGCGAAGTTGTTGAGGCCGGTCGTCCCGTAGATCAGGGAGACCCCGATGGAGGCCAGCGCCAGGATCAGGCCGAAGATCGTGCCGCGGACGAGCTTGGTGGCCAACTGGTGCCCGAAGGATCCGCTCGTGCCGGCCTCGTCCCCGGGAAGGGCGTCGCCCGTCCCGCCGGCGGGGCTCGAGGTGGCGGCGGTCCCCCCGGCGGGGGTGGTCGACGTCGACGAGGGCGTCCCCGTGGTTCCTGAGGCCGTGCTCTGCGGCGCCTCGGACGCGGAGGCGGAGGGCGCGGTCGTGGTCGCGGTCGTGGTCGTGGTCGCCGCGGCGGTCTCGGCGTCGAGGCGGAGGGCGGCGTAGGACACGCCCGAGGAGACCTTGGAGTAGTCCATCGGCGCGGCGGGAGCCGTGACGCCCTCGGGCAGCGTCGCCGGGTCCACGGTGATCCGGTAGGCGCCGGTCCCCTGCACCGGGATCTCGGCCTGGCCGTCGTCGTCGGTCGTGCCGGTGGCCTCTGCGCCGGCGCCGGTGAGGGTGACGGACACGCCCGGGACGGGGGCGCCGTGGTCGGTGACGGTCACGCGGATCGCGTCGTCTCCAGCGGCCGCCGACGAGGACGCGACGGCCAGCACCCCGCACAGCGCCAGCAGGACGGCGAGGAGCAGTTGAGCGGGCGCGAGTCGCGGACGGGCGGTGCTGGTCATGCCGACCCCCAGAGCATGGGATGAATGCGTCACGAAATGACCAAATAAAAGTCAAATCCTGGGGAGACAGTAGCCCTGTCGGCAGGCTCGGCGAAACGACGCGCCCGAATGATGGACGGAGGACCGCTGCCCGGCGGATCTCCGCGCCGCCCGCGCCGACGGAGCCGGCGCCGTCCTCGTCAATCGGCGCTCACTTCTTCCGGGCGACCTCCCGCGTGCGCAACGTCGGGTCGGGGCGCAGATTGCGCAGCCCGTTCCATGCGAGGTTGACGCAGTGGGCGGCGACGACCTCCTTGGGGATGCGGCGCTCGTCCAGCCACCACTGTCCGACCTGCGCGATCAGGCCGACCATCATCTGGGCGTACAGGGGCGCCCAGGCGTGGTCGAGCGGCGTACGGTCGAACTGGGTGGCCAGCAGATGCTCGACCTGCACGGCGACGTCGCCGATCACGGAGGAGAACGACCCCGACGTGCGGTCGTTCGGCGCGTCGCGCACCAGCACGCGGAACCCGTCCGTGTTCGACTCGATGTAGTCGAGCAGCGTCATCGCGGCGTTCTCGAGGATCTCGCGCGGATGCTCGGAGGAGGTGAGCGACTGGGTGAGGGAGCCCACCAGGTTCTGGACCTCGCGGTCGACGACCACCGCGTACAGGCCCTCCTTGCCGCCGAAGTGCTCGTAGACGACGGGCTTGGACACGCCGGCCTTCGCGGCGATCTCCTCGACGCTGGTGGAGTCGAACCCTTTGGAGGCGAACAGCGACCGCCCGACGGCGACCAGCTGCTCGCGGCGGGCGACCCCGCTCATGCGCGTGCGCTTCTCGGCCATGGCCCCAGCCTAGGGCGCGCGTCCTCCCCCGTGAGGTTCGCCGATCTGGGACCGTGAGGTTCGCCCACGTGGAGGCGCGAGATCCGTCAAAGTCGGCGTGACCCCTGGCGTGCCGAAATCAGTCGCGACTTCGGTGCTGTTCGGCCGCGACTTCGGTGCTCTTTCCCGGCGAGTTCGGTCTTCGCGCCGATTGACGAGGGCGGCGCCGGCTGCGCCGGCGCGGGCGCTCGGACACGAGGAGGACCGCCTCGCGCGGGGAAGCGATCTGGCCTCGGAGAAGGCAACTGCTCGCAGGGAAGCGCCATAGAGCTGCCCTGCGAGCATTCCGCTTCCCCACGGGCAGGTCTCTGTCGGTCAACGACGACCCGCACACGGACGGCGGGCATTCCGCTTCTCCACGGGCATGTCCCTGTCCGACGAGCGATCCCGCGCGTGCCCCCCCCATCGCGGGCAGCCCCCGCTCACGACTTCACTCCTCTCGCCGCCGCGATCGGGACGCGCCCGGCACCAAAGACTCTCGAGATCGGTACCTGTGGCGGACCTCTGCGCCACAGATACCGATCTCGGCAACGCCTCCTCCACCCCAACTCGGTAACCGGGCCTCCCACCAGCGCAAACGTCGGCACTCACGGCATCGCAGAGTCCGACCACGCATCGAGTTCGGTATCTGTGGCAGACCCCACTGCCACACATACCGAACTCGACACCTGTTGCTCTCCCAGACCCCGCCCCACTCGACAACCTCAACAGACGATCCACCAACCCCACACCCCACACGGCCGAACTACCCACACCACCCCCACCACCCCCCCCACCCGCCCCCGACAGACCAAAGGCGATCCTCGCGCTCCCCGATGGGCGAACCTCACGAGGAAAGGGGCGGGCATCCCGAGCAGGTCACGGCGATGTGGCAGAATCAGGGCGTTCCTTCCGCCTTGGTGTAATGGCAGCACAGGGGTTTTTGGTGCCCTTGGTCCAGGTTCGAGTCCTGGGGGCGGAGCCGCTCGCGGTCGACCGGTCCTGCGCCGCCCGCAACCGCTCACAGCCGCCCGTGGCCGCTCGTCATCGGCCGCAGTCGGCCGGTCCGCGTGGCCCGCGCGCCGCCGCGAGGTGTGAGATCAGCCCCATGGCGGTGCGCACCACCTCGTCAACACCGGCGAGTGCCGTCGCGCCCGGAGGCCCGGAGTGCCGGGACCGCGCCGGCGGCGGATACGATGGGGTCGCCGTTCGGCGTCATCGGCAGGAATTTGACCGGGCCCTGCCGACTCCCCGGGGCGCCGCGGCGAACGGAAGGACGCACCGCTATGAGCGGCTTGGTGACCAGCGGAGAGAAGCGGTTGGTTCTGGTGTCGGGACGCGCGCACCTGGACCTGGCCCGTCAGGTGGGCGAGGAGCTGGGGTGCGGCGTCTCGCCGACGACCAACTACGACTTCGCCAACGGCGAGATCTACGTGCGCTTCAACGAGTCCGTGCGCGGCGCCGACGTCTTCGTCCTCCAGTCCCACACGACGCCGCTCAACAAGTGGCTGATGGAGCAGCTCATCATGGTCGACGCCGCGAAGCGGGCGTCGGCCAAGCGCATCACGGTGGTCTCCCCGTTCTATCCCTACGCGCGCCAGGACAAGAAGCACCAGGGCCGCGAGCCGATCTCCGCGCGCCTGGTCGCCGACCTCTACAAGACGGCCGGCGCGGACCGGGTGATGAGCGTCGACCTCCACGCCTCCCAGGAGCAGGGCTTCTTCGACGGCCCCGTCGACCACTTGTTCGCGATGCCCGTCCTGGTCGACTACGTGCGCACCCGCGTCGACCCGGCGAAGGTGACGATGGTGAGCCCCGACGCCGGCCGCATCCGCGTCGCGGAGAAGTGGGCCGCGAAGCTCGGCGGCGCGCCCCTGGCGTTCATCCACAAGACCCGCGACATCACGCGCCCGAACGTGGCCGTGGCCAACCGGGTGGTGGGCGATGTCAAGGGCCGCCAGTGCATCCTGGTCGACGATCTCATCGACACGGCGGGCACGATCTCCGAGGCCATCAAGGTCGTGCGCGAGGCCGGCGCCGAGTCCGTCATCGTCGCCGCCACCCACGGGGTCCTCTCCGATCCTGCCTCGCGCCGCCTGGCCGAGTCCGGCGCCACCGAGGTCGTCGTCACCGACACCCTGCCGATCACCCCCGACAAGCGCTTCGACACCCTCACGGTCCTCCCGATCGCGCCGCTGCTGGCCCGCGCCATCAAGGAGGTCTTCGAGGACGGATCGGTCACATCGCTGTTCGACGGAGTGGCCTGAGGCCGCGTCCGCGGCGTAGGATTCACGGGTTGCTCCGGCGAGGGCGACGCAGTCGGGCGGGTGGCCTCGTGCCCCCGGCGGCGGGGGTCCCGGCCTCCGCGGCGGGCTCGGCGGCGGCGCCGTGATCGACAGGGCCCTCATGAGGTGTCAGAGGTCCGTCGCGTCGGCGCGAGGACACCGACCCACCGGTCCGGCATCTGCCGGGCCCTCAACGAGGGAGCACCCATGAGCGAGAACGACAACATCCTGGTCGCCCAGATCCGCACCGAGTTCGGCAAGGGGGCGGCCCGCCGGGCGCGGCGCGCGAACCTGGTCCCGGCGGTGCTCTACGGCCACGGCGGCGAGCCCGTCCACCTGGACGTCCCGGAGCACGACCTGTTCCTCATCGTCCGCTCGCAGAAGAACGCCCTGGTCGAGATCACCATCGAGGGCAAGCAGCAGCTGGCCCTGGTCAAGGACGTGCAGGTCCACGCCGTGTCCCGCGCGCTGCTCCACGTCGACTTCCTGGCCGTCAAGGCCGGCGAGAAGGTCGAGGTCACCGTGCCGCTGGTCGTCGTCGGCGAGTCCGCCCCCGGCACCACGCACAACATCGACGACTACACGGTGCCGGTGTCCGCCCCGGCGACCGACATCCCCGAGGAGATCCAGGTCGACATCACGGGCTTGGAGGCCGGCGCCGTCGTCCGCGTCCAGGACCTCGTTCTGCCGAAGGGCGTCACGGTGCTGCGCGACGCGGAGGAGGACCTCATCTCCGTCACGGAGATCGTCGAGAACGTCGTCGACGAGCCTGCGGCCCCGGCTGAGGGCGCGTCCGCTGAGGGCGAGGCCCCCGCGGCCGAGTGAGCGGCGGAACCGGTCGGGCCGTCGCGCGCGGGTGATTCCCGCCGTCGCGCGCCCCGATCATTGACGAGGGCGACGCCCCTGGGAAGTCGGATCTTCTCAGGGGCGTCGCCGCGTCCCCTGTGGGGGCTGGACCCCTACCATGGGCGGGTGCCCCCTTCGCTGCCCGCCGTCGACCCCGCTGCCGGCGGCCTCGCCGGCCCGCCCGCCGAGGCTCCTGCGCGCGTCTGCGTCGTCGACCCCGCCGCCGGCGGCTCCCTGCCCGCGTCCGCAGACTCTCCCGACGAGGCGCCCGCCGCGAACACGGCGGTCCCGGGCGGGGGCGGCGGCCGTCACCGTCCGCGCGCCGTCGCGCCGCGGCGATCCGGGTGGAGGAGGATCGCCGGCGCGGGCGCGCTGGCCGGCGCCGCGCTGCTGATCTCCAGCGTCCTCACCCCCGCCGGCACGATCGAGAACGACGTCGGGTACTACCGCGCCTGGGCGGAGCTGGCCGGGCAGTACGGCTTCGCGGAGGTGCTGCGCGAGTACCCCACGCCCATCATGCTGCTGCTCTGGCTGCCGACCCTGGTGGTCTCCACCGAGGCCTCCTACCGGGCCGTGTTCGTCGGCGTCTCGCTGCTGCTCGTCGCCGGAGGCGCCGCGACGCTCGCCCTTCTGCCGGGCGGCGCCGGCGCGGAGGGGAGTGCCGGCGCGGACGGGCATGACGCCGCGGGAGCGGAGGGACGGTGCGCTCACGTCCTCCCCGCGGGCGAGGGCGAGACACGGCCGGGGCGTCGACGGACGGGGTCGTGGAGTCCCTCGGGCGCCGGCGAGACGGCGGCGGTCGTCCTGCTCCTCAGCGTGGGTGCGCTGGGGCCGATCACCCTCTACCGCTTCGACCTGCTGCCCGGCCTCCTGTTGGCCGCGGGAGCCGTGGCGCTGGCACGCGAGTCGCGGGCGCGGACGGGTTCCACGGCGCCAGGGCGGCGTGACGGACGGGCCGCTGAGGCGGACGGGGGGACGGACGCGTCCGGGGCGCCAGGGCGGCGCGCATGGCCCTGGTGGTCCGTGTGCGTGGCCCTGGGCGCCGGCATCAAGCTGTGGCCCGTCGTCGCCTGGCCGCTGGTGCTCGGCGACCGCCCGCGTCGGCGCCGCGAGATCCTCGGCTTCGTCGCGACCGGCGCCGCCCTCGTCCTGGTCTCGGTGGCGGCGGCCGGATGGGGGCGTCTCCTCAGCCCCCTCACCTGGCAGTCGGGGCGCGGCCTCCAGGTCGAGTCTGTCCTGGCCACATGGGTCCTGCTCGCCCGGCTCGTGGCGCCGTGGCCGTGGTCGGCGGCCCTGTCGGAGGCGAACTCGTGGGACTTCACCGGTCCCGGCATCGCAGCGACCCTGGTCGCGGGTTCGATCGCCCAGATCGCCCTGGTCGCCTGGATCGTCGCGATCTGCGTGCGCCTGTGGCGCACCCGCCGCGCCGATCCGCTGACGGTCGCGGTGGCGGCGGCCTCGCTGGTCGGCGTCTTCCTGGTGACGGACAAGGTCTTCTCCCCGCAATACATGATGTGGTGGGCGCCCATCGTCGCGGTCGCCTGCGGGTGGGGACGACGCACGGGTGCGGTGCCCGCGTGGTGGGCGCCGACGATGATCCTCACGTGCGGCCTCACCCAGCTGTCCTATCCCACGACCTACGGCTGGCTGTACGCGGGGGACACGGGTCCGTGGTTCCTCGTGGGCACGCTGCTGATGGTCGTCCGCAATCTCGCGGTCGTGGCCCTGACGGCCTCGGCCTGCCGGCGGGCGTGGCTCCTGGCCGCCCCCGCCTCCCCCTCGTCCCCGGAAGGCGCCTGCCATGAACGCTGATCTGCATGTCATCATCCCCGCGGGCGGGGCGGGCACCCGGCTGTGGCCCCTGTCGCGCCAGGACCGCCCGAAGTTCCTCCTCGACCTCACAGGCTCGGGCCGCACACTCCTCCAGGCCACCGTCGACCGGATGGAGCCGCGCGCGGCCTCAGTGACGATCGTCACGGGCGCCCGGCACGCGGACGCCGTCGTCGCCCAACTGCCCGAGTTCGACGGATCGCGGACGGACCGCCGCCTGCTCGTCGAGCCGTCGGGGCGCGACTCGATGCCGGCCATCGGGTGGGCCGCGGCGCTCGTGCGCGAGCAGCACGGGGACGATGCGGTGGTCGGCTCCTTCGCCGCCGACCACGTCATCGCGCGGTCCGATCTCTTCTTGGAGGCGCTGGACGCGGCGGGCGCGGCGGCCCGCGCCGGATACGTGACGACGATCGGCATCACGCCGACCGAGGCGTCGACGGCCTACGGCTACATCCGGCCCGGCGCCCCGCTGGAGGGGGCGCCCGGAGCGCGCCTGGCGGAGCGCTTCGTCGAGAAGCCCGACGCGGAGACGGCCCGGCGCCATGTCGCCGACGGGTATCTGTGGAACGCCGGGATGTTCGTCATGCGCGCCGGGGTGCTGATGGACCATCTCGGCCGGCAGCTCCCGGCGCTCGCCGAGGGCCTGACGGACATCGCCCGCGCGTGGGAGGCCGACCGGGGCGCCGCCGTCCTGGAGCGCGTGTGGCCGACGCTCACGCGGATCGCGATCGACCATGCGGTCGCCGAGCCCGTCGCCGCCCAGGGGGGCGTCGCCGTGGTGCCCGCGGATCGGGACCTGGGCTGGACGGACCTGGGGGACTTCGAGGCGCTCGCCGCGCTGGCGGACGGGACCGACGACGTCGTGCGGATCGAGGCGGCGGGGTCCTCCGTGTTCGACGGCGGATCCGGGCAGACGGTGGCGCTGGTCGGGGTCGAGGGCCTCGTCGTCGTCACCACCTCCGACGCGGTGCTCGTGGCCCGGCGCGACGCCGCCCAGGACGTCAAGAGGGTCGTGGACGCGCTGCGCGGCGCGGGACGGGCCGACCTCCTGTGAGGGAGTGCGCGACCTCACACGCTCGATAACGATTGGGTCAACCCGGCCGTTCTCACGTGATCTCGGGCATAGGATTGCCGGGCGCGCCGCAATCCGGCGCATTCTCTGAGGTCCCAGGAGGAAACACAGTGAAGAACTCCCTGAAGGTCGGAGCCGTCGCCGCTGCGGCTGCTCTCGCACTCGCGGGTTGTGGGTCGGCGCCCTCGCAGTCGGGTGAATCCAGCGCGTCCGGCACCGAGTCCGGCGGCGGCGCTGCCGCCGGCGGCACCGTCAAGGCCTGCATGGTCTCGGACATGGGCGGCTTCGAGGACAAGTCGTTCAACGAGTCCGGCAAGGACGGCATGGAGAAGGCGAAGGACGAGCTCGGTGTGGAGGTCGCCTACGCGGAGTCCCAGTCCGACTCCGACTACGCCTCGAATATCCAGAACATGGTCCAGGGCAACTGCGACGTCATCATCGGCGTCGGCTTCCTGATGGCCGACGCCCTCGACCAGGCGGCGCTGGCGAACCCGGACATCAAGTTCGCGCTGGTCGACTCCACGTTCGAGACGCCCGCGGACAACACCAAGGCCCTCGTCTTCAACACCGCTGAGGCCGCCTACCTGGCCGGCTACGCGTCCGCGGGGCTCACCAGCACCGGCAAGGTCGGCACGTTCCTCGGCGGCCAGATCCCGTCGACCGCGATCTTCGCCGACGGCTTCTCCGACGGCATCGCGAAGTACAACGAGGACAACGGCACCTCCGTCCAGCTGCTCGGCTGGGACAAGGAGAAGCAGACCGGCATGGCCACCGGCGACTTCGACGACGTCTCGAAGGGCAAGCAGTTCTCCGAGCAGCTGATCCAGCAGGGCGCGGACATCATCATGCCCGTCGCCGGCCCGGTCGGCGCCGGCACGCTGGCCGCCGCGAAGGAGGCCGGCAACGTCAACGTCGTGTGGGTCGACTCCGACGGCTACCTGACGAACCCCGACTACGGCTCGATCATCATCACCTCCGTGATGAAGGAGATCGGCCAGTCGGTCTTCGACACCGTTAAGCAGGTCCAGGACGGCGCGTGGACCTCTGAGGACTACGTCGGCACGCTCGCCAACGGCGGCGTCGGCATTGCTCCGTTCCACGACTGGGACTCGAAGGTCTCCTCCGAGCTCAAGAGCAAGCTGGAGGACCTGCAGAAGCAGATCGCCGACGGCTCGCTGGTCATCGAGACGACGAACCAGCCGTGATGAGCTGACCGTCGTCCTCTGCGAGGAGCGACCGGGAGGGGCGCGGGCCTGCGGGCC
>JAFAAX010000057.1 GCA_023426345.1 Actinomycetes bacterium
TCCGAGCACCCGCTGGCGCGCGCGGTCGTTGCCGGCGCGGCGGCCGCCGGTGTCGCGCCGGAGGCCGTCACCGGCTTCACGAACCACGCCGGACTGGGCGTGTCGGTCCTGGTGCCCTCCGGTGCGGCCGGATCGGACGAGACCGCCGTTTCTCCGGACGGGGGTGAGCTCGTCCTGGTGGGGCGCCTGTCCTGGCTCCGGGAACTGGGGGTGGACATTCCTGCGTCCCTGGCCCGCGCCGCGCAGAGTGCCGAGCAGACCGGCGCCTCCGCCGTCCTGCTGGCCACCGTCCCGGACTGGAGCGACGGCCCGGCCGCCGCCGGTCCGTCCACGGAGGCCGCCGCGGCGATCGCCCGCGCCGACCAGCTGCTGGCGGGCGTCCAGGACGGCCCCGGCCTGATCCGCATCGACATGGACGTCCAGGGCATGACCTGCGCGTCGTGCGTCAACCGGGTCGAACGCAAGCTGAAGAAGCTGCCCGGCGTCCAGGCCAGCGTCAACCTGGCCACCGAGTCCGCGGCGATCACGCTGTCCCAGCCCTATTCCAGCGCCCAACTGGAGGAGGTCGTCAACAACGCCGGGTACCACGGGACCGTCCGCTCCCGCTCCGATCACGACGGCGCCGTCGGACAGGCCACCGGACCTGCGGACGCCACCACGGGGGCGCCCTCGTCACTGGGGGGAACGGCGACGGCGACCCTGGAGCGCACCCCCTCCGGCGCCCCCACCCGGGCGCGCGTGCTGCCGATGGAGCTGCCGGGGGCTCGGGCCCGCGCCGTGCTGGTCGTGCGCGACACGGTGAAGCCGAGTTCGGTGACCGCGGTCGGACAGCTCCGCGACCTCGGCATCGAGCCGATCCTGCTCACCGGCGACAACGAGGCCGCGGCCCGCCACGTCGCCCATCAGGTCGGCATCGAGCGCGTCATCGCCCAGGTGCTGCCCGACCAGAAGCGCGACGTGATCGCCTCGCTGCAGGAGGACGGGCGCACCGTCGCGATGGTCGGCGACGGCGTCAACGACGCGGCGGCCCTGGCGCAGGCCGGACACGGCGGACTCGGCATCGCGATGGGGTCTGGCACGGACGTCGCGATCCAGGTCGCGGACATCACGCTGGTCAACTCGGAGCTGACGTCGGCCGCCACCGCCATCCGCGTGTCCCGCCGCACGCTGCGGATCATCAAGCAGAACCTGTTCTGGGCGTTCTTCTACAACGTCTTGATGATCCCCCTGGCGATCGCCGGCCTGCTCAACCCGATGATCGCGGCCGCGGCGATGGCCTGCTCGTCGGTGTTCGTCGTGCTGAACTCGTTGCGCCTGCGCCGCGCCGCCTGACCGGGTCTGCAGGAGACGCGCCGTCAGGTCCGGGGAACATCGATTCCCAGGTCGGTGAGCAGTTCACTCACACGACTGTGGATGGCGTCGCGGATGGAACGCACCTCCGGGAGCGGGCGTTGCGCAGGATCGTCGAATTCCCAGTCCACGTACCGCACGCCAGGAAAAAGGGGGCAAGTGTCGCCACATCCCATGGTGATGACGACGTCGGAGGCCTCCACGGCCTCTCCACTGAGGATCTTCGGCTGTTCTCCGGCCAGGTCGATGCCGACCTCGGCCATCGCCTCGACGACGGTCGGGTGGATCTCAGCGGCCGGCTCGGTCCCCGCGGAGCGGACCTCGACCTGCCCGCCGGACAGATGACAAGCGAAGGCAGCTGCCATCTGGGACCGACCCGCGTTGTGCACACACACGAACATGATCGACGGACGGCGGGTGGGTGTCATGACGGGCTCCTGACACTGTGTGGACACGGTGCGAGGTGCGGGGGACGGCGGAGTGTCAGCAGCCATCGGGCGCAGGACACGCGCAGCGCGACTCACCGAGCTCGGCCGGAGCGAGGTCGCTGAGATAGTCGCGCATGATCGCGAGCCCTTCGGTGGTGGCGGTGTAGTGGGCCCACTTGCCCCGCATCTGCTTGGAGATGAGGCCTGCTTTGAGCAGCCTGGACAGGTGATACGACAAGGTCGGCTGCGTGATCCCCAGATCGTCAGGGATGTGGCACACGCACACCGACGAACAGCAGTTGGCGGAGATGTGGTGCAGCAGGCGCACCCTGACGGGGTCCGACAGCGCCTTGAAGACCCCGGCGATTCTCTCGGCGCGCTGGATCGACAGGGGCGGGGCGGGGTCTGGCGCGACGGTAGTGGCACCGGCCAGGGAAACAGCAACGGCGGTCATGGGGACATGGTACCTAGCGACATTGACAAATGTCGATACGTCTGCTTGACTCCGTCACATCGATAGACTTCGATTCATTGAAGGGTGGACGTGCGATGATCTCTGTCTATGAAGGACCTCTCTGCTGCAACACGGGCGTGTGCGGCGCTGACCCCAACCAAGCGTTGGTGGCGTTCACCGCGGATGTGAACTGGGTGGCGCGCCAAGGTGGTGATATCAGACGCGCGAACCTCGCCCAGGACCCAGCCGCCTTCGCTGACTCGGAGATCGCACGCGCCTACCTGCAAACGGTGGGCGCGGACGGCCTGCCCCTGGTCGTCGTCGATGGTGTGACAGCGGTGACCGCCAGGTATCCCACGCGTGCAGAGCTCGCGAGGTTCGCCGGACTGGATGCGTCCGCGGACACCGCCCCATGCTGCCAAGGGACTGCGCAGGAGAGCGACGACCCGCAGTGTTGCACGGTCAAGGCACCGTGCTGCAGGCGTCCCGCTCCCGTCGGCGCCACGCCCGGAGAGCGCGCATGAGGCGGCTCCTGCACGACGTGCCCCGATTCCTGCTCCTTACCGGCAAAGGGGGAGTCGGCAAGACCTCAGTCGCGTGCGCGGCTGCGGTCGAACTGGCAGGAATGGGTCGACGGATCCTGCTGGTCTCAACAGACCCGGCCTCGAACATCGCCCAGGTGTTCAGCCAGGCGATCGGCAACCGCATCACTCCGATCGCCGCGGTGGTCGGCCTTGATGCGCTGGAGATCGACCCCGAGGAGGCCGCGGAGGAATACCGCCGCAGAGCCCTGGCCCCCGTGCGCGACATTCTCTCCGCGCGGGACCTCGCGGCGGCCGCCGAGCAGCTGTCGGGCTCATGCACCACGGAGATCGCGTCCTTCAACGAGTTCACCAGTCTGCTGGCCGACGAGGCGGCAACCCGCGCCTATGACCATGTGGTGTTCGACACGGCTCCCACCGGGCACACCGTCCGGCTCTTGAAACTGCCCGGGGAGTGGACCGGCTTCCTCGAAGACGGTTTAGGCGACGCCTCGTGCCTCGGCCCGATGTCGGGCTTGGAGAAGGCCCGCGCCACCTATGCCAGCGCGCTCGCCGCCCTTGCTGATCCTGCCCGCACCCGCCTGGCATTGGTGACACGCCCGCAGACGACCTCATTCGCGGAGGCCTCGCGCACCGCCGACGAACTCGCGGAGGCCGGCATCCTCGCGACGCACCTGGTGATCAACGGCGTACTCCCCGAGGGCGCCGAGGCCGACCCCCTCGCACGCTCGATGCGGTGCTCGGAGCAGGCGGCCATCGCCGCCATGCCCGAGAACCTCACGGGCCTCGCCACGGACACGCTCACGCTTCGAGGCGCGGACATCGTCGGGCTCTCCGCCCTGCGCTCGCTCCTGTCGGACGCCCCTGACGAGGCCCCCCATGACACGGCCCGTCCGGTGGGCGCGCACCTCGAAGGGCGCGGGCTCTCTCGCCTCATCGGCGAACTCGCCGTTGGCGATCACGGCCTCGTCATGGTGGTGGGCAAGGGAGGGGTGGGCAAGACCACGCTCGCCTCCGCGATCGCAGTCGGACTCTCGGACCTCGGCAAGGACGTGTTGCTCACCACCACTGACCCAGCGGCGCATCTCGCGTGGACCCTCGGCCCGCACGGGGCGCCATTCGAGGTGTCCTCCATCGACCCCGAGGCCGCCACCCGCGAGTACCGCGACCATGTCATGGCCACCAAGGGCGCCTCGCTGGACGATGAGGGTCGCGCGAACCTCGCTGAGGATCTCCGCTCCCCATGCACCGAGGAAGTGGCCGTCTACCACGCCTTCTCCCAGGCCGTGGCACAGGCAGACCACCGCCTCGTCGTCATGGACACCGCCCCCACGGGCCACACCCTCCTGCTCATGGACGCCACTGGTTCCTACCACCGCGAAGTCACCCGCAACAACCCCGACCTCGCCGACACCACTCCGCTCGCCCGCCTCCAGGACCGCGAACTCACGCGCATTGTCGTCGCCGCCCTGCCCGAGACAACTCCCGTCCTGGAAGCCAGTGATCTTCAAGCCGATCTGGAACGAGCAGGCATCCGGCCGTGGGCATGGGTCGTCAACCGCTCCGTGGACGCCACCGACACGACCAGTCCCCTGCTGCGTCGGCGCGCCCTCGCGGAGGCTGGGCCAGTCGCTGCCGCCCGCGCGCAGTGCGACCGCCTCGCAGTCGTGCCCTTCCTCGCAGAGACTCCAACGGGCATCGATGCGCTGCGCGACATGACGGGCGCGCGCGCCTGATCACCAGGGGGCCGATTCCATCCCTCACCGGACCGCACTGGTGAAGGGCGGTTCGCGCGCAAGCCTGCGCGCGCCCCACCACATGGACAAGCGAGCCAGGTCACGCGGGCAGGTCAGGCGGGCCAGACGCCCGAACTGCCGCGGCGGTGAGAGCCGAGCAGGTGGGTGTCGACGATCCCGATGGCCTCCATGAGCGCGAACATCGTCGTCGGACCGACGAACCGGAAACCGAGGCTCCGCAGCCGTTTCGCCAGGGCCACGGACTCCGGCGACTGCGTGGGGATCTCGGCCAGGGTGCGCGGCGTCGGCGTCGACGCCGGCCGGTAGGACCAGACCAGCTCCGCCAGATCCCGCGACGGGTCCGCGCCGGCCGTCCCGCCGACGGCCCCCGATCCGCCGCGCAGGGCGACGACGGCCCGCGCGTTGCCCACCGTCGCGCGGATCTTCGCGCGGTTGCGGACGATACCCGCGTCCGCCATCAACCGCTCCTCATCGCCGGGACCGAACGCCGCGACCGCCTCCGGGGAGAAGTCCGCGAACGCGCGCCGGAACGCGGGCCGCTTCCGCAGGATCGTCGCCCAGGACAGGCCCGACTGGAAGGCCTCCAGACTGAGCCGTTCGAACACGCCGCGCTCGTCACGCACGGGCATGCCCCATTCCGTGTCGTAGTACTCGCGCATCAGGGGGTCGACGGCCGCCCACGCGGGGCGGGCCAGGCCGTCCGGGCCGACGACCAGGTCGAGCGCCGGCGCATCCGCCGGATCCGTCCCCGTCATGCGTCGGCCCGCGCGCCGGCCGCGCCGGGACCGCCCGCGTCCTCCGCCAGCATCGCCAGCGCCGCGTCATCGAGGTAGGGTGCCCCTGCCCGCTGCCTCTTCGAGGCCGCGCGACGGACCCGGGCGGGAAGGCGCACGCCGCGCAGCAACCGCTGCTGGATCGCGAGGAGCGCATCGCTCAGGCGGGCCACGCGGTTGAGCTCGCCGATGGTGCGATCCGAGCCCAGATGCGTGAACGTGCAGGGCACCTCGATCAGGCGGAAACCGGCCACCAGCAGGTCGACCGTCACCCCGATCTCCAGGCCGTACCCCGTGGAGAACGGCATCGCCGCCGTGACGGCCGCCCGCGTCAGGCACCGCTGCTCGGACAGCGGCGCCTGCGGCTCCCATCCAGTGAGCACCCGGATGCCCCATCGGGCCCGGTTCTCGGCCATGGTGTGCCCGACCAGGAGCGATGTGGCGGGCGGCGCCGCGCACGCACAGTCGGCCTGGCCGGCGCGCACGGCCTCCACCAGCGCCGAGGCCTCGACCGCCGACTCGCCGAGGTCCGCGGACAGCGTGAGGAGCAGCCGGGGCGGCCAGTCCGCGCGGTCGCGCATCGCCGCGACCTTGACACCGGTCTCCAGGGCGGACGCCCGTCCGCGCGTCACCGAATGGCGGACGACCACGGCGCCGGCCTGGCGCGCGTTCCTCCCGGTGTCGTCGTCGGAGCCGTCATCGACGACGACCAGCAGGTCCACGCCGGGGATGGCGCGGCACGAGCGCACAGTGGACGCGATGTCGCGACCAGCGTTGTGGGCCGTGATGATGGCAGCGACCCGTTGGGGATCGCCGTGCGTCGCCCGAGGATGGGAGTCGGGGCGGGAATCCATGGTCCGATTCTAGAGCCGCCTACCGGATGGTCACCTGACGCGAGACCAGCCCGTCGCGGGCTCGGCGCTCCTCAACGGTCAGCGGATCGACGACCTCGATCGCCTCGGCCAGGGCGTCCGCGAGACCCTTCGCGTCCGCCGCCACATCCTCCGGGCGCGTGCCGTCGGCCAGTTCGAAGACCGGGATGGCCAGACCGCACGCGCGGAAGGCGCCGACGAACCGCGATCCGCGCCCGATGCCCGCGCGCCCGGCGACCTGCAGGCGGGCCAGCGCGGCGAACAGGCGGGACTCCGGATAGTCCGTGACATAGCGGATGAAGGTCCGGTTCATCTCGCACCAGTACATGCCGGGCACTCCGGGGATGTCCGCGGTGGGGACCACGTCGGCGCGGTTCTGCTCGAGCGCGCGCTCCATCTCCGGGGTGATCTCGGCCTCCGGATCGAACCAGTACCCGAAGTCGTCCGAGAGGCGCAGGTCGGGCTCCACCGTCTGGTCGAGAAGGTCCTGGAGCCGCGGAGCGGGGTCGCGCACGTCGATGTCGACGATGCCCTCCTCGCCCTCGAGCTGCCGGGCGATCGCCGCCGCAAGCGCGCCGCCCGCGTCATGGGAGAGGTCCCCCGACTGGAACCGGGTCTGCACGCCCACCAGGATGCGCCCGTCCCCGCGGACCATCGCGGCATGTCCGTCGGGCAGCAGCGTGACGAAGTCGAACTCGACGCCGCCGTGCTCAGCGGTGGTGCGCGCCGTCATCGTGGCGCACGGGATGAACTCCCTCATCGCGACCAGCTCGACCTCGCAGGCGAGTCCGTCGAAGGGACGCTCGCGGAACGGGATCGGCGCCCGCGGCGCGGGCCGGGTGTTGGAGGCGGCGACCTTCTTGCGGCGACTGGCTTTTCCCATGGATCCAGCCTACCGGCTCGGGGGCCCGTCCCCTCCCGCCCTCCTTCCCGCCCCCGAGGGGGCACACTGGGGACGAGGGCGCCCGCGCCCGACTCACCCGGACATCGGAAGGGACACCATGAAGATCCTGATCTCGGACACGATCGCCCTGGGCGACATCGACGTTCCCGAGGACGTGCAGATCCTCCCCGTCGACGAGTCCCGCCCGGTGCCCGTCGAGCATCGCGACGCCGAGGCCGTCGTGATCTGGGGGCAGAGCCCGACGGTGGGGGACTTCCTTGGCGGCCTTCCGCGCCTGCGCTGGGTGCAGACGCTGGCGGCGGGCCCGGACGCGCTGCTCGCACTGGGTCTGCCCTCCGATGTCGTCATCACGAAGGGCCTCCACTTCCACGATCGGACGGTGGCCGAGCACGCGCTGGCCCTCGCCCTGGCCGCGCTGCGCTCGATTCCCCTGTGCGAGCGGGCCCGCGCGGAGCACCGGTGGGCCTCCGAGCTCGCCGGAACCCACAGCCTCCACCCGACGGACGCCGTGACGACGCTCATCGGCTCGCAGGTGACGGTCTGGGGCTTGGGGGCGATCGGCCAGGAGATCGCGCGGACGTTCGATGCGATGGGGGCGACCGTGACGGGGATCGCGCACACGTCGGGGGAGCGCGCCGGATTCCCCGTCGCCGGCTCGTCCCGGGAAGAGGTCGACGCGGCGCTGTCCTCCACCGACGTCCTGGTGATGGTGCTGCCGACGCGCCCCGACACCGCGCGCATCCTGGACGCCCACGCCCTGTCAGTCCTGCCGGACCGCGCCGTGGTCGTCAACGTCGGCCGCGGGTCCACGGTCGACGAGGACGCCCTCGTGGCCGCGCTGCGCGACGGCCGCCTCGGGGGCGCCGCACTGGACGTGACCGCCACCGAGCCGCTGCCGGCGGACTCGCCTCTGTGGGACGCGCCCGGCATCCTCATCACTCCGCACATCGCGGGCAACCGGCCGATCGGCGTCGAGGAGCGCATCGCCCACAACGTGCGGGCCCTGTTGGGCCTGGGCGGGGAGATGATCGGCGTCGTCGCCCACTGATCGCGAGGTTCGCCCATCCGGGTGACCGAGAATCTCGGCACTCGCTATGGGCGAACCTCGCGGTGATGGGGTCGTGGGGACTCAGGCCCAGGGGTCGACGAGGATGCGGATCGGATGCCCGGTCTTGTCCTCCAGGTGGTCGATCCCGGTCTGGATCTGGCGGAGCGGGACCACCTCGGACACCGACTCGGAGACGTTCAGGCGGCCGTAGCGCAGCATCTCCGCGAGCATCGCGATGTCCTGGTTCTTGTAGCCCGTGTGGCCGAGGATCTGCTTCTCGGCCAGGTTGAACTCGGTGACCGAGGTCCCCAGCGCGACCTCCTGGGCGGACATCCCGACCACGACCACGCGCCCACCCTGGTCCAGGCTGGCGACGGCCTGGCGCAGCGTCGTGCGGATGCCGACGGCGTCGAAGGCGACGTCGATCATGCGTCCGCCCGTCGCCTCCGTGATCTTCGCGAGCAGATCGGGGTCGTCGGAGCGGAACACGTGGTCGGCGCCCAGGCGCCGCGCGCGCTCCAACGCGTAGTCGTCGACGTCGATGCCGATGACGGGCACGCCGCCCGCCAGGCGCGCGAGCTGGACGATGTGCGTGCCCACGCCGCCCAGCCCCCACACGCCGACCGCGTTGCCGGGGTGGACTTTGCCGGTGCGGACGACGGCGCCGAACGGCGTGGACACGGCGTCGGCCAGGATCGCGGCCTCCTTCATGTCCACCTCGTCGGGGACGCGGGTGAGCCCCATCGACTGCGCGATCGTGTACTGGGCCCACGCCCCGTCGTAGGCGAAGGCCATGAGCTGCAGGTCGAGGCAGTTCTGGAAATCGCCTCGCCGGCAGCGCCGGCACTTCAGGCAGGGGCGGCCGGCGGAGGGGATCACCCGGTCGCCGACCTCCCACTCCGTGACGCCGGGGCCGAGCTTGTCGATGGTCCCCGAGGCCTCGTGGCCCTGCGTGACCACCGGCAGCTGGGGCGGGAACGTCCCGTTCATCAGTGAGATGTCGGAGTGGCAGATCCCGCAGTACTCCACGCGGACCCGCACCTGACCCGGCCCGGGCTCCGGGATCGGGATCTCCTCCAGCGCGATCCGCTTCCCCTCGGCATAGAAGCGCTCGGCCAGCATCGTCTCAGTCATCTGATCACGTCCTTGTCATCCGTCATCACCTCGGGCTCGTCAATGGGCCCGACGATCCCACTCTAGGACCTTGGTCGCAGACCCGTGTGCCATTCGGGCTGCATTTTCCCAGTTCAGACAACATTTGTTTGAATCCTTGAACCGTCAGGGGCCTGGGAACTTGGTCCCGGCCGCGTCGACGCGCCGCACCGGTCCGCGCCGGCCGCCCCAGGCCGGCATCGGCCCATCCGCACCCGCCGGGC